>CAYYHB010000177.1:0-10676 GCA_964471395.1 uncultured Burkholderiales bacterium | reverse complement strand
CTGGAGCTGCTCACCGAGGTGCTGGGCAGCATCAAGATCGAGGACGCCACCGTGCGCACCCAGATTCTCGAGCGCATCGCCGAGGTGCTCGGCCAGGTCAACCGGGTGCGGGCCCTCATGGCCTCCCGCCGCAAGGAGCTGGGCGAGAAGGAGTCGGTGGCCGAGTTCGGGGTGCAGTTCCAGCTCTTCGGCCAGAGCGTCACCAGCGCCATCAACCTGGCCGACTCGCCCGAAAAGTGCGACCAGGCCCTCTCGCGCCTGATGCTGCAGCTCGAGGAGCTCGAGGCTCGCTTCGGCGAGTACGAGCAGTTCATGAGCGAGCTGACCACCAAGCGCGAGGACGTCTACAAGACGCTTTCTACCAAGCGCCAGCAGCTGCTTGATCAGCGCCAGCGCCGCGCCCAGCAGCTGATCGGAGCGGCCGACCGAATTCTGGAGGGCATCGTGCGCCGCTCGGGCACCCTGACCTCGCCCGACGACCTGAACACCTACTTCGCCAGCGACCCGATGGTGATGAAGGTGCGCGACATCGAGGAGAAGCTGCGCGAGCTAGGCGATCCGGTCAAGGCCGACGAGCTGGCCTCGCGCCTCAAGATGGCCCGCCAGGAGTCGACCCGCACCCTGCGCGACAAGACCGAGATCTACGAGGAGGGCGCCAACGTCATCCGGCTCGGTCGGCACAAGTTCTCGGTCAACACCGAGGCAGTCGAGCTAACCATGGTGCCGCGCGAGGGAGTGATGCACCTGCACATCACCGGCACCGACTTTTACCAGAGCCTGCAAGACAGCGACTTCGAGTCCACCCGCGAGTTCTGGGAGCAGCAGCTGGTCAGCGAGACCGAGCAGGTCTACCGGGGCGAGTACCTGGCTTTCAGCATCCTCAGTCAGGCCGAGAAGGCCTCGATGAGCAAGCTCTACGACACACTGCGCTCGGGGGCCACCCGCCCGGACGGCGACGTGCACCCGGGGCTACTCGAGCTGGTGCGAGGGGTGGCCGCCGAGCGCTACGACGAGGGGTATGAGCGCGGGATCCACGACCACGACGCGGCTTTGATCCTGGAGAGCCTGCTCTACCTCTATAGCTCGGCCGGCCTGTTGCGCTTCTCGCCCGCCGCCCGGGCGGCGGCTGTCTACTTCTGGAGCAACCAGGCCGCCGAAGGCGAGCACTGGCATCGTCAGGCCCAGAGTCTGGCCCTGATGCGCAAGATGTTCGGTCCCAGCGAGGCCGAGGAGAAGCTGGCCCGCGAGCTGGGCGAGCGCATCGGCGAGCTGTGCGTGCTGCACAAGATCGAGCTCTTGCCGCAGGAGGCCGAGCAGGCAGGCAGCTATCTCTTGCTCGAGCTGGCGAAGCCCGCGCCCCGGTTCATCCTGAGCGGTGATGCGGCGGCCCTGCGCGACGCCTTCGTCAAGGCCCTGGAAGGCCAGCGCCTTTTCACCGCCCTGAGCGAGCAACTGGTTGCCCTGCAGGCCGACCCCTCTCGCCGTTACGAGCTGGCCCTCTCCTGGGTGCGTGCCTTCGTGGGCCGGCTCAAGGAGGCCGGCCGGGCCGAGCACGTGCAGGAAGAGATGGCCGTGCTGCTGCTCACCCCGGGCCTTGAGCGTGAGACCGTCAGCGCCGCCACCACGGCCACGGTGCAGGGCCTGCTGGGCCAGCACTCGCGCATTCAGAACCGTGACATGCAGCTTCGCCTGGACGAGTTCCTGACCCGGCTGGGTGGCTTCCGCAGCCAGCGCGTGCCGCTTTTCAGGGCTTACCAGGAGAAGCGTCTGGCCGTGCTGGCGCGCGAGCGCCGGCGTCTGCGCATGGACGAATACACCCCAAAAGTGATGAGCGCCTTCGTGCGCAACAAGCTGATCAACGATGTCTACCTGCCCCTCATCGGCGAGAACCTGGCCAAGCAGATCGGCTCGCTCGGCGAAACCAAGCGCACCGACCTGATGGGCATGCTGCTCTTGATCTCGCCCCCCGGCTACGGCAAAACCACCCTGATGGAGTACATCGCTAACCGGCTGGGACTCATCTTCGTGAAGGTGAACGGGCCGGCGCTGGGCCATGCGGTCAGCTCGCTCGACCCTAACGAGGCGCCCAACGTGACCGCCCGCCAGGAGGTCGAGAAGGTCAACTTCGGCCTGGAGATGGGTAACAACGTGCTGCTCTACATCGATGACATCCAGCACACCAATCCCGAGTTCTTGCAGAAGTTCATCTCGCTGTGCGACGCGCAGCGCAAGATCGAAGGCGTCTGGCTGGGCCGCACGCGCACCTACGACCTGCGCGGTAAGCGCTTTTGCATCTGCATGGCCGGCAACCCCTACACCGAGTCGGGAGCGCGCTTTCAGATTCCCGACATGCTTGCGAACCGCGCCGACACTTACAACCTGGGTGACGTGTTGTCGGGCCGCGAGGAGCTGTTCGAGCTGAGCTACCTCGAGAACACCCTCACCTCCAACCCGGTGCTGGCCCCGCTCTCGGGGCGCGAGCCGGAGGACGTCTACAAGCTGGTGCGCATGGCCCAGGGGGAGATGATCCCCCCCAGCGAGCTCTCCCACTCTTACTCGCCAGTCGAACTGGAAGAGCTGCGCTCGGTGCTGACCAAGCTGCTCAAGATCCAGTCGGTGCTTCTGCGCATCAACAAGCAGTACATCCTGTCCGCCAGCATGGACGACGCCTATCGCACCGAGCCGGCCTTCAAGCTTCAGGGTAGCTACCGCAACATGAACAAGCTGGCCGAGAAGGTCTCGGCGGTGATGAACGAGGACGAGCTCGAGCGCCTGGTGGACGACCACTACCAGGGCGAGTCCCAGACCCTGACCACCGGGGCCGAGCAGAACCTGCTCAAGCTGGCCGAGCTGCGCGGGAGGCAGAGCCCCGAGCAGCTGGCCCGCTGGGACGAGATCAAGCGCGGCTACCAGCGCCGCCAGCTGACCGGCGGCAAGGACGACGACCCGGCCGTGCGCATCTCGAGCCTGCTCAGCGTGCTGGCCGAGAAGCTGGGCGATATCTCCCAGAGTATCGAGTATGCCAGCGAGAAGCCGGCCCCGGTCTCGGGCCTGCTCGAGAAGCTGGCCGAGCAGCGTCCGGCTCAGGTGGACATGGGCCCGATGCTGGAGAAGCTGGGCCAGTCCTTGAACCGGCTGGCCTCCTCGGCTCCCCCGGCTCCTGCCGCCGCCCCTGCTGCTCCGGTGGACCTTTCCCCGGTGCTGGACAAAATGAGCGAGGCTCTGGCCCGGCTGGCCGAGCGGCCGGCGGCTTCGGCTCCCGTGGCGGGCGTGGTCTCCTCTCAACCTGTGGTTCTGTCGCCCGAGGTGGTGCCCCAGCTCAACCTCGGCCCGGGGGCCCTGGACTCGTTCGTGCGCGTCGTGCCCCAGCTCAAGGCCCTGGCTCAGCTGGTGCGCGGACCCAAGTCCAAGGCGCTGGTGATGGATCCCCTGCTGGTGCGCGTCTTCGACGGCCTGCTGGCGGCCACCAACCTGACCGAGTGCGTGGACGCGCTCAGCCCTCTGGAGGAGCCGCCTCCCGAGGTGGCCGCCTCCAAGGCCAAGGCCCCCAGGAAGGCGCCTGAATGAACATCGAGTGCCCCACCTGTCAGGTGCCCCTGCGCGAGGTCCGCCTGGGCGACCTGGTGCTGGACGAGTGCGAGCTTTGCGATGGACTCTGGTTCGACGACGGTGAGCCTGAGATGCTGGTCACCCTGGCCTCGCTGCCCAAGAACGCCCTTCAGCCGCTGGCCTTTGACGACTCGCGCAAGACGGTCCCCCCCGGTCAGCGCAAGTGCCCCCGCTGTCACGTGGTGATGAAGGAGTGGGAGTGGCGCTCTACCCACGTGGACGTGTGCCCGACCTGCCGGGGGATGTGGCTGGACCGCTGGGAGCTGCAGAAGATTCTGGCTGATTAACTGCTGGTGGCCAGCTTGCGTTCGAGCTCCGCCAACCGCTTGTCGCGCTCCTTGAGCTCCTGCTCGAGCCGGGCCACGCACAGATCATTTTGCTCCATCTCCTTCTCCAGCCGGGCCCTGCTCTCGGCCTGTTGCTGGGTCAGCTTGGCGCGCAGCTCATGCTCAATGGCCGCCGTTCGGACCGTGGCTGCCTCCAGAGCGGCGCGGTTGTCGGCGGCGGCCTGCCGGGCGGCCTCGAGTTGTCCGAGCAGCTCGTTGATGCGGGCCGATTCGGGACTGCCTGAAGGGATGGGGGCCTCGAGCCGGGCTCTCTCCACCTCTGCCTTCAGCTCGGCGATCTCGGCGTCGCGCCAGCTGAGAAGCTGCTCCATGGCTTGAACCTCCGAGCCCTGTCCGCCCTGAGCCTCCAGCTCGGCGATGCGCGCTCGCTCAATATCGGCACTGGTTTCCAGCTCTTGGATGCGCGCTCGGGCGGCGGCCAGATCGCCGGCGAGATCGGCATCGGTCCGAGTTTCCAGCTCCCGGATGCGGGTTCTGGCGGCGGATAGCTCCCCGGCCTGATTGGCTCCGTTCTGGCCCTCCAGCTCGGCGATGCGCTTGCGGGCCTCGGCCAGCTCCTGGCAGGCGTCGACGAGGTCTTGTTCGCGAGCTTCCAGTGCTTCGATGCGGACCCGAGCTCGGGCCAGTTGCTGCTGTATCTGGCCCAGATCGCCATCCTCACGGGGGCTTGACTCCAGCTCCTCGATGCGGGCCCGGGCCGTGGCCAGCTCATCCAGAGCCTGGGCCAGATCGCCCAGCGAATCAGTGCCTTCCCACGATTCCAGGATCTCCCCGCCGGTCTGAGCTTCCAGCTCTTCGATGCGGGCGCGTGCCTCGGCCAGCTCCTGGGCCTGCGCTTCCAGCTCCTGGAGGCGAGCCTCAGCCAGGTCTCCAGACGGCTTCCGTGTTTCCAGCTTCTTGATACGAGCCCGGGCTGTGGCCAGTTGGCGCGCCAGGTCGGCGTTTTGCGCTTCCAGCTCCTGCAGGCGGGGCCGGCTGCCCTCGCCGCGAGATGCTTCCAGCTTCTTGATGCGGACCTGGGCCAGGGCCAGATGGCGGGCCAGGTCTTGATCCTCGGCGGCCTGGCTGGCCTGGCCGCGGGCTGCCTCAAGCTTCTTGATGCGGGCCCTGGCCTCGGCCAACTGCTCGGTCAGACTGCCGTCACCGGAGATCTCCAGCGTCTTGAGGAGAGCCTGCGCCTCCTCGAGTTGCACGTGGGCCTGCTCGAGCTGGCTGTCCCGCTTCTCGAGCCGGGCAACCAGCTGTTTCAGGCGGGCCCGGGCCTTGACGCAGGTCTCTTCCAACCGGGCGATGCGCTCAGCGTCGCCGCTCGGCTCCCTGTTTTGGAGCTGCTCTTGCAGGCGGGAGATCTCGGCGGTCTGCTCCTGAATGCGCTGGCGTGCCTTGCGCAGCAACCCCTCGAGCTTTTTCTGGCGATCCTCCTCCATCTTCAACGGCTCAGGTTCCACCTCGATGTCATTATGCCTGGCATGTTAACGCAATGTTCACGACCGGGGCAGTCTGACCGGCTAAGCTCCGGAAAAATTCCGGAGGTCCCGATGTTGATCACGACCGCTACCGCGCCCACGATGCGCTACCAGACCGCAGATTTGGTAGATAACGAGCCCGCGCCGCCCGCAGCCCCCGTGGACCGCTGGGAGACTGCTTCCCAGGTGGCCGGCGGGACGCTGCTGGGAGCCGGGGTTGGCTGGCTGGGTGTGGAGGCCGGCGGTCGCGCCGGCATGCTCATCGGCATGATGCTCACCCCCGAAGGAGCCGGGCTTCCCGCCCTCATCGGCAACACGCTGGAGGGGGCCCGGATCGGCATCATCGCGGGGGGACTGCTGGGCGTTGCGGCCGGGGTCACCCTGGGAGTGGTGGTCGGAAGCGAGCTTTACCGAGTCTACAAAGAGTCGCAGCAGCAGGGCTAGAGGTCCAGCCGCAAACCCCCTGTGGCGGCTGGACCCCTAGCTCAATACGTTGGGCGTCGAGCAGCCCGAGAACCGTGTCAGGGGGGTCCGGTTGCGCTCCTGATATGGGTGGACCTGTCAAGCCCGAAGGGCGCCGCGCGTTGCAATTTCAGGATTACAGCGGGCCGATCAACTACCGAGCTTTACAGCCGCGGCTCGGAGCGCAGCCGGTAGACCAGCGAAAGAAACTTCCCTTCAAAACGGCTGGCATCACTGTCCAGGGTGTCTGCCCCCAGAGCCCGATCGAAGTAGCCCTGGACGCGCTGCGCCAGAGCGGTGTTCTCGGTCACCACATGGACCACCAACGGGTAGAGCCCCTTTACGAATACGCGGGCCGGCTGGGAGTGGTGCGGGTCTTGCAGCATCAGCTCGATGCCCCCGAAAGGGGTCTCTCGCGGATAGACGTGGATCTGCGCGGCCGCATCGCCCATCTCCAGCACGGCCGTTTCCAGGCGGTCAAGTAGCTCGCGCTCGCGGGCGTCGAAATTGAACAGGCTGCTGCGCCGCCGACGCGTTTCGCGTGGCAGCGACGAGACCGGCGCCATGCCCGACAGGTAATAGGAGAACCACACGTAGTTGCGGGTGTTGACGTTCTTGCTGCGGTCGAAGCTGGCGCTGCCAAAGACCTGGTCGAGCCGGTCTTTGAGCCTCTCGGAAAAGGGAGTGCGGCGGGTCACAAAGGAGGCGTAGCCCTGGCGAGCGTCCACTGCCAGTTCGACGCGCTGAAGCATGCCCTCGAGTTTGACCTTGATGCAAAGAAAACTCGTGGGGTCTTGCCGGGGAAGTACTCCGAACTCGAGCTCGGACTGGCGCAGACGCTCGAGCAGCGTCTCTTCGGAGTCGGAAAGATTGAACACAGGATCTTGCACGAAGCGGAAATCGAGCCGTTCCCGCTCAAGAAGGCGCCACATGTCCACTTCGGAAGGGCTGAAACAGCCCCGCTGCTCGTCTTCTTCGGCCTGCATCCAACTCTATTGTAGCATGGAGTTCAAGGTCCCGTTTTCATTGGCGCTGTGACTGCCGCTGGACCCGGCCTCGCGACCTGACTTTCTGCGCGGCTCGGGTCGTTTGTGCCGTTTGGCATTGAACGTGGACCCGGCCTTCGGGCCTGGCTATCTGCCGAGGTGTGCCGGGACCTGGCCGCGCCGTCTACCGTGGCTTTGTTCGTTCTTTGCCTGGTTACGTTTGCGACCGCGCTCGCAACGTTTGACAACCCGGGCGGGCCCGTCTATAATCCAGTCGGCGTTTTGAGCGCGCCTTTTTTCTTTGGGGCCGAAGATGCGAGTGGACGTATCCGATATCAAGCGGGGAACCGGGCTCTGGAAACCCTTCGAGTTCGAGGGTCCGGTTCATTGCGAGGGCCTCGAGCTGGAAGGGCCGGTCAGGGCGAAGTTTAAGCTCACCAACGTGGGCAGTCGCATTTTGGTGGTTGGAGAGCTCCACACCCGGGTGCGCCTGAGCTGCGGGCGATGCGCCGAGAGCTTCGTAGCGCCGCTCGACCTCGAGGTGGACGAGCACTTCATCGACGAAGCCAGCGGTGAAGTGCCGGCCGACGAGAACGTCGCGCTGGAAGACTTGAACATCTTCACTTACCGCGACGATCGCATTGAGTTTGACGAGATCCTGCGGCAGAATCTCCTGGCGGCGCTCCCCGTCAAGCCGCTCTGCCAGGAAGACTGCCAGGGCCTTTGCGATCAGTGCGGAACGAACTTGAACCAGGGAAAGTGCAGCTGTCCGAGCGAGGAGATCGATCCTCGGTGGGGACCGCTTATGAAGTTGAAGAACGGAAGCTAACTGAGAGGTAGCCATGCCAAACCCGAAATACAAGACGCCGCGGTCCAAGACTCGCCGCCGCCGTTCCCACCTGCGGCTGGAAATTCCGAACGTGACCAAGTGCCCGCAGTGCAAGGAGCCCAAACTCCCGCACCGGGTGTGCTTGAGCTGCGGCAGCTACGACGGCCGTCAGGTCTTCAAGCTCGACGCTGAAGCTCAAGGCTGATCAGGTTCCCTTTCGGTGACTCGCGCGCTGCGCCCGGTGGGCGTGGTGGGGCTGGGCCATTCAGTGCCCCCCCGAATCGTGACCAACCAGGAGTTGGAGTCCACTCTCGACACGACCGATGAGTGGATTCGCTCGCGTACGGGCATTCTGGAGCGCCGCATGGCCGATCCCGATGTTTGCGCCTCGGACCTTGCGGTCGAGGCCAGCCGGCTGGCTCTGGCCGATGCCGGGATCACTGCCGAGCAGATCGGGTTGATTATCGTCGGAACCATGACCCCGGACACGATGCTGCCCTCCACCGCCTGCCTGGTCCAGAACCGGCTGGGGGCGACTCACGCGGGTGCCTTTGACCTGAACGTCGCCTGCTCAGGCTTTGCCTACAGCATGGCGGTGGGCTGCCAGTTCGTGCGGACCGGGGCCTTTGATTACGTGCTGGTGGTCGGGGCTGACACCATGACCCGGGTGATGAACTGGCAAGACCGCGGCACATGCGTGCTCTTCGGCGATGGGGCCGGGGCTGTGGTGCTGGGCGCGGTGGGGGAGGGGCAGGGAATTCTGTCCATTCACCTCGGGGCCGACGGCTCGGGCGGGGACAGCCTTTGCGTGCCGGCCGGCGGGGGCCGAATTCCCGGCGGCAGTCCGGGCGTTCCCAAGTCGGAGTATTGCCTGCAGATGCACGGCAAAGAGGTGTTCAAGTTCGCCGTCTCGGTGATCGGTGAGGCGGCCGCGGCGGCGGTGTCCAAGGCCGGGCTCACCCCCGACGACGTGGACCTGTTCATTCCCCACCAGGCCAACGTGCGCATCATCGATGCCGCGGCCCGGCGGTTGGGGGTACCGATGGAACGGGTCTTCGTCAACGTCGACCGCTTTGGCAATACCAGTTGCGGCTCCATTCCGCTGGCTCTATCGGAGGCGCGCGAGCAGGGCCGGGTGAAAGACGGCGATCTGATCGTTCTGGTCGGCTTTGGCGGCGGGCTCTCATGGGGTGCCGTGGCCATGCGTTGGGGGAAGAAGGAGGCATTATGTCCCGCCTAGCGTTCGTGTTTCCTGGTCAGGGTGCACAGTATGTCGGCATGGGAGTCGACCTGGCGGCCGCCTTCCCGGCCGCTCGCGTCGTGTTGGAGGAGGCCGACCAGAGGCTTGGCTATCCGCTGTCGCGCCTGATGGCCGAGGGTCCCGAAGAGCAGCTCAAACAGACCGAGCACACCCAGCCGGCTATCGTGGCTCACAGCCTGGCGGCGCTGGCGGTGTTGCGCGAGCGCGGACTCACCCCGGCGATGGTGGCCGGACACAGCGTGGGCGAGTACGCCGCCCTGGCGGCCTGTGGGGCCGTTTCCCCGGCCGACGCCATCGCTCTGGTGCGAAAGCGCGGCCAGCACATGCAGGCGGCGGGCCAGGAGCTTCCCGGCGCCATGGCAGCGTTGCTCGGAATCGAGCTGAACCAGGCTGAAGCTTTGTGCCAGGCGGTTTCGGGGGCGGGCGTGGTGGAGGTGGCCAACCTCAACTGCCCCGGACAGATCGTGCTCTCGGGCTCGCCTGAAGGCTTGGCCGCGGCCAGCGCGCGCGCTTCGGAGTTCGGTGCCCGCCGGGTGATGCCGCTGGCCGTCAGTGGCGCCTTTCACTCCTCGCTCATGCAACCCGCGGCCGGACGCCTGGCCCTGGACCTGGACGCGCACAGTTTCGCCAACCCGAGCCTGCCCCTGGTGGCCAACTTCAGCGCTCAGCCCGTCACGAAGGGCGAGGATTTGCGAAACGCCCTCAAGCTGCAGATCGTCTCGCGCGTGCGCTGGGAGGACTCGGTGCAGTCCATGATTGCAGCCGGAATCGACACCTTCGTGGAGGTCGGCCCTGGCACGGCCCTGTGCGGCATGATCAAGAAGATCTCCAGGGACGTGCGCACCGCCAACGTGGCCGATGTGGCCAGCCTGGAGAAGACCCTCGAGCTCTTGCAGACCCCGGTACCGTAAGGAGGCCCCATGGAAACCGCAACCCTGGCCCTGGCGGCCGAGCCCATTCTGAAGGATCAGGTCGCGCTGGTGACCGGTGCCGGTCGTGGCATCGGGCGGGCTATCGCCCTGGAGCTTGCTCGGCTGGGAGCCGATGTTGTCTTGCTCTCGCGCACAAAGGCCCAGCTCGAAGAGGTGGCCGGCATGATCGCCTCCATGGGCGGCAAGTCCAGCGTGCACACCGCCGACGTCACCGACCCGGCAGCCGTGGAAGCCTGCATAAAAGCCTTGCCACGCCTGGACGTGCTGGTCAACAACGCCGGCATTACCCGGGACACCCTGCTACTCCGGATGAAGGACGAGGACTGGGCTCAGGTGCTGAACACGAACCTGACCTCGGCCTTCTATCTGACGCGCGCCGCCAGCCGGGTCATGCTCAAGCAGCGTTATGGTCGCATCATCAATATCACCTCCGTGGTGGGTCAGATGGGCAACGCGGGCCAGGCCAACTACGCCGCCTCCAAGGCCGGCCTGATCGGGTTCACCATGGCGGTGGCCCGCGAAGTCGCCTCCCGCAACATCACCGTAAACGCCGTGGCCCCCGGGTACATCCAGACCGAGATGACCGGCGTTCTGGACGAGAAGGTCAAAGAGGCACTGCTCGGCCAGATCCCCGCCGGACGGCTGGGAGAGCCCGAGGAAGTCGCCCGCCTGGTGGCCTTTCTGGCCGCCCCCGGCTCGGGCTACATCACCGGGCAGGTATTTAACGTTGATGGTGGAATGGTCATGCGGCCTTAGACCAGAACCGCGTTACGATGCGGCTTTG
>CAYYHB010000176.1:1770-10782 GCA_964471395.1 uncultured Burkholderiales bacterium | reverse complement strand
GCGCAGGCCAGGTTGCAGGCCTCGATTAGCTTGATGACGGCGACGAGCCGGCGGGCTACCCCTTGAACCACGTGAAGGTATCGGGATCAGCCGGCTCATTGAGCACGCCAGCCAGCGCAGGATTCAGCGGGGGGGCCTGCTCTGCTTTCGGCTGGGGAGCGACGGGGGGCTGCTGCGGCTGGGGGGTCATGACGATTCCTCCTACTTGCTGGGTTTGGCGGATGGCTTCGGGGCGGGGGAAGCGACTCCTGTGGGCGGCGAGGGCGAAGGGGCGGCGGGGCTGGGAGAGGCCGCCGGCGCGCTGGGAGGCGGGGCAGCCATTTTCAGGTCCAGCGCCTGCCAGACCACCTGCCCGTTCTCATCGTAGATGGCCAGGCGGGCCTGGTCGTCCGAGGACAGGCCCATCACGATGCGCGAGCGTCCCTGCGAATCATACAGGACGAAGCCGTGCAGCTCTTCGGCCGTGCGGCCCAGAGGAGCCAGCTGGCCGCCCCGATAGGTGACCAGGCCCAGGCCACCTTGCGGGGTCACGGTCATCCCGTAGCGCGGACCCGATGCATCGTTCATCACCAGGCCCTGGGTCACCACCGCGCCCAGCTCGGCCCAGGTCTGGTAAACCAGGCACGCGCCAATCACGAACAAGAGCACGAGACCGATGGCACCGACGCGCTTCAAAGCGTGATTCTGGGCTTCCAGGTATTCGACCCGTTCGATCAGGTCGTCGTGCGGTTCACTCAAGGGCAGGGCCTCCGGAAAAGTCTCGTGGGCCGGCCCTTCGGGCGGGCGCCGAGCTACTCCTCCAGAAGATAGGCCAGCAACCGCGCGTGGAACTCGCGCTCATGATGGTCCTGGATGTCGGCCCGGGCGCGATTGATGACCGAGAACACAGCCGACACCAGGAAGAACAGGTATTCCGGCCGGGGGGTGGAGCTGTTCAGCAAGTGCTCCACCAGGGAGTGGGCCGGGTTGAGCGTCACCCGCCCGTCGGGAGTGCAGGCGCAAAACGTGCCCTTGGGGGTGGGGCCAAAGGAGATGATCTGGGGCACGGCTTTGACCAGCTCCGGGTCATCGCCCAGGATGGCGCGCATCTGCGAGCGCAGCGTGCCAGCCAGGCGCTCGCGGGGGTTGGTGGGGGCATTGGGGGCAACAGGCTCGGCCATGGAAGGCTCTTCTACCTCAGAGAGGGGCGGCGTCCCTTCCTCGGGCTCGGCGAACAGGGGCAGCTCGCGCAGGGGTGAGCCGAGAAGGCCCAGGCCTGACACTTCCCAATCGCGCCAGCTCAGGATGCGCTCGGCGGCCAGCCGCTGGTGCTCGGGTGAGAGCCGCGGATAGAGCAGCGCCAGCTCGCGCTCGAGCTGATCCAGCGGCAACAGGGCTTGCAGATCGGGAACCTGGCCCAGCACCACCCCCAGCACGCCGCGATGATCGCCCAGGGGATGAGCCAGCCAGCTCCCGTCGCTGGCCTGCACGCGCACCTCGCCCGCCTCTCCCTCCAGAGGAACACCCAGCTCTCCGTCCAGCGGAGCCGTCAGAGGCAGACGCAGGAGCCAGGCCCGCCCGGGCCAGAGAAGATCGAGCCGGGTTGCCGGAGGGCGATAAGGCACCAGGGCCAGCAAGCTTCCCCACGCCTGCACCTGCTCGGGACGCAGGCGAAAGAGCGGCCCGGGCGGGTGGGCGGCCGGCGCGCGCATCCCGGGGGAGAGGTACTCCACCGGCCCGGCCAGCAGGTCGCCCAGCTTGTAGGGCCGCCCCAGCACGTCGCCCCGCACCTCCACCTGGCGCAGCTCGCTCTCGAGCTCGCGGTGGGACTGGCTGCACCGGCGAGCCAGAAAGAACAGGTATTCCGGGCTCTCGGCGGCCCGGGCCAAGCCCAGCTTGCCGGCCAGGTCCACCAGCTCGCGTTGCCAATCCTTCTCCTCGCCTGGCTCAGCCAGCACAGCCTGGAAGGGAACCGCGCTGCGCTTCAAGAGGGGCTCGCCCTCGGGCAGAACGATCCAGCTCTTCTTCTCGCGCGTCAAGCCCAGCTTGCCCTCCCAGGGCGGGGGAAGCTCGTAGACCGCCTCACAGAGCTTCTCGGAGAGCTCAGGCAGCAGCTCTGGCCGCGCCGAGCTGGCCCGTCTGGGCTCCAGCAGGTGGCGCGGAAAGAGCTTACGCAGAGGGATCTTCTCCCTCTGCGGCAGCTCGGGGGTTGCCTCTTGAGCGATGAGAAGCAGAAGCCGGTCGAGCGAGAGCCCTCCGGAGAGAAGCGGAAGCTGACAGACCGCCCGCACCCAGGGAGTGCGGGCCCCGCCCAGCTCCTGATAGCCTGGCAGCAGCGAGCAGAAGAAGTCGAGCAGTCCGGGGCTGTCGGGCGCTACGCGGGCCAGCGCTAGAGCCAGCTCGCGCAGCTCGATCTGCAGGTCTTGACACAGCTTCGCCCGTCCCCGGCCCACCTGGTCATAGTAGGCGTTGGGGGAGGCCACCCCGGAGATGTCCACCCGACCGCGCACGCTCCCGAAAGGGGGAGGCTCCAGGTTGATGCGCTCCAGCAGACGGTCCTTGTAGAGGGCCTCGACCTCAAAGCGCGGGGTGACGCCACGGGTTCGTTCCAGCACCAGGACCCCCCGGGCGAACTCATGTCGGGCCAGCCCCTCGGGCAGGGGCTCGGTGACCTCCTCACGCTCCAGGTAGACCTTCTCGCGCAAGAGCGGCTCGAGGTCGGGGCTGGCATCCACCAGCCGCTCCTCGCCCAGGAAGTAAGCCAGCCAGGACCACTCGTCGGCGCTGACCAGCAACGCGTCGCGGACCGGGTCGAGCAATTCTGCCGGCGGGGCCTGCTCGAGGTAGCGGACCTTCTCTCGCTCTCGTAGCTCGGCCAGGCCAGCTCGGGTGCCGTCCAGGGCCACGAAGAGCGGGACCTGCTCGAGCTCAGGCGCCAGGGGGGAGGGGTCCTGGCACGCGAGTCGCCAGCGCAAGAGATTCTGCAGGTGCGGCCTGGCCAGACCCTGGTCGATCTGGCTCAGCACCAGCAGGGCCGGCTCAAGAGCGCGCGCGACCTCCTGGAGCGCGACGCTCCAGGCCTCGTCGTGCTCGACCCCGGTCCAGCGCCGATTGGGAGTCAGCCGGTCATCGTTCCAGGCGATCGAAAGGCCTCGCGGTAGTTGCACCTCGATATCCAGGCCCAGGGGCCGAGCCCCCTTGAAGAACAACAGGGCGGGCGGCACGGTGGGGTCGCTGTGAAAGACCAGCTCCCCCCGTTCGAGCGGAACGCGAGCCAGGTAAAGCCCGTTGCCCAGACGCACGCTCACCGGCCGGCCCTCTTCCCAGCAACGGCGATTCAAAGCCGCCTGGTGCGCTTCCTGAAGCAGCTCGCCGGCATCTTTGAGCACTTTGAAGATGCGGGCAAGATGGGGGCTCGAGCGCTCGGTCAGGCGCAGCACCGGCTGACCGTCCAGGGGCGCCTCCTTCCAGGTGCCGGTGGTGACCCACAGGCACTGCTCCTTCTCGAAGGCCTGCAGAGCCGCGCGCAGGTCCACCGCTTGGCCGGCCTGGTTCTCCCACAGGGGCGCGGCTACCAGGGCCTTGCGGTAGGAGCGCCAGGCATCGGAATAGTCGGCGGCCTTGATCTCGTTGCCGATGGCGTGGCGCAGCAGATCGGCCGCGTCCTCATCCAATGGGCAAAAAGTGGCAGCCAGCTTCGTCAGGGCCAGCCGCACCAGCGAGCGCAACCAGATCATCAGGTGACGGAACTTCTCGTCCTCCACCACCCCGCTGTGAGAAACGTTGACGCTCAGGGCGGGAGCATCCAGCACCGCTTGAGCCCAGGTGGGCCCCAGGTCAACATCCTCCTCGCAAACCAGCACGCCGTGGCGCAAGAAGCGCACCCGACCGCTCTTCTTGCAGCCCTCGGGAGGCTGGCTCAGCAAGCCCAGAACAGCTCCCCGACAGCCCTCCGTTGGCAGGGTCAGGTGCACTGAGGCCGGCTCGATCGGCACCGCGTTCCCCGCCTGCACCGTGGCGACGGCCTTCATGCGAACCGGCTCGAACAGCTCCCGGCCGTTGATCACCACTGGAGCAAGACGACAGCGCTCCTTGAGAACCTGGGCCTCGGGGGCCTGCCCGGTCACGAAGCGACGCAGCACCTTCCAGCTCACTCGCTCGCGCAGGTGCAGCTCGTTCTGCTCGCTGGGCCGGGGCAGACCGGACACGCTCAGCTCCAGCCCCTTGAGCTCGAGCAGGGTCGTGCCCGAGCGCAAGAGAACCCGGGCCGGGTTCAGGGCCGCGGCCGCGTTCAGCGCGATGGCCAGCTCGCGCAGCCGGCCGGTCGGGTCCTGCTCGGGCTGCTCGCTGAGCAGGTAGGCGAACAGATTCTCCAGCTCCTCTGCCCCGAAGAACGGGCCGTCGAAACGCAGGATGCAGTCGTCGGAGTCGGTGGTCACCTCGATGCGGGTGGCTCCGTTGGCCACCCCGGCGGCCACCGCGTGAGCCACCCAACGGTGCGGGTCGAGCAGTTGAAAGCGGCGCAGCTTCTCGCGCGCCTTGCGCCAGTCCAGCGTGAAGCCGCCGGCCGAGTCGCGGCGACCGGACTGGCGCAGCTCGCCCAGCAGCTCGTCGAGCTCGACGCTCACTGCCGCCAGCTCCGCTCCAGCTCCAGAAACTCATCCAGCGTCAGGGTTTCCGGCCGCCGGGTGGGATCGATGCCCGAGCGCTGCCAGGTAGCGGCATCCACCAGGGCCGAGAGCGAGCTCTTGAGCATCTTGCGCCGCTGGGCAAAGGCCGTGCGCACCAGCCGCTCGAGCCGGGCCACCTCCAGACCCTCCGGCAGCGGCCGGGGCACCAGGTGCAGCACCGCCGACTCCACTTCGGGGGGGGGCGCGAACGCGCGCGCCGGCACGGTGAAGAGAAGCTCGGCCTGGGCGCGCAGCTGCACGAAGTGAGACAGCGAGCCCGACGAGCGGGTGCCTCGAGCCACCACCCGCTCGGCCACCTCCTTCTGCACCATCAGCCACATGGCCGTGAACTGTCCGAACGGCGCGGACAAGAGCTTCTCCAGGATGGGCGAGGTGACCGCGTAGGGCAGGTTGGCCACTACCTTCCAGCCCGGCTCCGGCAAGAGAGTGGTCAGGTCGACATCCAGGAAATCCTGGCGCACCACGGTCAGGTTCGGCGCCGCTCCCAGCCGCGAGGCCCAGTGCGGGTCGATCTCGCAGGCCAGCACCTGGCCGGCCCGCATTATCATCGGCAGGGTCAGGGCCCCCGCCCCGGGGCCGATCTCCAGCACCCGATCCTTCTGGGTCAGCCGGGCAGCATCCAGGATGCGCTCCACCACCGTGGAGTCGCGCAAGAAATGCTGGCTCCAGCGCGGCTTCTTGGGCATGGAAGCGGTTTCGAGGGGCTCGGCTCGGTTTACCTGCAGCCCTGGGTTGTGTGCGCAGCGCAAGCGAGCACTTGTTCGAGCCAGTTGGGTGGCGCACTGAGTTGTGTGCGCATGCGCACCCAGGTCAACTGCGCCCGCGCACTTATGATCGAAGGCGGCGCTACTCCGACCAGGTGAGCTGTTAAAACGCGCCTCCCGCCTTTGACCGGCCGGACTGCCTGGGCCTGCGCTGCTGGTGGCCCTGTCCTGAGCCACGTTTTCAGCATTTCATCAGGCCTGTTGGGTAACCTCATCGAGATGACGACCTGAGGGAGGAAAACCATGATTACGAGCCATTTTGGATATCAAGCAGCCGCCTCGACGCGCGTGCAATCGGCCGCGGGTGGGCCTGCTGAAGGAGCTTACCTGGTGCAGCGCCGCCACGAGGCCCCCGATGACGGCTACAACGGAGGCCAGGCCTCCATGCGTTACGTCAAGACCGATGCGCCCATTCCGGGCGAGACGCTCTTCCATGGCCCCTTCCGCAAGCTCACCGATTACGGGGACGGAAAGTACAGCGAACCGACCTTCTATTATGAGCCGGTCGATCCCAAGCTGGTCACGACCAGCATCTACAACGGCCCGGGTCGCGGAGACGTGGAAGTCTTCTAACTGCTGAAGGCTCCTATCCTTCTGGGGCGCCTCCATCCAAGGCTGTCAGCGCCGAGTCCTTTCGCAGGTTTCCACGCACAACCGTGCCCCCGATCACCAGCGCTCCCTGATGCTGGCTAGCAGTTGCTGGCGAGCTGCGGGTTGACATTCTGAGCAGTTCTGGCGCGAGAATGTAATCCAGGCCGAGCCGAAAGAAGTTCCCGGGGAGCCGCGAAGAACCCCAGAATGCGTCTGCAACGGATGGGGATCCTGGGTGTGGCTATACTGACTGCGCTGGCCTTCTGGATGCCGTCCCCCGCCCGCATCCTGCACGGCGAATGGGAGGCCCTGGTCGAGCCCGGCCCCGACCCACAGCTCACCTTCCTGTTTGGTCCCGGCGAGCGCTGCATGGTGCTCGACCGCGGCCTGGACTACCCGTGCACCTATTCGCTACAAGGCTCGCTGGTGCAACTGAACGACCAGGGCGGCTGCCTGTTCGCCCGGCTCGAGCTCGAGGGCGACCCGGCGGCAAAGGAGATGCCGGTGGTGATCACCTGGATCGACGATCGGGGCCAGCCTTCCATGCCCCCGCAAGCCATGCGCCTGCGCCGCGTCAGCGACCTGGACTGAACTGTCATGAACGGAAGAAGGGTGTGATTGCGGATGGGGAGCCTGTTTCGGTCCAAGTTCGACCCCCAGGAGTTGGCCCGTCGGGCCAGTGAGACTGTCAGCATCGAAGAAGGCCTGCGCATCCTTTCGTTGCTGCCCTCCAGGTCCGAGTTTGCCACCTCTAACGAGTTGCAGACTGCCTACGCGATGGGACTGGTCAACCTGACCGCCCGCTCCAATGCCCGCCAGGCCGGCGAGATCCTGGATAAGGCACTGACTCTGCCGTTCTACCAGAGTCACCAGGGAGCGCGCGCGCATCACTCCACCGCTCTGGCCCATGCTGCCCGGGAGTCGGCCAGGCGCGACATGAAGGAAGGAGCCGCGATCGCTGCCCTGATCCCCCGCATACCAGGCTATGACGAGTTGCCCGAGCTCCAGGTCGCCCACGCCCGCGCGCTGTTCCAGGTCGGCGCGGTCAGCGAGCAGGAATCGGAGATCCTCCCTCTGGCTGGCCTGATGCGGACGATCCCGCTCTTTGACCAGATCGGTGACATCCAGTTCGAGTATGCCAAGCTCATGTCCAACGCAGTCGCTTACTCAGAAAACGTCGAGACCGCCCGGGCTCACTGCGAGAGTATCCAGCAACTGACCGGCTTCAGTCAATTCGAGTTCCTGCAGGATGCCTACGCCCGGGCCTGCCGAAACTGCCAGCGCAAGGAAAGCGCGGGACCGCGCCTCAACGTGCAGGTCCAGCTGGCCCCGCAGATCCATGAGCCCGGGCCCGACCCGCTCTGGTTTCAGGCGGTCTTGCGAGTGACCGACCCGGGGGGCGAGCCGGTCTACTTCCGCGATGAATCCGAGTCAGTGGTCCAGATTGTGGCTGGCAAGGACGAGCAGCAGGCTAGCCACAACGCCCTGGCGGCCTACCAGGCCTTGCTCGAGTCGGGCGGACACCAGGTGAGTGCCGAGGGTCTGGTGGACGGGAGATATCGCATGGAGCTCGTGGCGCTCAGGCCGGTCGATCGTTAAGTCGAGCAGGGGGACGGTCAGGATGTTAGCGGGGGTTGGCCGGTGCGCTTTCTGACCATTGCTCCGCCTACGAGCACGGCGGTGCGCGTCTCGGCCAGGCCGGAGGCGGCCGGGTCGAGCGGGGCGAGCCTGGGAGCCACGGGCAGGTCCACCCGGGCCAGACCGAAGGCGCCAGGGGCCAACACCACGTGGTTGTCGCGGACCCCGGCCGACTGGAAGTAGTCCGGCGGCCGAAACACCTCCGAGCATTTGTACTCGGCCCGCCTGATCCCATCCAGCGAGTACACCTGGAAGTAGCCCACGCTGGGCATCACGCAAAGGAAGTCGCCGGCGCGCTCGAGCACGGGGACCGAGCCGTTGATCTGGCCCCACGTATGACCGGTGTCGATGCTCTCGAGCTCGGTCCCGCTCTTGTCGAACCGGAGAATCTTGCCACCCTCGGTCAGAATCGAGCGCTGGCCGTCTTCCAACTCGACCCAGTTGCTGCAGCTCCAGTAGCCTTCCGCCTTGCCGATGGGGTGAGTGAAACGGGGCTCACCCGTGCGCACGTCGAGCCCCACGAGCTTCTTGTGCACTCCGTTGACGTAAAGCGTCTGTCCGTCATTGGAGAGTTGCAGGCCGCTATGATTGCCCGGATTGGCGAAACTCTGCTGCCAGCCAGGCTCGCCCGAGGGCGAGAAGCCGCGTACTGTCTGATCGCTGGAACGGGTAAAGAAGGCGCCATCGGGGCCGGGAAGCACTTCGAGCAACCTCACGCCCTCGCCCAGTTGGCAGTCAAACGTTTGCAACACCTCGCCCGCGGGCGAGAGACGCATCAGTTTCTGGTCGGCGCCCACCAGGTAGTTTCCGTCCGGCTCGGCGGCGATGCAACCGGTCCTGGCGCCGGTGGGGACGGAAAACATCGTCTGGCCGTCCTTACATGCGACCGCGGCTCCGTCCTGGCTCAGATAGAAGAGGATGCCATCGGGGCCCTGCTTGACTCCCGCCACGCCGGGATCCAGGGGCAGCTCGAGAGGCTCCAGGGGCTGACCGTCCGGGCCTTGCCGATGCACCTTGCTCCCCTCGCACAGATAAGCCACACCCTGCTCATCGAGCCAGGGGCGTCCACGAGGATTGGTGTGTGAGGACGGGAAGGCCCGCGGCTCCTGAGGAACCGGCGGTGGCGCGGTAAGAGCCCGGGCCATGGCGCGCATGTCCGGCAGGGGAGACTCGCTGGACGCGGGCGTAAAACGGTCGCCCGAAGCGGCCACGGAGGGCCCCCGACCAGAGAGCGAAGCGGACCAGACGCCCAGCGACTCGATTCTCATCGCCCCGAGCTTATCCGCCAGGCCTTACCAATCCCTGAACCCGGCTGACCTGGATCAGTTTCGTCCCGACCGCACGCTCTA
>CAYYHB010000176.1:0-1670 GCA_964471395.1 uncultured Burkholderiales bacterium | reverse complement strand
ACGGACTGGCCGGGACCCTGCGGTTCTCCGGAAGCTCGGCCACGCTTTACCTCGACCGCGGGCACTGGGAGACGCTGACCGGCTTCAGCTTCGCAGGAGAGACGGTGCGGTTCGTTCGCCCTCTGCCCCACCAGCCGGGCTCGACCCGGTTGCCGGTATTGATTGGCCATGAATTCTCAACAGGTGGAAGTGAGCTTCAAAGCTCCTGCAAAGGTCCTCGCGCTAGGCTACCAGCATGGACATCAACGGCACCCTGGTCTCCCAACTGCGCCGGGCGGGGCTCAAGAACGTGCTGGTCTCGCTCAACTCCCCCCGCTTCAAGACCCTGCTCAAGCGCCCCGGCTCGCTGATGCGCGAGGGCTGGCGCCTGGCCCCCGAGGGGGGCGCCAGCTACGTGATCGGCGACGGACGTCTCTACGGCCAGCAGCTGACCTTCGACTCACGGCTGGGCACGCTGACGGTGCGCACCTTCTACCGTCACGAGGCCCAGGAGCTGGTCTACGATGTCTTCAAGCAGCGCGTGCTGGCGACGCGGTAACCTGGCGGCAACTCCCTTCCCCCTGGAAAGGCGCTAGGATAGCCCTGGAGGCTTCTGACCATCCGACTCGACGCTACTGCCCAGAGGTTTTTCGACCCCAACCGCCCGGCCCAGCCCTACGAGGTGCGCTGGCAAGCCGAGGTTGCGCCGGTGACCGCCCCGGTGCGGCAGGGCGATGCCGTGGTGCTGGGCACCTCAGACCACCTGCTGATCTCGGTCCAGGACGGTAGACAGCTCTGGGCCGTAGACCACCCCGACCGGGCCCAGGCCCCGCCCGAGCCTGGGCCTGAGGGACAACTGCTGGTCACCGGCCAGAGCGGCACTGTCTACAAGCTCGATAGCCAGGGACAGATCCTGTGGCAGGGGCTGGAGAAGACCGAGGCCGCCCGCTGGACCCCCGAGGGGGGCGTGCTGGCCCGTCAGGGCAACAGCCTGACCCGGGTCGAGAAGGACGGCCAGACCCGGTTCACCTTCACCCCCCCTCCCCATCCCCTCAAGCCTACCGTGCTCGGGCCTTTCGTCGCCGACCAGGACGGACACACTTACGTGACCACCGGTCTGATGCTCTCCGAGCCCAGATGGACCCTGCGCAAGCTGGGCCCGGACGGCCAGGAGGTCTGGTCAAAGGACATCCCGGAGCCCAGCGCCCTGCATGTGGACGAGCACGGCAACGCTGTGGTGGGGGGCTCGCGAGGCGTGCAGGCGTTCCGCCCCGACTCCTCGCGTTCGTGGAGCTCGACCACCCACTGCAGCCAGCTGTTGCCCGCCCCCGATGGGGGCTACTTCGTGGCCTCCATCAACCAGGTGGAGCGACTCGACGCAGAAGGCAAGGAGCTGTGGAGCTTCCAGACGGTGGGTGATCGCCGACTGACCACCGGCATCAGCGGATTCGACATGGCCGCCGCCCCCGACGGGACCCTGGCCCTGCTCGATCTCACCTGGAACTGGAAGGAATTTGGCGGGGCTGCGACTTTAACCCCGGACGGTGAGTTGCTCGAGCTCGGCCGGGAGGGAAACGTGCTGGGAGTCTCCTTTGACGCCAACGGGAGCCTGGTGGTGGCGGACGAAAGGGGGCTCCGAGCCGTCAATCCCGGCACCCTGGCCAGGCAAAGTCCCCTGGTGCGCGAAGAAG
>CAYYHB010000175.1:0-10786 GCA_964471395.1 uncultured Burkholderiales bacterium | reverse complement strand
TCGTCACCATCCAGCGCCACATCATGGAAGAGCAGGGAAGCCACCCTGACGCCACGGGAGACTTCACCCGCCTTTTGTGGGATCTGATCCTGGCCATCAAGATCATCTCCCGCGAGGTGAACAAAGCCGGGCTGGTCGAGATACTGGGCGCCACCGGCGACGAAAACGTGCACGGTGAGAACGTCCAGAAGCTGGACGCCTTTGCCCAGGATCGCATCTTCAAGGCCATGGACCACGGCGGGCACCTTTGCTGCATGGCCTCGGAGGAGTCAGAAGACATCATCCCTATCCCACCCCAGTTTGAGAAAGGCAAGTACATCCTGGTTTTCGACCCGCTCGACGGCTCGAGCAACATCGACAAGAACGTCTCTATCGGCACCATCTTCTCCATCCTGCGCCGCAAGACGAGCGGGGGCGACGGAACCCTGGAGGACGTGCTCCAGAAGGGAACCGAGCAGGTGGCGGCGGGCTACGTAGTCTACGGCTCTTCCACCATCTTCGTCTACTCGGCCGGCCAGGGGGTGCACGGCTTCACCCTCGACCCCAGCGTGGGCGAGTTCTTGCTCTCCCACGAGAACATCCAGACCCCCGAGAAGGGCAAAGTCTACAGCATCAACGAGGGCAACTCCAACCACTGGGACGAGGGCACCCGGAGCTTCATCGCCTGGCTCAAGGAAGACGACCCCTCCACCAGGCGCCCCTACTCGCTGCGCTACATCGGGTCGTTGGTGGCCGACTTCCACCGCAACCTGCTCGACGGTGGCATCTTCTTGTACCCGGCCGACCTGCGCAACCCCGACAAGCCCAAGCCCAAGCTGCGCCTGCTCTATGAGGCCAACCCCCTGGCCTACCTGGTGGAGCACGCCGGAGGGCTGGCCACCACGGGAGCGGACCGCATCCTCGACATCCAGCCTACGGCCCTGCACCAGAAGGTTCCCCTCGTCATCGGCAGCCGGTTCGAGGTCCTGAAATACCTCGAGTTCTATAAGGCCAACCTCAGCGCCCCCGCCCGAGCTTGACACAAGACCCGTATGAGGGAAGATAAGGCTATGGAGCCCCAGCGACTGGTCATCGGCGCCTTCGGGCCCTTTGGCGGAAAGTGGCTCAATAACGCTGAGCTGGTGAGCCAGCGGCTCGAGCAACGGCATGCCGCGGGTCAGCTGAAGATTCCCGACCAGGTGGAAGTGCACTTCCTGCCCCTGGACTGCTCCCCGGAGGGTGTCCAGAGCTTCGTGCACAAAGCGCAGGAGCTCAACCCGGATCGGGTCCTGGTCATGGGAGAGTCGGGCTTTCGAACCCGCATCGAGACCCGGGCCTTCGATCGAGGCGTCCCCTCGGGGCTGCTCCAGAGCACGCTCAAGGAGATGGTGCCCGGGGCCAACCGTGAGGGCGAGCTGGCCACCACGGCTCCGGTCGAGCAGATGGCCCGGAATTCGGGCAGCTTTCTCTCCCACGACGCGGGCGAGTTCTACTGCAACTATGCCTACCACTCGGCCCTCTCGGCCGGACTCAACGCGCTCTTCGTGCACGTGCCCTCTGGTTTGCTGGGGCTGGCCCTTTCGACCAACCGGGCCACCGACAAGGTGGAGCAGATCCTCGAGACGTGGTATCTGACAAAATAGAAAAAAATTCTTCCCCGTCAGAGCGCCATCTCGGCCCTGAAAGCGAACATTTGCGCGGTTTTTGGCTGCAGGGGAAGAGCCCGCGCCAGGGAATGGATTTCCCCCATGTCCACCCGTAAAATCTACCTTCTCGACACCAGCGTGCTGCTGCACCGGCCCGACTCCCTGTTCAGCTTCGGCGACAACCAGGTGGTCATCCCCATCGTGGTCCTCGACGAGCTCGACCAGTTCAAGAAAGGCTCGATGGAGCTCAACCGCAACGCCCGTGTGGTCATCAAGTTCCTCGACGACGTCAGCCACCAGGGCCCGGTCAGCAAGGGCGTCAAGCTCGACAACGGGGGCACGCTCACGGTCGACATCACCCACACCGTGGGCGAGCTGGGGGCGCTGGGGCTGCCCACCACCAACGATAACCTGATCCTCGCCTCGGCCGTGGGCATCAAAAATAAGAACCCCAAGAAGAAGGTCATCCTGGTCAGCAAGGACATCAACATGCGGGTCAAGGCCGAGGCCCTGGGGCTGGCCTCGGAAGATTATCGCGCCGACCAGATTATCGACATTGCCGAGCTCTACAGCGGCCAGGGCGAGCTGACAGTGGCCCCCGAAGTCATCGACCAGGTCTACGAGGAGCGCGAGGTCTCCCTGGACGGCCTGAAGCTGCACGGCCAGCAGCTGGCCCCCAACCAGTTCCTCATGCTCAAGTCCACCAGCTCGGCCTCAGTGACTGCCCTGACCCGCTACGACTCCGACCGGCGGGCCCTGGTGCTGCTACGCGAGTTGCGCTACGATGTGTGGGGCATCCGCCCGCTCAACCGCGAGCAGCGCTACGCCTTCGAGATTTTGCTCGACGACGAGATCCAGCTCATCACCCTGAGCGGCAAGGCCGGCACCGGCAAAACCATCCTGGCCATCGCCGCCGGCCTGCAGAAGGTGGTCAACGAGAAAACTTACCGCAAGCTGTCCATTTACCGCCCGGTCATCCCCATGGGCCGCGACATCGGTTTTCTGCCTGGCACTGAGCAAGAGAAGCTCTCCCCATGGATGCAGCCCATCATGGACAACCTCGAGTTCTTGCTCAACGAGCACAGTGGCGGAGCCAGCAGCCGCAAGGGCGGCGGGGCAGGTCGGCTCGACTACCTGCTCGACTCCAACGTGCTCGACATCCGGGCACTGACCTACATCCGCGGACGCAGCCTGCCGCAGCAGTTCATCGTGGTGGACGAGGCCCAGAACCTTACTCCGCACGAGGTAAAGACCATCATCACCCGGGCCGGCGAAGGCACCAAGCTGATCTTCACCGGCGATCCGTACCAGATCGACCATCCCTACCTCGACTCCACTTCCAACGGGCTGACCCACGTGGTGGAGAAGTTCAAGGACCAATCCATCGCCGCCCACATCACCCTCTCGAAGGGGGAGCGCTCGCCTCTGGCCGAGCTGGCCTCCACCCTGATGGAAAACTGAGACCTGCGTGGACGGCCTGCGCAACTTTGCCCTGGAGGCCGAAAGGCAGTACCGGCGTTTGGCCGAGTATGCCGAGTCGGTGGGCGTGCGCAAGGTGGCCAGTCAGTTGCGCGATCGGGCCGCCAAGATGCGCGAGCTGCTCGAGCAGAACCCCGGCTCGGTGGAGGGGCCGGGCCGGCCCTCGGTTCTGAGTGAAGCGGCCGATGAGCTCTACATCCTGGGCGAGGAGATCCACCATCGGCTCAGCCAGTGGCCTCCCGGCTCGCTGAGCGAGTTCCAGGACCTGGTTTTCTTTGTGCAGGCGCGCAGCGAGCGCCTGAGCATGCTGCTTCGCATCGAGCAGCGCGCCGCGCTGGGGGGCGCGGGCGATACCAGCGGCGAGGTGGGTCCGGTTGCCCAGCGCCGACGCTGGGGTCAGGAGACCCCGGCAGTCCTCGAGCCCCCCCTCTATCCTTCCCCCTGAGAGCGCTTCTCTGCCTTCTGCTTTTACTGGCCTGCGGCCCGGCGGCGCCGGTCGCGCCGCGTCCCGACGCGGCCCAGGGCCCTGCGGTTCTGCGCCTGGCCACCTGGAACGTGCACAACCTGCTACACGGAAAAAACGAGGAGCGCAAGGTGATGGAGGTGGCCCGGGGGGTCTCGGCCCTCCAGGCCGACCTGGTGGCCCTGGAGGAGGTGGAGGATCAGGCCCTGCTCGAGCAGGTGGCCAGCAAGGCCGGCTACGAGACGGCTGTCCTGGTGGAGGGGCACGACCCGCGCGGCATCGACGTGGCCCTGCTCTCCCGCGTGCCCCTGCGAGGCTATCGGGTCCACGACCAGCCCCTCTTTGCCCGGCCGTGCCTGGAAGTCCAGGTGGAAAGCCCGCTGCCGCTGGCCCTGCTCTGCAATCACTTCACCTCGCGCCTGCGCCAGGGGCACCGCTTCGACCAGCGACGGCGCGCCCAGGCCGAGCGCGTCCTGGAGCTGGTGGCCGAGCTGGGCGCCCAGCCCGTGGCCGTGCTGGGAGACCTGAACGACGAGCCCGACTCCTGGGCCCTGCGCCCGCTGTTTCAGGCGCTGCACGACCCCCTGAGCCAGCAGAGCGAGCGGTACACCTTCCAGCACCGTGGGCGCCGGCAAGCGCTGGACCACATTCTGCTCAATCAGCCCCTGGCCGACTGCCTGCTGGGCGCCCGGGTTGCCCGGGGGCCCGAGTTCTCCACCAGCGACCACAACCCGGTGGTGGTCGAGCTGGGCTGGCCAAAAGGGCATCACGGTCAAGGTCCGAAATCAAGCACAGATGTCCGATGAGGCTCCCAAGCCCAAGACCTGGTTCACTCCGCAGCTGCAGGCGGCGCTCCTCTCCAAGGTGTTCCCCGGAGCCGGCCAGTTTTATAACCGCCAGTGGCTCAAGGGCAGCCTCTTTCTGAGCGGCGCGCTGATCACGCTGGTGGCCAGCGTAATCTACCTCGCTCATGGGGTCTACGTGGTCTACGCTGGCATCGTCTCGCTGTCGAACCCTACCGGCACCGCCGAGCAGCCCGACCCTATCGGCTCGATTGGTCCGGGCCTGCTGCTCATGGGCCTCTGCCTGTCCATCTGGATCCTGTCCATCGTGGACGCATGGAAGACCTCCAAGCGGCGCAACCCGCCCGGAGCTACACCTCCACCAGAACGCAGCGAGCCTCGTCGCGAGATAGTTCTACCTCCCCCGCCTCCGTCGCAAAGCTGAGCCGCTCCCCGCCTCCCCCGCCACGCAGCCGGCGGCCGTGCTCGAGCCCGAGCCCCCGCAGTCGCTTTAGGCGCTCGCCCCCGGCCCGCAGGCGAAACACCTGGCCCGATTCGCCGGCCGGCAGCTGATCGGCCGAGAGGCGCACTCCACAGTCACGCAGGGCATCCTGCACGTAGACCCCGGCGCACAAAGCCTCCTCCAGCTCCAGCTCGCGCATGCCGACGCGCAGCTTGCGAGCGTGGGGAGAGCGACCGAGCACCTCCAGGGTCACCCCCGGCCACATCCCCACTTCGGCGAAACGGCGCAACACTCCGGCGTCCTCGTCGGCCACTCGCACCACCACCTGCCGCTTTTTCGAGTCAATCTGGTTGAGCGCCTGGCCGGGAGGCTCAGCGATGGTGCCGTCCAGGGCGGGAATGGGCGAGCCATGCGGGTCCATTTTGGGATAGCCGAGGGCAGCGTCAATACGCTCCTCGAGCTTTTCGGAGATGAAGTGCTCGAGCCGCTCGGCCTCGGCGTGAACCTCGTCCCAGGAAAACCCCAGCGCCTGGTTGAGATAGAGCTCGAGCAGGCGGTGGTGGCGCACCATCTCCACGGCCACCTTGCGGCCGCTCTCGGTGAGCTCCACCCCCCTGTAGCGGGTATAATGCACCAGGCGTTGCTCGGCAAGGCGCTTGAGCATGTTGGTCACCGAGGCCGGGGTGACGCCCTGCCAGTCGGCCAGAAGCTGGGTGGTGACGCTGCCGTGCTCTTGCTCGAGGGCATAGATGGTCTTGAGATAGTCCTCCATCGCCGGGCTCAGGGGGCGGATGCTCTCCGAGCGCGAGGGTTTGCGGGCCGGGCTCAACGGCTCTCCAGACGCCAGCGGGCGCACCAGTACCCGGCCACGCTTCCGGTGAGCAAGAGCCCCCCTAAGAGCCACGGGTCGGGCGGTGGAAGGAAAGCCAGGTCGTAGGGGTAGATCGGGGTCATGCCTTTGGGGTAGGCCTGGTAGAGGCTCAGGTCAGGCCGCGACAGCAACACCTGGGTGGGGGCCAGGAAGGCCAGCAGCAAGCCCACGAGGGCGCCGCAGGCGGCCCAGCCGGGATGAGCCAGCCGGAAGCGAGTCACCGAGCGCATGGCCAACAGGAAGCTGAGCGGCACCGCCAGCACGGCCGAGGAGGGAAACAAGATCAAGAGCCACAGGGCCGTTCCCACCGCCATCCAGCCCAGGCCCAGCAGGCCTCGCGAGCCCTCAGCCGCAATCGCCGGCTCGGCCGTCGAGGGATCGACCCACAGGTAAATCTGATCCACCGCCCAGCCGCTGATCAGCCAGCCTACCAGGGCGGCCAGCATCCAGGTGGCCCCGTTCAGCCAGCCGTCCCCCAACCAGAGCGGCTGCAGGCGAGAACAGAGCACCAGGGCGCAGCCGGCCGAGAAGAGGCCCCAACCAGACGGCAGCCGGCCGGCTCCCAGGGCCGCGAACAGCCCGGCCACCAGCCCGCTCACCAGGGCCCGCAGCACCGAGTCGACTCCCAGCGTGACCAGCATCCAGGCGCAAAGACAGCCGAGCAGCACCGAGGTGGTGGCCCTGAGCTCGAGGGGCGCTTCCAGCCACTTCATGAGGTCGTCAGTAGACCTTCGAAGTACGCTTCTCGCCAGTGTAGTCGATGTAGACCGACTTGATCTCGGTGTAGAACTCGATGGCTTCGCGCCCCTGCTCGCGCCCGCCCAGGCCGGTGTTCTTGAGCCCCCCGAAAGGCATGTGGGCCTCGCCGCCCATAGTGGGCGAGTTGATGTGGGTGATGCCGGTCTCGATGCGGTCGAGGTAGCGGAAGACCCGGTTGATGTCGCGGGTGTAGAGCGAGGAGCTGAGCCCAAACTCGACGCTGTTGGCCACCTCGATGGCCTGGTCGAAGTCCTTGACCCGGATGACCGAGAGTACCGGCCCGAAGATCTCCTCCAGGGCCAGCCGGTGGGTGGGGGTGACCTGGTCGAAAATGGTGGGCTCGACAAAGAACCCGCTGCTGTGCTCGACATCTGTCAGGCGATTGCCGCCCAGCAGCAGCTTGCAGCCTTCCTTCTTGCCGATCTCGATGTATTCCAGCACCGTGTCCAGCTGGGACTGATCCACGCTCGGACCCAGGTCGGTGTGGGCGTTCAGTCCATTGCCGACCACCAGCTTTTTGGCGCGGGCCACCAGCTTATCGACGAAGGAATCGGCCACCTCATCCACCACGATGGCCCGCGAGGTAGCCGTGCAGCGTTGACCCGTGGAGCCGAAGGCGCCCTGCACGGTGGCCTCGACGGCCAGGTCGAGATCGGCATCCTCCATCACGATGATGGGGTTCTTGCCGCCCATCTCGCACTGGATCTTGATGCCCCGCTCGGCGCCCCGGCGATTGATGTCCATGCCCACGCCCGTGCTACCCGTGAAGGAGATGGCGCGAATCTTGGGGTTGGTGACGATCTCATCGCCCACCGCGCTGCCCGGGCCCAGTACCATATTGACCACGCCCGGGGGCAAGCCCGCCTCGTGAAGCACTTCCATCATCAGACAGGCGGTCCAGGGGGTGTTGGTGGCCGGCTTGAACACGATGGTGTTGCCGCACACCAGACAGGGAGCCATTTTCCACAGCGGAATGGCCACCGGGAAGTTCCAGGGAGTGATGATGCCCACCACGCCCAGCGGCTGGCGCAGCGTGTAGCAGAAATTGTTGGGCAGCTCGGAGTCGACCGTGTGGCCGCCCAGGCGGCGTCCCTCGCCGGCGGCGAACTCGACCGCGTTGATGGCCTTCTGCACCTCGCCACGAGCCTCGGTGATCACTTTGCCCTCTTCCATGGTCAGGGCTCGCGCCAGCTCTTCACGGCGGGCCTCGAGCAGCCGCACGACCCGGAAAAGATAATCGCCCCGCTTGGGAGACGGCACCGCCCGCCACAGCTCGAAGGCCTCATGAGCAAGCTCGATGGCGCGCCGGGTGTCCTCGCGGCTGGCCAGGAGCACCTCGCCGAGCTTCTCACCGGTGGCCGGATTGAGATTGGGAACCATCCGGCTGCCCTCGCCCGGGTCGTGCCATTCGCCGCCGATGTAGCTCTTGAACTGGTGGGTGGGGGGAGATGCCAGTGACATGCCGTTACCTCGCCTTCCGCAGGTGGAATCCCTTGAATCGGTGGGCCTTTTCGTCAGCTCCTGGAAGCGACCCTCCAAGCGCAGGAATCGGCCTGCCGAGGTTGAATATCGTTCAACAGAACCAGAGCGAGGTGCAGAGAACTTTGGCCGTAGTCTACAAGTTCACCCGTAAGGGTATCATCGACGAGCTCACCTTTCCCAGCATCGAGCGCGCGCTCGACCGAGCCGTCACCGACCACAAGTCCGGCGAAGCCGAGCCGGCCCAGATCCTCAAGAACGGCGTGGTGTTGCTCGATCAGCAGACTATCCTGGAGACGACTCTGGACTAGCGCTTCTTGCGCGAGCGCAGGTAGCCGATCAGCTCCTCGAGCTCCTGGTCGGGAATCTCCTTCTCGTCAAAGCCGGTCATCTTCATGGCCGCCCAGGCGCGCACCGAGCGCGGGTCGCGAACGAGCTGCTTCAGCACACCTTCCTGCAGGTAGTCGGTCGGGTTCATGGGCACATTGAGGTCGGGTCCCAGCTTGCTGACCCCGTGGCCATCCAGGGTATGGCAGGGAAAGCAGTTCTGCACGAACGACTTGTAGCCGCGATAGAGGGCTTCATTCTTGCGATCGGGCACCAGGTCGGGATAGAGCGCCTCGGTGGAGGGCCGGACCGTGAACGACTCGATCTGGAACGGCCACTCCTCGCGCCCGACCCCGGACAGCTCGGGCTTGTCCCAGACCAGGTAGAAAGGACCGGCGCCGTAGCTGCGACCCTCGAAGCTCGGCCAGGGCTGATCGGGCGGCTCCACGGCCAGGTAGGCGATGGAGCGGGCCGGGTCCCGGTTCATCACCAGACCGGCCCGAATGCCCGAGGAGAAGCCGTCCAGAGCCTGGTAGCCCAGCTCGCTGCCTTCCGGAATCGGCAGGTCGGCCAGCAGGGCGCCCATGGGGATGGCCCGGTAAGTCATCTTTTGCTCGGGATAGCCGGACTCATCGACCAGGGAGATGGTCTGGATGGCGGGATGAGCGAGCAACTCGGAGCGGGTGAAGGTCTTCACCTTGTCGCCCGAGGTGATCGTGAGCGTGGGCTCGGAAGTCAGCGCCTTTGCGGGCTCGTCGAGTTGGCTCGCTGTGTCAAGCCATGATGAAGGGGTCGAGGCGGGTTGCGTGTCCGGACCGCAAGCGATGGCCAGGCACGCTATCAGAATCAGAATGCGGGTCAACAAGGCTCTACATTGCCGCGCTGGCCAGCTGCACAAACTCCTTCCACTGAGGAGGGGCGGCACTACCCGAGAGCCTTTCCTGATGCTGGCCGTCGATCACGGTGAAATCGCGGCTGGGAAGCTGCACGGTGAGGCCGGCCGAATCGGCGAACTGGGGATTGATGGAGGCCTCCACCACGGTCCTCTGAAGCTGCCGGCTGACCTCGGCCAGAGCCGTCATCACCTCGCGAGGTCGCTGCGAAGGCAGTCCGGAAGCGTAGATTTCGGCCAGGTAGTTGACGAAAACATTCAGGTCGCCTACCGCCAGCGAACGCTTGGCACCTACCAACATGGGGTCGCCCCCGGTCTGCATGGCCTCCTCGGAAGCCGCCTTGATGGCCGGGGAGAGGCCGTCGCGAACCTCCTGACTGAGCACGCCGCCCAGCCGGTCAACCGCCTGACCCAGCGCTTGGACCTGGCCCAGGTCCACCAGCGCCATGGTCTCAGCGGTGGTCTTCTTGACCATCTGCTCGGGAGTGTCGTCCAGCGAGATCTTGTCCTGCGGGGGAACACCGAAGAAGAAAGAGACCAGGTCAACCATGGAATTCTGGGGGTTGCTGCGCACCACCGCCTGGCCCAACTGGCCGGGAGTCACCTCGTGTCCAGCCGCATCTTCCACCGCCTTGCTGAAGGCGTGCGACATGGCCCCGGCCGAGACGACCTCTCCCGAGACGACCGCATAGCGCGCAAAAGGCGCCGTTGCCAGCAAACTCTCGAGGTTACCGCACAAACAGGATTCCACCAGCAGAAGATCAACCGGGCGACCGGCCAGCGTGGTGGCCTGGGACAGCATCTCGCGATAGCCGCTGAACTTCAGGCCGGCCGCCTCGCGATAGGCCAGACCGTGACCGAACACGTGGGCCACAGCCATCTTGTCCGGGTTGCCGGCCATCTCTTGCCCCAGGAAGGCGCCCATCGCCTTCGGATCGAGCTGTCGGGCCCCCGGGTCCTCGGCGATGACCTTGGAGTCGATGGCGTCGCTGCGATTGGCTCCCAGCTCATAGGTGCGACTCCCCTTCCAGAATGGCTCGGCGCCGTTGTCGGGGATATGGGCCAGCAGCTGGGTGCGGCCGAACATACGGTTGGCGACCGTGGAGCCCACCGCCAGCCCGACCGCCCCGCCGATCCCGGCCCCAACCAGACCGCCCAGCAGGTAGCTGCCGGCGGCCACCCCCAACCCGAAGCCCACCGCGCGGGGCACGGTCGCAGCCAGGGTGGCCTTCAGCTTCTTTGCCTCCGGGCTGGTGCCGCTGCGCTGAAGGAAAATAGCTCCAGTCAACTGGGAAGGCGAGTTGCTGCGGGCGCTTTCCAGGTTCTCAACGCAGGCCACCGCCAGGGGCTCAATCACCTCTTCGGAGGCGTCGATCAAAGAGACCACGTGAATGTCTTGCATGGGTTTCTCGGGCCCGGCCGGGGGCGGGGTGGGGAAGGACCGATAGCTGGAGGAGGCCTGTTGCAACTGCATGACCTCAGCTTAGGCCCCGACGCTGAAAGAAAGCTCATCAGAGCTTTTTCAGACAGCTCGCTCACCAATGGACGGCGGCCGGCACCACGGTGCTGACCTTCGGCTCGCTGGCCGTCGGCTCCATCGGCCTTCCGCTGGCGGCCAGTGTGGCCTGCTTTGGCTTCGCCTACCG
>CAYYHB010000174.1:0-10920 GCA_964471395.1 uncultured Burkholderiales bacterium | reverse complement strand
TGGGAGAGACGCAGCGCCTATCACTACCTCCAGCACCTCCCTGGTACGCAGGGCGAGATCATCCCGTCCATCGAGGTCTCGGTCATCCAGAACCCGGGCGCGAGCTCGGCCCAGGTCGTGCCCCAGGTGATGCGGGTGGTCCGCGAGCTCGAGCGCCAGAACCCCGGGCTCAAGTTCGAGGTCGCCTACGACAACGCCAGCTTCGTCAACATCCTGTTCGCGAACGTCTGGCATGAGCTGGGGTTGGCGGTTGTGCTGACCGCCCTGGCCGTTCTCTTCTTCCTGGGCGAGTGGCGCGGAACGCTGATCGCCATGGTGACGGTGCCCACCTCCCTGGCGCTGGCCGTTTTGATGATGTTGCCCCTGGGCATGACCTTCAACAGCGGGACCCTGATCGGGCTGCTTTTGTCGATAGGACGCCTGGTCGACGACAGCATCATCGACATCCATTCGGTGGAGCGGCACCTGCGCCTGGGCCAGGACCCCAGGACCGCGACCCTGGAGGGAATTGCGGAGGTGCGCCTGGTGGTGATCGCCTCGACCCTCATGATGGTGCTGGCACTCTCGCCGCTGCTCTTCTCCGGGGGCATCGTGGGCTTGATGTTCGTCGAGCTGGTCTGGCCCCTGATCTTCGGCCTCCTGGCCTCGATGCTGGTTTCCTTCACGCTGACGGCGCTGCTGTGCGCAAACCTGCTGCGGCCCGATGAGGTGCGGGAGAAAGAGCGTCGGCATCCCCTGGGACGCTGGCTCTACCGTGTGCTCGATCCCTTCCAGCGAGGCCTCGACCGACTCGAGCGCGGCTATGCCTCGGCCATCCGCTGGACGCTGCGGCATCGATTCGTCAACTTCTGCCGGGTGCTGGCCACGCTGATCGTCGGCATCACATTCTACTACTTCATCGGCAGCGAGATGATGCCGCTGGCGGATGTCGGCCAGGCCAACGGCTTTCTCGAGATGCAACCGGGTACTTCGTTTGCGGCTACGGAGAAAGCCGTCCACCAGCTCGAGCAAATCATGTTGAAGCATCCCGAGCTCGAGAAGGCCAGCATCGAGATCGGCCAGGAATCGATGTTCGAGAGCTGGACACCTTTCTTTACGGGCTATTCCATGCCCCAGGTCAACGGGGCGAGCATGATGCTGACGTTCTCGGACAAAGACTCGAGAAGTCGAACGATCTGGCAGGTGATGGACGCCATTCAAAGCGAGGCTCTGGCCACGATACCGGGGATTCGTCGACTTCAAATCAAGGAGATGGGCTCAGATGTGATGGCTACGGCCGCTGCGCCTATCCACGTCTACATCTACGGACCCGACCTTCGAGAGCTTGACCGCCTGGGATCCGAGACGCTGCGGATCGCGCACGGGATGCCCGAGTTGTTCCAGCCCGGCACCACCTGGAGTCTCAGCCTGCCGGAAATGCGTCTGCACGTCGATCGGCAACGAGCGCGCGAGCTCGGTCTCTCACCCGCGGAGATCGCCGAGCAAGCCTATTACTCCCTGCGAGGTGGACTCACCGAGCAGTTCTATCGATTGCCCAACATTCGCCAGAACACCATCCTGCTGCGCTATGGGCAGGACCGCCGCGCCAGCGCCGAGGACCTCGAGGGAGTCTACCTGACCGCCTCGGACGGCAGGACCGTGCCCTTGAAGTCCGTCGTCACCGTCGAGCAAACAGTCGGCCCCAGCGTGATCGAGCATGATGGCCTGCGTCGAGTCATCGGGGTCACGGGTTACTACCGAATCGGCAACCTGCCCTCGATGGACGTCGTGATGAATCTGGTGGCCAACGCCTACCGAGAGCTGAACTTTCCGCCCGGCTACGGGATGGAGATGCGAGGCGACATGACCCAGATGATGGAGAGCTTCCGCCGCCTCATTCAGGGTCTGGTGTTTGCCCTGGTCTTGATGTATCTCGTGCTGGTCGTGCAGTTCCGAGGGTTTCTGCAGCCGTTCCAGATGATCGCCTCGCTGCCGCTCGAGCTGGCCGGCGTCTTCACGGCCCTGTGGCTGGCCGGACAGGCGTTCTCCACAGTGTCCATCCTGGGCATCATCGTGCTGACCGGAATGGACATCACCACCGCCGTGCTGCTGATCGACCAGATCCTGCGCTATCGCGCACAGGGGATGGAACGCGACGAAGCGATCGTGCGGGCCTGCCCCGAACGTTTGCGGCCGATCCTGATGACGGCCGGGATTTCACTGATCGTGATGCTGCCGGTGGCCCTTGCGCCGCGCACGGGTTTGGATGCCTACCAGCCCCTGGCAACGACCGTGGTGGGCGGCCTTCTGGTGGGCACGATCCTCTCGCTTTTTGATATTCCCATCATGCACACCTACATCGACGATCTGTCCCGCTGGGTCAGACGGGTCATAAATAAGGAGGAGAGACCATGAAACGACGGGATTTCCACAAACTGATGGCGGCCGCGGTGGCCGGCCTGCTCGCCGGCGGGTGCTCGGGGGAGTCGGGCAGTCCAACCCCGGCGCCCGCCAACTCTGCACCCGGCGATAGCGCAAAGTCCCCCTCATCTCCGAGCGGGTCGCCCATGGCCTGCTCGGCCAACGGGTGCAATGCCGAAATGATGAAGAAGAAGCCCTGACGATGTTTGGAGGTTTCTTCCGTCGTCTCTTGCAGGGTTCCAGCCCTTCGGAGCCGGCGGCCAGGTCGTCGGCTCCGGACGCCATGGCCCGGTTAACGCAGTCCTACGAGGAGATTCAGAGCTTCGTCCACCGGGCGACGCAGAAGGTGGAAACCGCGAGCGGCTGGGTGACGGCAGAGGAGGCTGAGTGCCAGCGCGCTCAGCGCAACGAGGCCGTTCGCCTCTTCCGCGAGGATGTTCTGGAGTTTCATCGCCGCCTTCAGACGGGTCTGGGCGCGGAGCAACTCGACCGACTCGGACCGATGCTTCTGGCCCATCTGCAACCCGGGTCCTCCGGGACAGCGACGCTCGAGGAACAGATCGACGCCGCCGTAGGACAGCGTCTCTATGGGGAATGCGCAGGCCCGGCCTGGCAACGTCTGGAAGGCCTGCGCATCCGCTGTGGGGAGAGCTGGCCCGTGCCCGAGAGTTTGGCCAGCTCGCGGAGTTCACGCGAGCTCGAGCCGGTTCTCGAGCAGCACCAGCGCGAGCTGCGACAGGTCTTCCAGCGGCAGGACCCGAGCGACTGCGCCCGATTGCTCCGGGGTGAGGTGGACGTGTGGTGCCACGTCTATCCCGAGCGCGGGAGCTGGCTATGGCGGCAGACGGTCCTGCAAGCCGTCGGGGCAGCCTTGCGGGCACAGCTCTTTGTGGCTGCGCTGGAAGCCTGGCTCTGGCGTCCGGATGAGCTCGACCAGGCCATCCAGAAGCTGGTCGTCGAGCATGTCCAGGCCTGTCAGGGGAGCTCGGAACGTTCGCTGCAGGGCGCGCTCGACCTGAGCCGGCGCATCCAGGTTCTGTGCCAGCAGGTCCTGCCCGATCTGGTCTGGGCCACTGTGGCGCCGAGGCTTCAGTGGGACGTAGCGAGCAGTCCGAGCGTACCGAGTCTTGCGGACGGGTTGGAGTTCTTCGACCCTGTCTGCGGCATGAGCCTGACCGCTGCCCGGGTTTCCGATCGGTTCGGCTATCGCGGCCAGACGCACTACTTCTGCTCGGCCCAGTGCCGGCGTAAGTTCGAGCAGGAGCCCGAACGATACCTTGCGCAGCCTGATACCGGGTAGGTGTCGTCTCATCAAGTAGTTTCGACGACTACCGGCATTCTGAGCTATGGTGGAAGGCTGAAGGTTTTGCGGTAACTGGCGCCGACAGATCTGTATGGAGGCGCCTCCGAAGGATAGGCAAAGCCTTCAGCACTCTACTTCGAATTCAGCTGACCCTCTTGCGCAGACGGACCGCCCCCAGCTGGACCGCCTGCGGGGTTTCGCCCATGACCGAGCTGCCCGGATTCAACTCGCCCTGCTGGCCCGTGACGGGAAAGTCCCAGGACTCCGTCGCCGGGGTGCGCCCGAGCACCACCTCGTCCTTGGGAAGCTGCGCGGCCGCGGGACGGGGGGCCGCAACGGCGATCCCCGCTTGAATCAGCGCGCGCAGGGGAGAGAGCATGGCGGAAATATTCAACTTCCGGGCCGACGAACCCTCGCCCACGAAAGCCCCTTGAAGCTTGAGGCTTCCCCCCGGATAGTTAACATGATATCCTGCTAGCAGAATGAAGGCCCCTCCCAACAGAGGCTCCAAACAGGTTCTCGTGCGCCTGCCGGACGACCTGGCCGAGCGTCTTGCGTCGATTGTCCCCTCGCGCAAACGCAGCCGATTCCTGGTCGACCTGCTGCGAAAGGAGCTCGACCGCGCGAGTCAAGCCCTGTCAGAGGCAGCCAGGCGTCTGACCGAGCTCGAAGCCCAGGACAAGCACCTGGCAAAGGAGCAACAATTGTGGTCAGGGGCTTCGCTTGTCAACGAAGTCGACGATTTTGACCACGATGAGTTTGAGCGCCAGCTCCGTGAGGCGCAGTCCGGACAGTGACCGAGAGGAGTATCGCACGAGGAGACCTGCTCTGGGTCGAGCTCGATCCGGTGCGAGGATCCGAGCAGGCCAAGACCCGCCCATGCGTTGTGCTATCGGCAAATGAAATCAACGCCCAACGCAAGACCGTCGTCGTGATCCCCCTCACCACCACCAAAACGCCTGCCGTACCGCCTCTTCTGGTTTCAGTCCCGTCGGCCGGGCTCGACTCGAAAGCTCGGGTCGAGCAGATTCGTGCGGTCGACAAGAGTCGCTTGAGGAACCGGTTGGGGAGCCTCAGTGACGCTGACCTCCTGGAGATCGAGGGCGCTCTGCAACGAATTCTCGGAATTCGTCCGATGTGAGATTCAGGTATTAGCTCCCGCCCCGGCTTAGCGAAGACTCAAGATCCTTCTGATGCAGTGTCCGGTCTTTCACGGGTCCACCCGCCCCCAGGCTCAGCGCTTGCCTCCGTAGTGGTCCCCCGCCAGCACGGCCGCCTGGCCGATGGCGATGATGGGCAGAGCCCAGGGACCGAGCCCGAAGGCCAGCGCCCCGAAGCCAGCAGCCATGATGAAGTTGCCGGTGCCGGTGGCGTATTCCTGAGGAGTGCGCTCGCCGTACTCGGCATACACCTGGGTGATGCCCTTGATCCCGTGATAGACCGCCGCGGCACCGCTCATCCAGGGCATGATATCGCCCAGGGTGCCGGTGTTGGCGAAGGCGGTGGCGCCGGCGATGTAGAGGTCAGCCGCCCCCAGGGCCAGCTTGCCGGCTGACTGGTAGCGGTTGCCGCGCTTTTGCTCGGCATAGGTGCTGGCCGAGCTGGTGGGCGCGTGGTAGACAGAGGTTGGAAACTGTGCTGAGGATATCTGCATGACTTCCCTCCTTAGGTGAACCGGGCAAAGTTGGTGGTGATCTCTCCCAGGGCGACCACGGGGATCGCCCACAGGCCGAGTCCGAACGTCATTCCGGCGAAGCCGACACCGGTCAGCACCTCGCCGATGGCCATGGTCTGCAAGCGCTTCTTGTCGACCTCGTCGCGCGAGTCGCTGGCTTTCATCATGAAGCGGATGCCCGAGCCCACGTGGAACGCCGCCAGCCCCCCCGAGAGAACGCTGAAGGTGCCGGCCGCCGCCTGGCCTCCGAAGCCCTGCAGAGTAGCCGCGGCCACGTAGCCGTCCACGGCGTTGATGGCCAGCCGGGGCACTGCCCGCGCGGCCGCCTCGCGCCTTCGCTGGCTGTAAGGGATGTTGCTTAACGTGGTGATCATGACCCTGTCCTCCTTAGACAGCTGGTTGTGGTTGCAGTCAAACTTCCGGCCACGGCCAGAGCGGCCGTCCACGGACCCAATCCGAACGCCTGCCCGGCCAGACCCGCGGCCGCCACCAGGTCGGCGATTCCCTGAAGCCGACGCAGGTTGCGAGAGCGCGAATCTTCCCGGTAAGGCGCGTTCATCAAAGTCTGGACCCCCGAGATGCCGTGCGCCAGGGCCAGCGCCCCCGAGGCGAGCCGGAGCGGCCCGTGGGCCACTTCGGCAGTGGGACGCCACAGCTCGCCCGGCAGGGGCAGCACCCCTGAGGTCGAGAGCGTGGCGGCGCTGACGTAGGTATCGGCGGTGGAGAGGACCACTCGAGGAGCCACCCCCAGGCGGCGCTCGAGGGCTCGCTGCTGATAAGGCAACCGGCTGTCACGCAGCTCCATTCTGAGCCCCCTCTCCGCGGGCGCGGCGCACCCGGGTGCCGCCGATGATGACCCACTCGTCCTTCTCGCCGATGATCTGGCCGCCGCTCAGCTCGTCCTCCACCTGGGCGCGGGCCTTGTCGATGGGGCTCCCGATCAGGATCTTGGAAGTGAGCCGGGTGAGGATGGTGGACAGATCGACCCCGGGAACCTTGGTGCGCTTGAGCTCGCGGGCCCATTCCAGCTCGCTGCGGGCTCCGCTTGCGCCCATGCCGTGGGCGCCCATGGTGGCGAAGAGGTGGGCATAGGCCTTGCCGGCCGAGAGGAACTCGTCCGGCTGGAGAGCCTGACCCAGGTAGGCCAGCTCTTCGCGACAGCCCTCCACCCGGGACAGGCCCTTGAGGATGCCGGCCACCACCTGGGAGCGGTCGTGGGCCGTGCCGGCTCCCGGGCCGTCCAGGATCTTCTCGATGGCGCTGACTTCGCTGGCGCTGCGGGCGTGGCTGAACAACTCCACATAGTGTGAGAGCGTCTCGTCCGGAGTCGAGTACGGGCTGCCCGGCATGCGCGAGCAGCGGGCGGCGGCGTAGGTCAGCGAGTTCAAAAGCTCGGGCGCCACGCCCTTCTTGCGCATGGCCGTCACCTGGGCCGAGGCGGCCTCGATGCCCTGGCTGTTGATCATCAGGTTGGCCGAGGCCTCCAGCATGGCGACGGCGCTGGTGGAGGACTTCTCGCTCTGGACCCAGCCCATCAGCGTCTCCATGCGCTTCTGCCGCTCTTCGGGCTTCTTGGAGCCGCGCACCACCTGCAGCGAGCGGCGAGCAAGCTCGAGATCCCCGAACTCGGAGGTGAGGGCGAACAGCTCGCTCTTGAACTCCTTGCGCTCCTCCGGGGGGCGCCCCCGGATGGCCTCGAAGGCCAGGCGCGTGCGGGTGGGCTCGCCCGTCTGCTCGAGCAGCTTCTCGAACTCTTTGAGGGCGCTCTTGAGGTCTTCGTTGGGGTCGAGGTGAAACTCGATGGTCTTGAGGTCCTTCATGGCCTGGGCGGCATTGCCGTCCTGCATGCGATAGAGCTTCTCGAAGGCCTCCTCGCGCGAGGTGCTGCCCCAGAGACGGGCCCACAGCCCGGTGCGCGGAGGCGGGCCGGGAGTGGCCGCCAGCTCCTTCAGGGCCTTGCGGATCGGCTCACGCTGGGAGGTCTGGCTCTCGGCCAGCAAATTGGTGTAGGCCCGGGTTCGCGTGGTCAGGTCACCGCGCGAGTCGGCCACCAGCCACTCCAGGTCCTGCAAGGCCAGGGAGGGATCGCCCTCGATCTCGAGCAGAAGCTGGTAGTTCTTCTCCTGGGTCTGGCGCTCGGCGGCCGGGGCCTTGAGCAGACGGGTCAGGGCCGCCCGCACGCCCTGGTGCTGATCGGGACCGGCCTCGGCCCGCAGCCGCTCGAGGGTCCGCAGGGAGGGAGCCGGGTCTTCACCGGCCGGAAGATGGGTGTAGAGCGTCTCCAGGTCGCGAGCCGCCTCGTCGGCCCGCAGGCCCTGGGCCAGCAAGGGACGGAGCTGCTCGATGGCGCCGGCCGGCAGTTTCTTGAGGATGGGATAGGCAGCCGTCAAGGCGCTGGAGCGCTCGCCGGCCACCTCCAGCAGGCTGCGGTAGCGATCAATATCGTCGGCATTCTGCCCCAGCCACTTCAGCTCGGTCAGGGCGGGACCGATCTCCTGACGACCGGTCTTGAGCAGTGCCAGGAACGACTTATAGACTTTGGGGTCCTCGGTCAGGGGGAAGGCCTCGCGCACGCTGGCCACGCCCACCCCGTCGGCCTTCTCGAGCAACTCCACGTAGCGGCCGATCACGGCGCCCTGTTCCTGGCCCGGCTTGACCTGAGAGAGAGCGAACTGCAGCTCCTGGGCGGCCGCGCCCCGGTCGCCGAGCAGGTCCTCGAGCCTGGACAGCGAGCGGTTCAGGCCCAGCTTGCGCAGACCCAGGATGGAGCCATCGGCCAGCGCGTCCTGCACCTGACCCTTGCCGAGCTGGTGGCCCTGCAGGTTGACGTAGGCCTGGTGAACCTGGGCCGTGCTGGCATCGCCGCTCTGGGAGAGCAACTGGGCGTAGCGGGTCATGTCTCCCTGGACCGTCTCGAGCCACTTCCACTCGCTCATGGCGCGCGAGGCGTCGGCGTCGCAAGCTTCCAGCAGCTTCTCGAAACCCTGGCGCTGCTTCTTGTCACCTGACTGCTCGAGCTTGACGAAGGCCTCGCGCACGCTGGGAAGCTGCATTCCATCAGCCTTCTCGGCCAGGTCGAGGTAGCGGTCGAGCTGCTTGTCGGGCTCGGCGCTGGGAGGCAGGGCGGCCACCAGGGCGTCCAGCTCGCGGCTGGCCAGGCTCTCGTCCCCGGTCAGCCGGGCGATCTCCTGGTGGGCTCGCTTGAGGCGGGGAGGCTGGGCCTTCTCGTCGGTCTGGTGCAGATAGGCATTGCGAACCTGGTCGGGGGAGGCCCCCTCGCTCTGGGCGAGCAGTTTGGCGTAGCGCCCCATGTCGGCCTGCTGCGAGTCGATCCAGCGCCACTCGCTCAGGGCTCGGGTAGCATTGCCGCCGCAGGCTTTGAGCAGGCTATTGAAAGACTCGCGCAGCTTCGGGTCGTTTTTCCGCTCGAGCTTGACGAAAGCTTCCCGCACGCTCTGAAGCTCGACCCCGTCGGCCTTCTCGAGCAGCCTGACGTAGCGCTTGAGCTGCTTGTCCTGCTCGGCGGAAGGGGGCAGGGCGGCGATCACCGCGCTCAGCTCGCGGGCCGCCAGGGCGGGGTCGCCGGTGAGCCGGGCGATCTCGTCCTGGGCCGACTTCAGGGCCGGCGGCGGAGGCGGAGCGCTGGGGGTGGCGGCGCTGAGCAGCCCGTTCTGGAAGGCGGCGCGACGCTGCTCCCAGCCCACCCCATCGGAGTGCTCGACGAGCCGGCGGTAGCGCTCGAGCCCGCGGGAGCGGCTGGAGCCGGCCGGCAGGCTCTGGTCCATCCAGACGAACTCGCTGTAGGCCACCGAAGGCTGCCCACACGTCTTGAGAAAGCGCCGATACTGCTCGTGGAGCTGGGGCTCGTTCTTCTGCTCGAGCGCCTGAAAAGCCCGGCGCTGGCTGTCGAGCTCCACGCCGTCGCCGGCTTTGACGAGCTCGACGTAGCGCTTGTGAGCCTCGGGGTCGTCGGGAGCGACCTGGAGCAGGAACTCCATCTCCGCCCGAGCCGCCGAGGCGCTGCCCGTGACGCGACAGAGGATTTCGAGATGGCGCTGCAACGCGCGCGTCTCGCCCTTTCCGTCCATCAACTCGGCCACCCGCTCGGCAGGCGGTCGCGAGGCGGCCGCTACCGGAAGGCGGTAGGACAGTGCGGTAAGAATGGTTGTGCCTCCAGGTCCCTTTTGGCGTATTCTGACCTGGACGGCTGAAAAGTTCCGGAAACCCGGGGCTCAGGCTCCTAACCGCACAACGACCTTGCCCGCACCGGGTAAAAGTAGCTGACGCGGACAAGACAATCCTGGAAGAGCCCACGATCCGGACCCAGCAGACACGCGAGAAGACGAGCCAGGTCGACGAATTCCGCGAGCCGATCCGGGACTGGCTGGAGCGCAATGTCCCGGTGAAGCGGATGCTGGAGTTGGCGCAGGAGCAGATCCGGCGTACGAGGGTAGTCGCAGCGCGTTTTACGAGTGTGTGCGTATTCCACGCGTAGCCGATCACAGTCAACCTGTGGTGAATAATCCTCAACTTTATGTTGAGGAGGACGGATGCCAGCTCCTGAAATGTCAATGAAGAAGGCCCGAGAGGTGTTAAGACTCAAGTTCGAGGAGGAGAAGACCCATCGAGACATCGCGGCCTCGTGTCGCGTGCTACCAGCTCAAGCCCCTGGATCTGCGCCAAACAGCCGAGTACATCCAGCACCACCTTAAGGCTGCCGGCTATCGCGGTGAGGGCCTCTTCTCGGATGGCTTCGTGGCAAAGGTGCAGGAATACACCAGCGGAATCCTGCGGCGCATCAACCAGGCCTGCACCTACGCCCTGATCGCCGCGAAAGCTCGCGACACGATGATTATCGATGAAGCGATCTTCGTGCAGGTCCAGCACGACCTGGACGAGGACCTGTGAGCGGGCTGTGCGTCGTGGCGGTCGACGCGAGCGCATATGCCATTCGAGCGATCGTCACTGGCGCGGGTCACGAGCTCATCCACGCTCTGGAATGCAAGCCGCACGAGTCCGAGCGTGCAGCGAACTGGATCGGCCGGATCGCGCAGGCTCATGCCCAGGTTCGCGTCGTGGGCAGCCCGCTCGATGACTGGCCAGCAGGCTTGGAGCAGCAACTTAGAGAGCACGGGTTAACCGTCGACTGGTGTGGCCGTAAACACTTGATGCCCTCACTCGTAAAGATTATTCGCCCGCCCGGCGGACCGGGCGGGCGGCTATTGCTGCTCAACCTTTCTGGCCTCTGACCGCTTGCTAGAAATGGCCACGCGGGGGTAGAAGAAAGGCCGCCGGGCAAGCCGCAGCGGCCGGGTCAAAGGTCAGTCAGAAGGGGACTTCATCAAAGAGGGCCGGGTCCTGGCTCCAGAAGTGTTCCTCGATGGTGCCAAGCTTAGCGTTCAGACTGTCGAGCTCAGATTGAAGGAAGTACACATCCCTGCGTAGTTCCATAGGGGCCGAATCGCTTGATCTCCAATCCCTGGTTCCTCAGCCACGACAAGGCGCCGAAAGGGTCCTGCTCGATCTCGGTCGTGGCGACGAT
>CAYYHB010000173.1:0-10935 GCA_964471395.1 uncultured Burkholderiales bacterium | reverse complement strand
TGATCCGGACTTTTAACCCAATAATTTAATTCAAAATCAGCAAAAAATTGTTTTTGCATAACGCATAAAAAATTTATAGTGCTCCGATGGGGAGCATAAAACAAAAGTTTATACTCCTAGACTACGTTTATATATTTTAGTGACTCGCAATGACTCGCAATGTTGATGACGTACACGCTTATGATACTGGTTTTTTAAAAGCCATGAATGCTCTTGAAGCTCTTGAGACAACAGACCATAATAAGAAATTGGTCAAAGCTTTTGTCATGTCCTGCAAGAGGGAGGGCCTAGCAAAGAGCACCATAACAAACTATGTTAACCTGCTTAAGAGAATGATAGAACGCCTGCAGGACACTGGCTTCTGTGGAGATCTTGACCAACTGGAGCAAACTTCTTTCGACATGTTCGTAATGCACCTGGAAGATGTTGTTAAGTTGTCTGCAGGTGAAGTCAGGAACTACAAAAAGGTAACAAAGAAGCTCTACGGTTCTCTTTATGAGGGGGATGCTCCAAAGTGGGTAAGGCAGATCAAACTAAAGTCCGTAGAAACACCAGTGCAGCCTTCAGACTTGCCTACTCAGGAAGAGGTAGACCAGATGCTAGCAGCCTGTACAAATCCACGAGATAGGGCACTTATTGCGGTCCTGGTTGATTCGGGAATGCGTGTTGGTGCTCTGGCATCCTGCAGGGTTAAGAACGTTGTATCGAATGAATATGGAGCTATGATATATATTAGCACAACCAGCCGAAGCAAAAAGACAAGTGCTCCAAAGGGCCTGCCATTGACCTGGTCGGCTGGATTCCTTCAAGGGTGGATTGGAGTACACCCACTTCGAGATAATCCAGAAGCGCCTCTGTGGGTAACGCTGGATAAGAATCAGGAACCTTTAAGTTACAAAACTATCCGGGTTACTGTGAAGAACATAGCCAAGAGAGCTGGCATTAAAAGAAGGATTCATACTCATCTATTCAGGCATAAAGCTATTACTAACTGGATCCTGGAAGGCTTCAATGAGCAGACCATAAACCATAGAGCCGGATGGTCAAAAGGCAGTACTCAGATGTTCAAGATCTATGCTAATTTCACAGACCATGAAATGAATGACGCGATATATGAGAAATATGGTCTTAAGCAGGAAGATCAAAGGCATGTGACCTTGAAGAAATGCCCGCGCTGCAATAATGTACTAAGGCCTACGGATAAGTTCTGTTCTCAGTGTTCTCTTGTCCTGGATAGGCAGGCATTGGACGAAATCAAACAATACGAGGACAGGCTTCCTGAGATATTGCAGCTTGTGATGAGGTCGGAGAAAGCGAGGGAGCTGTTAGGAAAGGCAGGGAAGAACTAGGGCCTATTTACGTCCTGATTTACCTTTTTTTTTTCTTTAAGCTCATCATATTCTTCTTTTGTTATTTCGCCTTTTGACAATGCCACGACTAGGCCAATCTCTTCGGCAAGCTTAATTACTGCCACTTGTTCTTCAAGCGATTCTATTCTTTTTCTAAGATCGCCGTCTTGTTGTTGTAAGAATTCTGCCGCCCTATCGACAGCTAAAATAAGTGCATCGGTCCTTGTTCGTGCTTTTCCCTCTTCAACGATCTGATCAAGAATATCGAGGGTACGCTGTGGAAGTCGGAAAGCGGTTTGCTTTGGTCTCTCTGAACTCATGTATAACCAATAAGTAACCAGAAGTTATAAATACATGTATAACCAATGTATAACTAATGGTTACAAGAAAGATATACAAGACTAACACAGGTAAATTTTTAGTGAGTATCCCTTCATTTCTTCGGGATAAACTGGGTCTGGAATCGTTCGATAATGTAGACGTAACAGACATTGACGGCAAAATAGTTATCACTCCAATCAAGGAGCATTAACAAGAAAAGATTAGTAGGTGAATCCCTGAAAGCCGAAGCTTACAAAGACTCACAGACTCGCACCTGTGAATATATCTCTCTTGGCATATATTGCTTTTGTTGGTCTCTGGCTTCTGTGGATCCTCACAAACGGAGGACAAGAACATGACAGAATTTAGAACCCTGCAGACCAATGCTGCAGAATTGTACAGCAATGAAGATATGAGAAAGTGGCTCTTCACACATACAAGGACAGAAGGCGAATATGCTATTCTCAGACACGCACTTGAGACCCTTGCGGAGTTCAAGCCGGTTCAATGGACAGGACCAGCAGGACACCGTGAACCCGTGCCTATGGAGGCATAAGATGTCCCCCATATTTACTATTTTAGCTTTGGGGCTTCTTGAACTGGCTGTAGTGCTGCTGCTAACAATGGCCTGGATAGCCTACACCTGCAGAAGGATGCAGAAGAAGGTGAAGGTATGACCTCTGATGTATGCGTTTTTTGTGTATATAGGCCGTGTAGGTGTCCTTTCTATGCAGAGGATGACCGTTATGAAATTGGCTATGATGACTTTTTCGAAGCAGATGAGGAGGCGTGAAGATGTATATCCAGATTACAGACCCTGCAGATTCTTCTAGGCGATTATATGCCGACCTTACCTGTATGACTGAGACCTGTGAAGATTATAGCACTTCGGTTATTGGCATTGAGGTAAACGATGTGGTAACCGAAGAGGACCTTGCGAAAGCAATTGCTGCAGATCTCAGGAATGTGACAATACACGACCGGACCGTTTTGGTTTGGATCCTGCAGCAACACTACAGGATACTGCACCTTCGCCAATCGCTTATTGAGGCAATACAGGCAGCACAAAAAGGTGTGAATTTGATACCCGCGCCTAACGAGTGCGTAATGTGTGGCAAGTGTTCTGTATTTGTTGAGGCGGGCATGTGTTCTGAATGTAGAGAGCATGGAGGCGGTGAATGAAAAGCCGCCCGTATCGTTTTTTATCGAAACCTATATGCAATCGGAAGCAGTCGGCTTTGTTTGTACGCAAAAACTATATGTATAATTGCGCCCGATAGCGATTATACAAACACTTATTAATAATGAATACGGTATATACTATTAGGCTAAAAATTTAGTAGGATGGCACGTATGAACGAATCTCAAAAATACACAGCTCTGATGGTATCGCCTGAAACCAGGGAAACCGTGAGAGCAGAAGCTAGGGCAAGCGGCATGAAAATCCACTGCCTTGTTGATCGGATGGTATCAAGCTACATTGAGCAACGGAGGGAAGCTTAGAGAGCCTAGGAGGTACCGCAAATACCTCCGATGCTCCAGGAACTAAAAGTCCTCCCTTATAACACGGTCTTCTTTATGATGTCATAAAGACGCCATAAAGTCACCATCACCATGCTATAAAGAGGATTATAATACGTTATAATACTTAAATGTACTACAATTGTAGTACAATTTGGTTATCGTTGGTTCTTGGATTTGGCTCTCATGTGAACATAAACAAGCACATGAGGCATTATGACAACAAAAAGTAGTGAAGGGGCCGGGCATGCCCCTGGTAACGGATTGCCTACAGTATATAGTAATGACACGAACATATATATTAAAGACGGTTTCTATATAGATAAGGAATTTGAAACCCTCCAACAGCACCCCTTAGTAAAAGAATTTGCTAATGTGAACGCTGACACCTATGATCTGGTTGCCCATACTAACCCAACGTTGAAACTTCTTTTTGATGTTTGCAGGGACATTGTGAAGGAGGGCGGCAAATGAGTTTAGCCAGTGAGGTTACCAGAGCCAACCAGATAAGCGCCCTGCTGAACTGTGTTACAAAGGCAACCATATATGAAGGACGGATAAAAGATGATCCTAAGTTTTGGGAGATACACTTTGAAGGCCTTGATACCCCTATAAAAATCGAATCTGAATTAATGGATTCGCCTAAGGCGTTTAGAAAGCAGTTCCTTAAGCTCACAGACACCCCGGCCCCCCCGTTAAGCGCTTCTGATTGGTACACGTTTGTATCTGAACTATCTGAAAGAGCCGACAGGGCGCAGAGTTTGGATGAATCTGATAATGTGTATTTTGCCGAATATCTTTTTGAGCTTATCAGAGAGTTACCTGCAATAAAAAAAGAGCACGTCCTTAAATCAAAAGGCTATGTATCCCAGGAAGGTTTTAGGTGTGTACACAGTAACACAATAAAACAGCTTACAGAAAACCTGAATATTAAAATATCACCCCAAATACTGAGTGGGACACTCGAACAGCTAGGATACAAAGAGCCGAAAACAAGAGCGTTGTGGGTCAACGGTAAACAACACCGGTTCTGGTTTTTCAAAGAAGAATGTTTTAGCGTTTTAGAAGGTGACAGTAATGAGTAACCGGTGTTACACTTGTTACACTTCACTTAACCCTATGTGTAACATTAAAAACGCTATGTATATAGCCTGTGTTACACTGTTACACATAGAATCGTTAAATTTAAAAAAATCACTATATATGTGTAACAGTGTTTTGAGGGGTGTTAGAGTATGAGCCGAAGCACTGAAAAAGTGTACGGTTGCCCCGGTACAGGCAAAACAACGACCCTACTAAGAAGGTTACAGGACCTAAGTTCATGTTACAGGCCTGAAGAAATCGCCGTAACAACCTTCCGAAGAACGACAGCAAGAGAGCTTATACAGAACTTCAAAGGTACACAGGCAGGCACGTTACACAGCCTTTGCAGGAAGCTCTTAGGTGGTCCTGCTATAATGTCAAACGGGGATTATGCAAAGTTTGGTGTTACATACGGTTACAAGATCAAAAAAAGGGACCTGTCAGAAGATCAAGTAAGCGGTGATCCTGTGGACTGTTACTCATGGTTGCGTAACACCTTTACACCGACAGGGGATGCTTATCAGTACCCAGGATATGACGACATAAGCCATGTGGACCTTGACAGGTTCATAATGGAATATGAGGGGTACAAGCAGGAAGCCGGGAAAGTGGATTTTACCGACCTTTTAACTATGGTCCTTGAAGATCAGACACCCTTAGACACCCCGGTCCTTATGGTGGACGAATACCAAGACCTGACACCACTGCAGGACGCTGTTATAAAAATGTGGAATACTGGAACAGATCACACCATTATAGCGGGGGATCCTGCACAGTCTATTTATGGTGTTTTTGGTGGTAGTCCTGAACTGTTCAATAACTGGAAAGTTGATACTAATACAATCCTGGAAGAGTCCCATAGGCTATATACTCATATATGGGACCTGGCTAGGGACACCTTAGCAGCAGAGCGACAGGACACCCCCGATATAGTGACCCGGGAAGCCACACATAGTCCTATTTGTGATATGTTTTTTGACGATCCTTACCCGGTACACCCTGGTACGGTCCTGCACTTAGTAAGGTGCAATTATCAGGCCCCTGCTATCGCAATGCAATTAGCAGAATCCGGACAGATATTTAGCGGTTTAGGCGGTTGGTCCGACAATGAAATAAGGCTATTCAATGTCATTTTTAAAATGAGAGCAGGCGAAGCCCTACAACGTTTTGATATGTACACCTTGTTTAGTTGTTACCCGGATCATGTACAGGCAACAGAAGAAGAGCTTAAGCATTACAGGACCACGAATAAACCCCCAATAACACCGGGCCTTTATGAGATTATGAGGACACCTAACCCGGTAGCTTATGTTAAGGATTCTGGAAAGCTCTTTAACACGAAGATCATGCAGGCCTTGAAGATCCGGAAAGCCCCCCTAAGCTATGAGGACCTAACACAGACAAGGCTTTTAACTATCCATGGTGCGAAGGGAGCAGAAGCAGACACCGTTTTTTTACATACTGGTATAACACCAAAAATAAGAAAATCTATACTTATACCCGGGCCTGAGTCCGAAGCAGAGGCTAGAGTGTGGTATGTTGGGATTACCCGGGCTAAAAACTGGTTATACCTGGTAAGGGACAAAGGCCGAAATTATGAACTTCCGGCGGTGGTCTCATGAGTGAGTTAGTTAAAAGCGACATTATGAAGCACTACTTCAGGCCCGAAATAAGAGAGATCATACAAAGGTTATCAAGTTTTGACGGGCTGCATAGGTGCGGAAAAGGTGACGATACGGGCTGGTATCATAACGGGAAGTTTGAAAGAACAAAGCGGAAAAACGACTGTTACCACGTGGACATTACAACCAAGGCCGGATATGATTACCTAGTTACGCAATTCAGGACCCTATATTGGTCCTTAAACTTTTTCGGTCCTGAAATATTCAACATAAACTATAAAGAAATAACAAGTAATGAAAGCCCCGGACTTAGCCTACGGTATACGGGGGCCTATACATTAGGTGTGGATATTGATACCATAGACCATGTACACGAACATGGAACGAACATAAGAACACCCCACGTAAAGGAAGCAGTAGAAGCGTTAGGACAGTACACAGTAGATAAAATAAGGGAGTTTGCACCAAATAGCGTACATTGTCTTTTTAGTGGTGGCGGTATCTACGTAATGGTACACCATAGGACCCTTCAAAGTTTCTTTACTGATTACAAGGAAGGCAAGGACGGGCAAAGCGTGGATTACTGGTTAGACGTTCTTATAGACGCTATAAATGCCTTCTTAAGCGATATATACGAGAGCTTCAAAACCGAATACCCCACACAGAGCAAGTATGCAAAAATGGATCTTTTGAATAATGCTAAACGTGTTTTTAAGGCCCCCTATTCAATCCACAAAAGACACCCTTATGCAGTTATACCCTTAGACCCTGATAACGTTCTGATTGATTTTAAGGCCGCTACGGTCCCACTAGAGCAGGAAGTCATAGACAAAGGTAAGAGCTGGTATACGACCTATGACACCGATAACAGGCTATTAAAACACCTGGAAGAGCATTACTTCAAGCAAGCTGAAGAGAGCGTAACAGACCACGCTTTTAAGATCAAGGATATAGAGCTGGAAATAAGCCCGATACCCATAAGGGATAATTGGCCCCCCTGCATAAAGAATATGTTAGCATTGCCTTCATGTGGTGAAGGTGCGACCCGGGCCTTATTCTTTTTAGCTACGTTCTTAGGACAGGCAGGGATACCAGAACAGGAAGCTAAGGATATTTTTTACGGACTTGCTAAACGCTGGAATAAGCCGACAGCTAACATATTTGAAACGAAGTATAGATTATTGCATTGCCCGAATTGTGAGACTTTAAGAAGCCCGGATAACACTGGATACCCCCGGGGAAAGAGCATACTTCATTTAGGTATCTGTAAGCCGGATATACGCTGTATAGGCCTGCAGAAAAAGAACCCCCGTTTCTACGCTGACAAGGAAGGATACCAGCAATATTTAAAGCACAGGTTAAACCGCAAAGAGGTGACCCCATGAGCGGCCATATATCCAAACTCAGGCCGGAAGAGATCCCGGACCTATGCCAGGCATGGGAAGATGAGCATGGCAAGCTCACTGAAACAAATTTCATAAAATGCATTTGCCACTTTATGGTAATGCCATACATCGAACCTGAAGTTCTCACTTCACTTGTAAAACATGTTATTGAGGTTTCAGGGGTTGAGTATTGTTGCCATTGCGGGGCCATTCCTGCCAGGACAAAGAACGTGAATGGGTCCATTTTTTTACTCTGTTCATGCTGTCGTGAGAATGTCCTGTTTCAAGATCTAGGACCTCAAGAGGGCTATACATGAATGGGAGCTTATCAAGAACTGACATTGCAGAGATTAGAGAGCGAGCACCAAAGGAATGCTATTCACAAATAGCCAGGCAGTACGGTGTTTCAAGGCACATCATAAAAGAAATTATCAGAAGTGGCAGGCGTGAACAGGAACTAAGGGAGGGCAAGAGATGAGGCATGAAAGAAGTATCTTGGACGTTACAGAGTGGGAGCGAGAACAGGTAATACAATATGCTCCAGTGAGGTGCTACAGGGACATAGCAAGCGAGTTGAATGTTCCTGTTAATACTGTAAAAAGAATTGTGCGAACTCACATAAGACAAGTTCAGGGGCAGAAATGACATCAGATACCACTTCACTAAATTCGAGGCTGGAGGCTTCTTAAATGGACGAGAACAGCAACGAAATAACCACATTCGCGAAAAAAATAGACCGTAACGAATTACTGAAAAGGTCGGCCTGGTTAGTAGATAGCCTGCATGGGAGATTATCGAAACCCAAGTTCATGGTTTATGATAATGATCCTGTCAAACTCCAATACTACCGGGTCTACATCCAGGCAGTACAAGTACACAATGCTATCCTGAAGGATGATGAGCTGGAGGACATAAAAACCAGATTAGAAGCATTAGAGGCGACAAAATGACAACAGCAGCACTAACTAAGCAACTTAAGAAAGTAACAGCAGATATGAATCCTGCAGCCAAAGGCAAGTACGCTGCTAATTTCGTTTCTAACCTGTCCCAAAAAGTGGCATCCGGCGAACTGTCGGAGACAGAGGCAACAAAAGCGTATGAGAATTTCTTCAAGAGCGAATTGGGGACCATGCGACCGGATCAGTACATCACATTCCTGGAATATCGGGAACAAACCATGAACAGGATACTAGCAAAAGAACTTTTACAGAAAAATGCAGAAGTACTCGATTGGAAGATCAAATACATGGAACTTGCTGTTGGCGTGGGTGGTCTGCGCTGTGAGGACCTTGAGGACGTGGGTTTAACTGCAGAACTCACACTGGAGGCAAAAAGGGCCCTTTCAAAGCTCATTGCTGAACGTGAAGAAATGTATCAACATCCTGCCTGGAAGCAAGTAGTAGGACAGGCAGCACAAAAGCCGGTGGGGTAAGAATGACCATACACGCACTTAATAAGAGAATATGCACCCTTGAACATACCCGGCTAAGCTCACAAAAAGAGCCGACCTTCTATGAAATGTTATCATCGTTTGCTGATGATCTGCAAAACGAGGCGGCCCCGGATGATGAGCATTACACTGCACATACGTGTTTACTTGCAGTTGATTGGAGCAATCCTTTCGATCTGTGGCGCGTCCTTGGGTTAGCTGTTAGTCTCCGTGAAGATATGGGGCTGTGGGGGGTGCATTCAGACAAGCCGGATGAGTTTAGAAGAAACCTGTCGCGGCTGCTACAGGAACGCGGGGTTTCAACTGCAGAGAACACAACCATGCTAAGCGGGACGTTTCCATCTTCAGAGCATGACGTTAAATTGGCGAACGAGTTGAGCCGATGTCTATCGTATCGGATGATATACTACGAAAGGCAGGCAGATAACGATTATAAAAACAACAAATTATAGGAGAATTCAAACACGGCAAAGAAAAGCAATAAGGCCAACACTTCATATTGGTATAGGTGAAAAGCTCGAAAAGTTATAACATGGGAAGTTATATATGACAGTCCATAAAACCAGCCGGGTTAAAATATCCACAGCATTAAAACGGGCAACAGCTCTAGAAATGCGATTAGCCGGGCGAACACAGCAAGAAATAGCAGATAGGTTACAGTGTTCACAGCCATACGCCTATAAGCTTATCTCCGACTCGCTTGCTGAACTTGCCAGGCAATCAGAACAGGCAACCGAAGAGTTAAGAGAACTTGAGAGTATTAGATTGGACTCGCTGTGGGACCAAGCATATAAACTTGCAATGTGCGGGGATCTGTCAGCTATCAATACATGTATAAGGATCAGTGAGAGACGGTCCAAACTGTTTGGTCTTGATGGTGTCCAAAAATTAGAACATTCTGGAGGAGTCACAATATCGCTGCAGTTGGCAGACTGTAGTAAAAGGGAGTAGTCAGGTTACGTCTGGAGAGCTGGCATCTGAAAAACCTACTTAATATTATGCTCGCTGTGGCCTTTTCTCAATGTGGTTAAGGTGTTAGTACCTTTTTTTAAAAAATAATCAATCCTGGGGCTTCTGGGGAGCGGTTTCAATGCAACTTATCTTAGAACATGCTCTTCAACAATTCATGGTCGTAAACAACATCATAAAGTTTATATTTTTTCGATTCGTCCTAAACATGGATAGTAATATTATGGATGGTGAAATGATTGTATAAATCTCTCAAAATTGTACTGCCTATATTCATCGTATTTGTGGTTACTGTGGTGTTTGGAGGGTGTATAGAAAGCATGTCACCTTCTACCGAGGATGCAGATCAATCGACATCTAGTCAGGTTGAAACACCAACTACAGAAACGCAACAACCCGCGGCCGTTGAATCAACTTCCACCAACACTAAAACAACGGTGTTTAAAATTGGAGAATCGTTTGGCAACGAGGCGATTCTTATGACCGTTAATGGTGTGCGAACAGCCAACTACATTGATGAGAAAAACAATCAATATGAAACCGCTACTGCTCCATCCGGAGAAGAGTACATTATTGTGGACGTAACTATCGAAAACACTGGTAACGAGATGCAATATTTTGCATCATCTGTCAATTTCAATGTGTATGACACCGATGGATATTCATATCCAAGTGATTTCATTGCAGAGTTGGCACTCAAGAAAAGTTTTGATGGTAGCAACATTGCACCTGGTAGTACACGAAGAGGAGAAATCCCATTCCTCGTACCCACAGGCAAAAAAGGATTACAGTTGCAATTCACAGGCGCTTCACAATATGCAATAATTGCACTCGAGTGATATATGGATAGTAATATTATGTACATCAGAACTACTTGCCCTGTGTGCAAATCTCCGAACTGTGTGGACATCCTTATTAGAGAAAAGGTGCTGGAATCCGGCACCTATCCACCCACGGAGATTATGTTTCAATGTAACTTATCTTAGAACATGCTCTTCAACCTGATAGCATCTCGAAGAGAGCAGAGTTCAAATTCAGTTTCAATGCAACCTTTCACATGTAACGAATTGGTAGCAATTGGTAGTATTCGGTAGTTCATTTCAGGAAAGTCTTTATCTTCACAGAATGCATATCTTTAAACAGAAGTGTGTAAAAATCACTAACAGGCATTAGGAGTATAAAAAAATTTATAGTGCTCCGATGGGGAGCATAAAACAAAAGTTTATACTCCTAGA
>CAYYHB010000172.1:0-10990 GCA_964471395.1 uncultured Burkholderiales bacterium | reverse complement strand
CCATGGTCATGGGCACCCGCGGCCTGACGGCCATCCTCGACTGCCTGCAGGGCGTACAGCCAGCCGGCAACGAGATGGAGCCCGTGAAGAGCTGGCCCGAGCTGAACGAGCGTTGCGACAAAGCCGGCGTCGATCTCACCAAGTTCTTCGACATCCCCGAGGAACAGTTCCTGACCCGGATGCAGGGCCTGCTCGAGGGCGAGAAGCTGCCCCTGTCGGCCCACGGCAAGGAGATGTGCGGCAAGCTGTTCGAGATGACCATGGATGCGGTCAACAACGCGGGCAACAAGAAGCGCGCGGCCGACATCAAGCCTCCCAAGGGCGACCCTAAGGGCGACACGGTGGTGGCCATCGCCGATCTGCCCGCCGAGCGCGAGGCCATGATGCTGCACGCCATCAGCCAGGCCGAGAAGTTCGTCTACCTGCCGGGCTTCGTGGTGACGCGCGGCGTGGCCGCCGCCATCGCGGCCCGCAAAGCCGAGCTGGAAGCTGAGGGCAAAACGCTGGACGTCAAGGTCATCGCCGATCCGGGCGTCTATCCTCGGGGTGACACCCCCAACTCGTGGGGCGTCAAGTTCCTCGAAGACAAGAGCATCGTGCCGCGCTGGGCGCTGTTGCAGCGCAGCGGCTGGCACGACCGCAAGATCCACGCCAAGCAGCTCATCACCGACAAGCACGAGATGTTCGGCAGCACCAACTTCTCCAAGAAGGGCATGCAGGACAACTGGGAGACCTCGGGCCTGGTCACCTTCGACGAGAAGGATCCCGACTCGATCCGCAACCGCGAGGAGTCGGTGCGCGGCTTCCTGCACCTGTGGGAGAACGAGACCTTCGAGCTCAACTCGATCGACCTGGCCAGCGCCTGGAAGAATCGCGTCAAGACCGAAGACAAGCCGGCCCAGGTCGAGGAAGCCCGCAACGGCGCCATCAAGAAGATCATCCAACAGATCGAGCTGGTGGAGGAAGAGAGCGCCCGCTGGATGGAGCGGCAGGCGGCCGACCCCAAGATCGCCAGCCGCATCGAGGAGCTGAAAGCCGAGGGTTACGCCGAGGGTTACGCCATCTGCGACGGCGTGCGCGACGTGCTGGGCGACGAGAAGTACTATGGCGAGCTGGCCAAGCTGCCCGAGCGCCAGAAACTCGAGCAGATGAGGCCGCGCATCCGACCCTCGGCGGAGGAATGAATCGCCTGCTCCTTGCCCTGGCGCTCCTGGTGGGCGCGGGCTGCTCGGACCTGGCGGTTCAGCCGGGCGCGGTGCAGGCCGCGCCCCCTGCGGTTGTGCAGCTGGGCGCGCTCATCAACCAGGACCCGCTGGGCGACCCGGATACCCAGGCCGCCCTCCAGCTGGCCCTGGAAGATGTCAACGCGTGGTCGGACACGGATTTTTCGCTGCAGGTGGTGGGCACCGGGTCGGACCCCGAGCGGGCCTTAGCCGGACTGGAAGTGCTGCGCCAGGCGGGCGTTCGCCTGGTGGTGGGGCCGGAAACCTCCGACGAGCTGGCCTCCCTGATCGAGCCGGCTCGGGCGGCAGGAATCACGCTGATCAGCCACTGCTCCACGGCCGGATCGCTGGCTGTGGCCGGCGACGACGTCTTCCGCCTGGTGCCCACCGACGCCAGCCAGATGCGGGTGGTGGCCGAGCGGATGCAAGCGGCCGGAGTCACCTCGGTGGCCATCTTGTTCCGCGACGACATCTATGGCCAGGACCTCTCGGCCAGCCTCAAGCGCGAGCTTTCGGCCCGGGGTATCGCCCTGGCCGGCGAGGTGAGCTATCCGCCCGAGGCGGCCGATCTCTCGGCCCAACTGGCCGCGCTCGAAGCGGCCGCAGGCCAGGCGGTGGAGCTGATCGCTTTCGGCACCGATGGAGCCAGGGTGCTCGAGCAGGCGGCCGCCCGGCCCGCCCTGCGAGCGGTGCCCTGGTTCGGCTCGGACGGCACGGCTATCAGCCGCGAGATTGCCACCAACCCGGTGGCGGCCCAGATGGCGGTGGATACCGGTTTCGAGAATCCCGTTTTCGCCGCCCCGCAGAACAACAAGACCGAACGCATCGCCGCCCGCATCCGAGCCCGTTCGGGGGTGGAGACACCCCACATATGCTCACTGACGAGCTATGACGCGGTGTGGCTGGCCGCCCTGACGGCTCTGGCCCGTCCGGCCGGGCCCAACGGGCCAGGGCTGGTGGTCGCGGCCGACAACTTTTTCGGCGCCTCCGGCTGGACCGAGCTCGATGCGAATGGGGACCGCCTCTCCGGCGAGTACCAAATCTTCATGCTAGAGAATACCGGGTCTGGCTTTGAATGGGTGGGCCCGGTGAGAGTGACGATTTGAACGGGAGCACGTGATGGAAGCGAACTATTTGATCAAGCAGGTACTGGGCTCGGCCGTGGTGATCGGCCTGTTCTTCCTGGTCTTGTGGTATTTCCGGAAGGCACGATGATCTCGCCTGTCCAGCGCGCCTTCACCGCCCCGGTGGCCAGCGCGGGGGACTTCTTTGAGCGCTCCCTGCAGAAGCTGAAAGCTGCTCCGTACGGGGAGAAGCGAGACGCACTGGGAGCAAAAGTTTTGCAGGACCTGGCCCGCCAGCCCGGCATGGCCGAGGTAGCCCGGGCCGGGCAGCGCTGGGGGCTGGCCCAGGATGACTATGCCCTCAAGCAACTGCTGGAGATGGCTCAGAAGGGGGAGCGCGACCTGCGCAAACTGGCCAGCTCCTGCACTCCGTTGCTGGCGCCCTTCTCCGTGAAACGACAGCAACTGGAAGAGTTCGCCACAGACTCGGAGGTGGGCTGGCTGGGGCGATTGGGCGGCCAGTTGTGCGATGCCACCGCAAGCGAGAAGCTGAAGGAGACGATCTGGAGGGACGCGCTCTGGCAGCCGGCCGATTCCAGCCCACTCCAGTTCGTGTGGCTGCTGCACACACACATGAAATACACCAGCGGGGCCGAGAAGAACGCCATGGCCGACCCGATCTTCGAGGCCATGCGCAAGCATCCGCAGGATCGCTGGGTGGTGGAGGCGCTGGAAGAGTGGGAGTTGCCCCTCGACTGGCCGACTCTTGAAAAGAGCCTCGACTGCTGGAGCAAGGGCCCCGACGACCTGGCTCGCAAGGTGACCCCCGAGTTGGCCTTTTCCGTGCAGCAAAAGCAGTTGTCTGGCCTGCCGGTTGCGCAGGCGGTGCACGCGGCCGTGACCACGCCCGAGAAGAAGAAGGTGGCCTGGTCCACGGCCCTGGGCGCCACCGAGGATCAGTTTGTCAAGCGCTACGTGGGATATCACTATTCCACCAGCCCGGCGGAGGACCAGGCTGTGTTCGAGGCCGTCCGACCCGCTCTGCAGGCCACTCCGGCCGGCCAGCTCCTGGAGCGCTGGGGCCTGACCAGCCTGCAAGCCATGAAACTGGCGGTAAGCCAGCCGCATCCAGCCGATCCCTGGCAGTTCGCGCTGGGAGCCACCTCGGCCGCCGATCACGGGGCTCAGGAGCGCCAGCTGGCAGAGCTCGATTGCCCGACCGGCAGACTGGCCAGCCAGCTGCTGCCGGTTCTGGACCCCAACCAGCGCAACCGGGTCTGGCAACAGGCCATCCGCCGTCGCTCCGCGGACGAAGAAGAGGCGCCCACCGTCCTGCTCGGCGCCTTGAGCGCGACCACGGTGCATGACGCGCAATCGCTGCCCCTGGTGCGCGTTTTCTGGCAGAACTTCGAATCCACCAGCGAGCAGGTCGAGCACGTGCAGCGGCTGCATCGTATCGCCAGAGGAGAAGGTCTGCAGTTCGTTGTGGAGCAGTTGCTCGCTCGCCCGATCTTGAGCGACCGGCTGCGAGAGGACCTGACGGCGCTGCGTGGGCAGGCGGCCAGCTGGGACCAGCTCAAGCCCCTGCTCGAGCGCATGAAGCAGGAGGCCAGAGAAGAAGATCTCATTCGGCACATGGCCCGCGAGCGCGACCCCGGCGCGGGAATCAAGGAAGAGCCCGACGCCGTCAGGGTGGGAGGAATTCGTCTGCCCAAGCGAGGGACCGGCGCGGTCTGAGGCGAACGGAGCGAGCTATGCCCTGGGTTGTTTGCGTTCTCGAAGACGATGCCGATATGCGGGAGGTTCTCGCTGACGTTCTCGAGCAAGACGACCTCTACTCCGTGCACGCCGCCCCCACGCCCGGGCGGGCCCTGCAGCTGGCCGAAAAGCTGCAATTCGACCTGGTGGTGGCCGACGTGCGCATGGCTGAGATGGACGGCATCGAGTGCCTGGTCGAGCTGCGCAAGAACCAACCACACCTGCGCAGCATCGTGATGACCGGTTACGCCTCCGAGGACGCCCCCGGCCGGGCCATCCGGGTAGAGGCCGAAGACTACCTCTACAAGCCGTTTCGGCTCAACGAGTTTCTCACCACCGTGCGTCAGGTGCTGGAGACCAAGAAACAGCAGGCCATGTACGCCGGCCTGCTGTCAGCCTACCACCGCTCTCGCCAACGGCCCACCCAGGCCGACTCACCCGAGGCCTGGCGCGATCGGGTCTTCCGCGCTTTCTACGTGGGGGTGCGCTCGGGCTGGCTGGAATCGCCCGCGGCCCTGGAAGCCTGGGACAGGCTCGAGCGCCTGGAATCTTCCGGCGATGACTTCACCGGGGCCAGCTCGGCCGGTTATCAGAAGCTGCTCGACCTGGTTTTGCAGCCCGAAAAGCTGCTGGCCAGCCCCTTCCGGCCTGACCGCGTGAGCGCGCAAGAATTCGAGCCGTTCTACACGAGGGTCAAGCAGGGGCAGATCCCCCCCGAGCTGATCAAGCTGGGGCCGCTGCTGCGCAAGCTCGATAGCGTGTCATTGCGCGAGTTCCCCGATCTGAAGGGTCTCTACGACCAGACGTGGGGCTAATTCAAACCGCTACGACGAGCTCAGGTTTGCCCATGGCCCGGGCCACCGCGTTGAAGACGGCCGCGTCGTCGTGGAAACCGCCCGGAGTGAAGTCGGGCTCCTCATCGTCCATGTTCACGTAGTAGGACACCGCCGCCAGCACCCAGCTGCGCTGGGGCTCTTCCTTGAGGGGCAGCTCCAACAGGCCCAGCAGGCCCTGGCCGATACCCACGGCTACGTCCTCGTCGAACTCGGTCGTCCGCGCCGTCTTGGCGATGCGCGACAGGTGCACCTTGACACCCAGCCGCAACTCCTCGGGAGTCCGGGTGATGCCCAGGTTCAGAATTTCGACGAACGGGGCCTTGTAGGCCTCGGGAAAATCGGCGGGAAGCTGCATGAGCAAGCTGTTTGCTTTGGACCTCAACTTTCCCTGTCGGGCAGTTTCCAGCTTTCCTGATAACGCTCGTACTCGCTCTGCGGCAGCTGGATCAGCACCGGCTGAGCATCCTTGCGCAGCCACTCGGCCAGAGCCCGCATGTAGGTCGGCGTGGTGGCGGTGCAGCCGGCCGTACCCGTTTTGGGCCCCATCCAGATGTGCATGAAGATGCACGAGCCGGCTCCCTTCACGGGGGGATCGGTGTTGTGCTCGACCACGATGCCGATCTTGTAGTCGGGGATGAGCATGCGCTCGGCGCTCTTCCAGTCTTTCACGATGCCCGGCCCGGGCTGGACGATCTGGTTGTAGTAGCGCGACTCGGGGTCATCCACGCCGGCCGTATCCGAGCGCATCTCCTGGTAGGGCAGGGTGCCCGGCCCGAACTTCTGGCGCGAGCCGAACATGCGCCTCAGGGCGAAGATGCCGGCGGGAGCGCAGCCGTCGCCCTCGCGCTTGATGCGAGCACGATTGGCTTCCAGAGGGTGGAGTCCCCGTCCCCAGGCCATTCCCTTGTCGCCGACCACGACCGGCATAGGCGAGCCCACCTGGCGCCAGGCACCCGATTCGGTGCGTTCCCAGCGGGTGAGAGTGGCCTGCACGGAATCCCAGGCAGGGCTGACCACCACCAGGGCCTGGCGGGCTTTCTCCAGGTCGGGAACCTGCGCCAGGCCCGGCAGGGCCAGGCAGAGCAGGAGCAACAGAATGCGCATGGGCTCCTAGCGCACTCCCGCCCCCTCCGTCTGGATGCGCAGCAGGCGCTGGTAAGCCGGGCTCGACTCGCGCAACTCGGCCATGCGCTCCTCGCCCAGCGCCTCCAGGGTGGCGTAGCCGCGGGGGAAGCCGTTGCGCACCCGCTCCTCGATCTGGTAGCGCAGTTGCGGGTTCTGCTTGACCTGCTCTTGAACCCGCGCACCCACATCCTCTTCGTAGGCCTGAATGCCGCGCAGGAAGCTGCGGGTGACCCGGTTGCGATAGCTGTCGCGCAGCAACTCGCCCTCGGCGCCCTGGCGGTCGCCGTACTTCTGCTCGGCCAGGGCGCGCGTGTCCAGAGCCAGCGACTCACGATTCCAGAGGCGGTCGAAGTCGCCGTTCACCTCCTCGAGCTTGGCGGCCGAATCGGGGCCGTCGTCAAAGAAGGTCAGGTCGGACATCTCCCAGTTGTCGCGCAGGCCCTTGTGGGAGAAGTTGGTGCTGCCGGTGAGCATCATCTTGTCGGTCAGGATCATCTTGGCGTGCACCTTGCGGTCGTGGTCGCCGTCGGTGCGGTCGAGCACCGCCCAGCGCACGGGCACGCCCCGGTCTTCCAGCATCTTGAAGGACTTCTCGTTGGGAGTGCCCCCGTACTGGTACATCCCCGGGTCGAGCACGACCTGCACCTCGAACGGTTTGCCCTCGGCCTGCATTCGATCGCGCTTGTCGGCCAGCAGGCGGGCCATGTCGGCGTTGAGCACGAAGGCCGACACCTTCACGAACTTGTCGGCCGAGTCGATGGAGTGGAGGATCAGCGCCTGGCGCTCGGCCGGTGTGTCACCCACGGCCACGGTGTCCGCCCCGGTGGCGGCCTCGGAGGGCGGGCGCGAGCTCTGCAGCTTCTGCATGTTGCCCGGGCCGTTCATGCGCCCCACGGCCTGCTCGAGCCCATCGGCGAGCAAGTTCCGGCCCCGGTCGGTGAGGGTCACACCGCCCCGGCCCTCGATCAGGAAGGCTCGCTCGTCGGCCGGGCTCACCTTGCCGTCGCCGTCAGCGTCGGGAATTTCGGCCAGTTGCCCGATGGTGACGCCCTGGTAGCCAGCCGACTCGATGGCCCGGTCCACCCTCTCGGCCTGGGTCATGCCTCCCCGGGGAGGCACCCCCGTCTGGGCCTCGAGCAGGTCGAGCAATCCTCGCCGCTGCACCTTGACCGGAAGCTCGGAGGTGCGCAGCTCCTCGAGCTGCGTGCCGTAGATCTCCTCCACGCCCCGCCCGGCCGAGAGCTCCACATCGCGCTGGAAGCCCTGGCTCAGCTTGGCGGCGGCCGGGCCCCGGATGGTGGTAGCGAAGTCCACGTTCTCGCTGGAGCTGGCGTTGGAGTTCATGCCCCCGAAGACGGTCTCGTCGCCCACCCGCAAGAGCTTGCGATGCATGATCTCGGCCCGGGCTCCCAGCACCTCCTTGTTGGCGAAGAGCTGCACGGCCGCATTGCCCTGAGACCCGACCTCCAGGCGGCGCGTTGCGTTCAACCTGGCCGTGAGGCTGGTGGCGTCGAGCTCGTCACCTTGCTTGGAGAGAGTGCCCGCGTCGAGCAGCACCCGCACGTTGGCTCCACCGCGCGAAGCTCGAGCCAGCTTCTCCAGCATCTCGGGGCTGGCCATCTCGTAGTACTGGGCCTCTACCTCGACCGGCTGGCCGTTGCGCACCGGGTTCTGCACGGCTCCGTCGAGCAGCTCCATCTTCTTGTGCCAGATCTCCTCGCGGGTCAGGGCCTCCACCTGATTGCCCTTCAGCTTGTAGGGCGAATCGGGTTGCTCGAGGCTGCGGGTGATGCGGGCGACCTCCTGCATCTCGCCGACCGGCACGTCGCTGTGCTGGAAGTAGGTCTGCTCCAACGGCGACAGCTCTCCCCCGCCGTTTTTCTCCCAGCGCATCTGGCGGGCCACGGCCTGGATGTTCTCGCGGGCCGCCTGGGTCTGCACCAGTTGCTGGTGAACCTCGGCCGCTTCGGCCAGCGGTCCGTCCTTGAGCTCCTTGCGGCGGGCCTTGAGCTCGCGCAGGGTAAGCCCATACTCCTTGTCTCGCTTGCGGGCCTCGGCCAGGCTGGGCAGGGCCTCCTCGGGGTCAGGCAGCCGCAGGGCCAGCTCGGGGCTGGGGGTGGGGGCGGCCGGCTGCTCATTCTCCCACGGATACTGCTGCGTCGTGCCGGCGGCGGGAGCCGCGCCCGCGGTGAAAGTGTCCTGCGGTCCCTGGGGTTCTGCCGTCACGGGCCCGGTACGCACGGGTGCAGCCGACTTCAGCGTCGGGAGGAGCGGAGCCAGACGGGTATCGCCGAGTACGTCCACTGTCCTTGCTTATCACGCGCCGGGCTCGGAGCGTCTACCCTGACCCTGCCGAAGCAGCCGGAACAAAGGTCCGAGCACGCGCTCGACCAGCAGGATGACCAGCGCGCCCAGCAGCAGCCCGAACGCCCCCGAGATGCCGGCCCCGGCCAGCCAGCCGAGCAGGCCGCCGACCGAGCCAGCCACCTCGTGCATCCAATGTCCGAGCCAGGTCAGGCCGAACTCCTCCAATCCGTGAATCACGATGCCCCCGCCAACCCAGAGCATGGCTGCCGTGCCAATCCCACTGAGCACGACCAGGAACGGCGGGATGACGAGGACGACCAGGCGCCCGAGAGAAGCCACCAACCCCGAGCTGGTTCGCGCCATGGCTGCGCCGGCGTCGTCCGCCTTCACGATCATCGCAACAACGCCGTACACCAGGGCGGTGATACCGACCGCCACAGCCGCAAGCACGACTCCTTGCATGGCGAACGAAGCGCTGGAGACGGTGGCCAGCGAGATGGCCATGATTTCGGCCGACAGGATGAAGTCGGTCCGAATGGCACCGGCCACACGCTCATCCTCGAGGGTTTGAGGGGTGCTCGGCGCCGCTCGGGTCTTCTCTTCGTGCTGGTGAGCGGCGTGAGGATGCACCATCTCCCATACTTTCTCAGCCCCCTCGTAGCAGAGAAATGCCCCGCCCAATACCAGCAGTGGCGTGATGGCCCTGGGCGCCAGGGCACTCAGCGCCAGCGCGGCCGGGAGTAAGAACAGCAGCTTGTTGCGCAGCGAACCGACCGCGATCCGCTTAACGATCGGAAGCTCGCGGGCGGCTGCGAACCCCACCACGTAGCGCGGGGTGACGGCAGCATCGTCGATTACCACGCCCGCGGCCTTGGCGCTGGCCTTGGCAGCGTGAGCGGCGACATCATCGAGCGAGGCCGCGGCGATCTTAGCGATCGCGGCAACATCGTCGAGCAGGGCCAGAAGACCGGTCGCCAGGGCTACCTGCCGACCCTGCTCTGGAGGGGAGACACCGTGTCCACCAGCACTTCATATGACGCTTCAAGTCGGGAACCTCTTCCTGGCTCGGCAAAAACTGTTTACATGCCGGCAACCCCTCTGTTACATCAACCCCTTAACCAACCCGAGCCGAGCCGTGAAAACACGATCAAAGCCCTCAGGGAAGGATCATGCCATGACCAACGCAGTGGGAGCACCTCAGGCCCAGAACTTCGTCGCCATCAACCCCGAGCAGCAACTCAGGGTGCAGCAGGCCACCGTGGAGGCCAACGGGCCCTCCCAGGGCGACCCCTGGTCGGGAGTGCAGGCCCGGCGGGCGGCTGACGAGCGCCACGACGCCTACCGCGGCATCGTGGGCAACCAGACGACCGGCCAGGCTGCTCCCACCAATGCTCCCGCCAGCAAAGGGGCGCTGATGGACAAGCCCATCGGCCAGATGACCGACGAGGAGCTCAAGCAGGTCTTCGGCAGCGACGCCGACCGCATGAAGGCGCTGGGCGCCAAGCAGCCCAACCTGACGGCCGGCATGCTCCAGCCCCTGCGCAAGGATCCGCAGGGCCTGGACAGCGTGGTGACGATGCTCACCGAGCGCCCCGACCTCAAGTTCGAGGACCTGGTCACCAAAGACCAGAAGGGCAACATGAACATCAACGGCACCATCCGCGACGAGCGCTCGCGCGAGCTGATGCTGCAACGAACCGACATCAAGCCAGCCGCCCTCTCCAGCATGGCCGGCAGCTTCGCCCAGACGCTCAAGCAGCCCGCCCTGGTGAAGGAGGCCTACAACACCTCGCTCGAGCTGTTGAAGACCCGCACCGACGTGTCTCCCCAGGACCTGGGCGCTCTGATGGGCCGGATGTCCAAGGGCGTCAACCAGAACTCGGCTGGCGGCGGCCAGGAGGGCGGCGGGATGAACGCCGCCGCCACACTGGACATGTTCAAGACCGGGGCCCGGCTGATGACCACCCGCCAGGACATCGGCGTGCAGGACGTGGGCCGGATGTCGGACGCCGTGGCCCAGCTCGGCGGCAAGAAAGACGACCAGTCGGGCATGAAGATAGCCAACGCCTTCTCGCAGGGCGCCGACTTCCTGATCAGTCGCCCGGGCTCGAGCGTCAACGACGTGGTCAACCTGGCCGGCACCATCAAGCAGCGGGTCCCCGGCCAGGAGGGCGCCGACGCCGACAACCGCTTCGCCCTGTTCGGCCAGAGCATGCAGCTGATGAAGGACATGCCCCAGATGACCCCCGACGGCGTGGCCGCCCTGATCGAGAAGTCGAGCGAGGGACCGCCGCCGCGCCAGGGCCAGGACCTGGTCAACGCTTTCAACACCCAGTCCACCAACCTGCTCAACGGGCGGGCCAACGTGGGACTGGCCACCGACCGCCTGCATCGCCCCGATGCCCAGGGCCAGCGCCGCCAGGACGGCGAGATCTTGATGGACAAGAACGGGCGTGAGAAGGGGGCTACCGGCCCCGCGCTGACGGCCCAGCAGGCCGGCACGGTCAACCAGCCGGTGGCCAACGTGCCGGGTCGCAACGGCAACCAGTGGGCCGACAACGGCGTGGTCGACCGGCGTTTTGCAGCGGTGCAGCAGCCGCCGGCTCAGACCTCTTTCAACGCGCTGGCCTGAGCCTTGCGGCGGCCTGCACCACCCTCTCGGCTTCGTCGTCGGTGA
>CAYYHB010000171.1:0-11045 GCA_964471395.1 uncultured Burkholderiales bacterium | reverse complement strand
TGTAGGTCTGCTGGTCCCAGCTCAACAGGCTGGAGGTGCTGCGCAGGTCCCAAACGGTGGACAGACGCTTCTTCAATTCGGCTAGCTTGCTCATGGGCAGGGCCTTTTCTACAGTCCCGCACTTTGACCTGTTCAGAATCAGAACGCGCACACTGTTCTGAGGCGTTCAACGGTGCTATGAGCGAGCGCTCGTCCCTGCGAGATTTGCCGGCCATTTTGCAGCAAATTCTCCGAGCAGCAGGCTTCGCCCCCAGATCAGAGAAACCGCCCCGGCTATGATCATCGAGATGGAAAAGGGCCACCCGACCACGGTCGAGGCCATTCGCAAGGTTGCCGCGCGGCACGGCAATACGCTGGAAGTCATCGAAGGAAGCGAGGTCTATGACACGCTGCACGTCATCGGTGACGTGCGCTCGCTGGCCGGCCAGGCTGACTACCTGGCCAACCTGCCCGGAGTCGAGCGGGTCTGGCGCATCAGCTCGAGCTACAAGAATATCGCCCGGGTGGTGGGCGACGGCAAGCGGCAGGCGGTGCACCGCCTGCGTCGGGTGGTGGAGGTGAGCGGCCCCGATGGCCTGGTGCGCCGCATCGGGGGCGGGAAACACATCTTTCTGGCCGGCCCTGACTCGGTGCAGACCGAGGAGCAGACCCTGACCCAGGCCCGGATGCTGGCCACCATGGCTGATCGGCTCAAGATTCGGGACCGAATGATCTTCCGAGCCGGGGCCTTCAAGCCGCGCACTCGTCCCACCGACTTTCGGGGGCTCGGTCTGGAGGGTATCGCAATTCTCGATCGGGTGCGCCAGGAGACGGGTATCCCCTACATCACCGAGGTAATGGATCATACCCTGGTGGAAGAGCTGGCCGACCACGTGGACATGTTCCAGATCGGCACCCGCAACGCTCAGGACTTTGCTCTGTTGGAGAAGGTCGGCAACTCGGGCACGCCGGTCATGCTCAAGCGCGGTTTCGGCAACGACGCCGAGGAGTGGTTCAACGCCGCCGAGTACATTGCCAATCAGGGCAACCTCGACATCGTGCTCTGCGAGCGGGGCGTCAAAACCATGTTCGCCAAGAACGGCTACAATCGCTTCACCCCCGACCTTAATGTGCTGCGCCACGCCAAGGAGAAGACCATCCTGCCGGTCGCCTTCGACCCCAGCCACGCCGCCGGCGACGATCGGCTCGTGGTTGAAAACCTGCTGGCCAGCCTCGCCTTCCTGCCGGACGCCAGCATCACCGAGGTGATCCACGCCGAGTCGTTTCGCGTCGAGCAGCTGTGCGATGCCCGTCAGGCCCTGCTGATCGAGCTTTACGAAAGAGCCGTGGAAGCCATTCTGGCCTTCGAAGCAGGGGTAGCGCCCCTGCTGCAGCAGGTGGAGGACCACTTCGAGCTGCGCCGGGGAGCCACCCAGGAGGCGGGAGCGCGATGATCCTGCTTTTTCTGCTGGTTTTGCTCGCCGCTCCTGGACTGGCCCAGAGCCTCTCGGTCATGGGAAATCCCCGTCAGGGCGACCCTCTCTTCGTGTCGGTTCAGGGGGTGCCGTCCGGCACGACCGGTACCCTGCGGTGGGCGAACCAGCGCTTGGAGCTCTCCCCCGCCGACGAGCAGGGAGTGATGCGCACGGTGGCTCCCGTTCCTGTTGATCTGGCGCCGGGCTCGCATCCCATGGTGGCCGAGCTCTCCGATCAGACCCGGCTCGAGCGCAAGGTGCCGATCAAAAGAAGGCCCTTTCCTTCCCAGGAGATCTGGCTCAGCGAGGCCACCCTGACCTCCTACTCCAATCCCCAGAACAAGGCCGACGACGAGGCCATCCTGGATGCGCTCAAGCCCTTCGAGCCTCAACGCCTCTGGTCGGGAAGCTTCCTCCTGCCCTGCCAGGCTCCCCAGACGACAGGCTTTGGCGCCAAGCGCCTCTACAACGGTTGGAAGCGCAGCTACCACAAGGGCCTCGATCTGGCCGGCTGGGATGGCCAGGAGGTGCTGGCCCCGGCCAACGGGGTCGTGCTGCACACTGCCCAGGGCATCGTGAACGGCAACACCATTGTGCTGGGCCACGGCCTGGGACTGGGCACAAGCTACTTCCACCTCTCCAGCATCGAGGTGGAGGAAGGTCAGAGCGTCAAGCGTGGTCAGGTCATTGGTCGTGTGGGCGGCACAGGCGGCTTTGCACCTCACCTGCACTGGGAGCTGCGGGCCCACGGGGTACCCGTCGAGCCCCACGCCGTGCTGGAGCTGCCCGCCTCCTGGCGCTAGGCTACTGGCCTTTCTGCTGCAGTTTCCGAGCGATCGCGTCAGCCAGAGCCTGGTTGCCGGTACGGGCTCCCCCACCGGCAGGTTTTGCGGATTCAGGAGCCCCGAACTTGGGCGTGGGTGCGGATGTCCCCCCGGTGGAGGCAGCCTCACGGCCAGCAAACAACCCCGCCAATCCCCCGGTGACGGTGGACTGTGACGAGAAGGCCGAGCGCACCGGCCCCGAAAGGTCAGCCGAGCTGGTGGCGGCCATCTTCCTCTTCTCCATATCATCCACGACCCTGGCGGCCGCTTCAGCATCCACCTTGGGCAGCGGATTCCAGGGCAGCTTCTTGGGGTCGGGCGGACCCGCGATCTGTTGGCGAATCTGCGTCACAACCGCCGGACGCACAAAGAGCAGCGGCGGCGGTACATGCAGGTTGCCCGGTTGGGGCGCGGATGGTAACGGCGCAGGGCCGCGTCCGGGCGGGCCTACGGGCGGAGCGGCAGCCATAACCGGTGGAGGGGGGACAGCGGGCCGGGCGCCGGTCGGAGGGGCAGCCGCCATAACGGGTGGAGGACCGACAGGTGGAGCCGCCGACATCACCGGAGGTGCCCCCACCGGGGGAGGACCGGGAGGACGCGGAGGCTGGCCCGGCGGCCCGGGAGGCGGGGCCGGGGGGGCTGGCATTCCGGTCGGAGGAGCGGGACGGGGAGGCAACCCCGGGGGTGTCGCTTGCGCACCAGGCGGGCCGACCGGAGATGGTGGCATTCCAGGAGGACCTGGAGGGCGAGGGGGCATTCCGGGAGGACCCATGGCGGCGGGGGGCTGCGGCGGCACACCTGGAGGTTGGGCCATTCCTTGCGCACCTGGCACCCCGGGCGGCATCGGACGTGGAGGCATTGGGGGTAGACCCTGTGCCGCCTGAGTTGGCGGGCCTGCCCGAGCCTGAGGGGGCTGGGGGACCGGTGAAGCCGGGACCGGGGCACCAGGCGACGCAGGAGCCGACGGTCCCGGCCCTCCTCCGCCAAGGCGGGCAAGCCCGGCCTGAGCTTCGGCATTGCCCGGGTCGAGCTCGAGGGCGACCTTGTAGATCTCTGCCGCTTTGGCGACGTTCCCCCGCCGATGGTACAGCTCTCCAGCGCCGACGTAGTATTTGGCGGCCTTGGGACCCTGACCCATGTCACGGTAGAGTTCGGCTACCTCGAGTCGGTGCTGTGCCTCTTCCTCGGTCGGGACGTCCATCTGCCGGCCTTTCTGCGATGTTGTGGGGCTGATATTCGCGGATTCGTCATGATCTCCCTTCGCGGTAACAATCCGTTTACACGGTGCTCGTCCGATGCAGCTATGCTGTGGTCGCCATGATCTCCGGCTTGAGCCCAAGCGATCGACACAGCTGGCAGCTGCGCCGCCAGAGCCAGGCCGATCTGTCTCCAAATGGTGGCTATGAAAGCCAGTCCGCCGGTGACCTCGTCGTGCTGCGCGAACGAGAGACGGGCCGAACCCGAAGCCTGGCCGTGCCCTCCGAGGTGACCCTGGAACGCACCAGCGTTGCCAACGGCGGTCAGACGGCCGCCTTCAGCGGTAAAGACTCCAAAGGCGCCGTCCATCTCTACCGCGGCCGACCCGATGAGGCACCGCAACTCGTTGAGAACCGCTTTGCGCTCTACGGTATCGACCTGTCCCCCGACGGTCAACAGCTAGCTTACATCTCACTCGATCAGGTGCAGGTGCATGATGGCCAGCAGAGCCGTACCCTGGCGAAGCTTCCCAGTCAGCTTGACGAGGTGCACTACCTGCAGGACGGACGTCTGCTGGTGCAGGGCCACACCACCTGCTGGTCCAACGGTCGCGTAGAGACCTTCTGGGTGCTGGATGAGGCCGGACAGAGCCAGTTCCTCGACGATCCCAATCTTGCCGAGGAGCTCTCACCGGGTGTTCTCAGCGCTCTCGATGAGGGCTACCAGAACGCCTTTCCCATGGCAGACCCGGCCCAGCGTAAGACCTTGATGGGGCAGTTCGGCTACCACACCCCGACATACCGGATCCCCTCACCCACCAGAGAGCGCATGGTCTTCTCGGTCAAGTCCCGTTTCTCGCCGACGGACCCGCGCCAGGGTATCTACCTGGTGCAAGGCGGAAAAGGTGAAGCGCAACGCGTCCGCCAGGGAGAGGGGGTCGACCTGATCGCCGGACGTGAGCTGGCCTCGGTGACCTGGAGTGCCGATGGATCGGAAGCGGCTCTAGTTCTGGGTCGGGGGTCAGCGGATGCCTATGCCTGCGTGGTTGGGGCCGAGGCCGACCAGGCGGTCGTTCTCCCCTACCGCCTGGACCAGGGCAAACCCGAATGGTCCGAAAGTAGCCGCTATCTGGCCGTGCAGGTTGTGGTGGACGATCTGACCAGCATCTTCTGCTTCGATACCGAGAAGCGAGCCTTCTTTCCGGTAGTGACGGGCTATCGTCTGGAAGGCTGGAAAGAGGACCGGCTGCTGGTCCGTCGAGGCGACGAGGCGCCGCTGGAGCTCGAGCCCAACACGATGGACCCCCGATTCGCGCCAGGCCAACTGTTCGGCAGTCCGCTGCCCGAGCAGGGACTCGACCCGGGCGTGCGCGTGGAGCCCGACCACGTGGTGGTCGGCGGAGTGCGAGTCCCACGAAAATCGTAACAAAGGACGAAAGAAGCCTAAACCTCGAGCCCAGTTCCCTTTACAAAAGTACGTGCCTTCTGCTCCAGGCTCTGGCGCTGGAAAGCCTCCCACTCGCGCTTCTCCTTGACTTTGGTCTCGAGCACGTCGCGGAACTCGCGGAAGGGCCGATGACTCGTCATAGCTCGCTTCAGGTTCTCCTTGAGCTTGGGATCGTGCACCTGGGCGATGAAGCGCTCCATGTCGGCATGATTCTCGCGCGGGCTCGACTTGGGCACCTGAATGTACTTGCCTTTGTCGGTAGCCAGGGCCTTCTTGATCTGCTCGAGTTGGGCCCGGTTCTCCAGGTCGATCTTGATGATTTTGCCAGAGGCCCGCTCGATGAGATACTGGTTGGCCGGCTCGTGGTCGCCCAGGATCTGAATCAGTGCTTTGAGATCGACTTTTGCCATGCTTCACCTCACCACGGAAACAACATGAGGGCCACGGCTCGGGTCCAGTAAGCGATAGCCTGGTCGACTTTGCCGCGCTGGTAAAACAGCGTGCCCAGATTATGGTAGACATGCCAGAACTTGGGATTGAGCTGGACCACTTTGTCCCATTCCAGGATACACAGCTCGATCTTGCCCTGCTCGAGATAAGCCTCGCCCAGGTTGTAGTAGGACTGCCAGTGATTGGGATTGATCTGGGTAACCCTTTGCCACTCCATTACGGCCGCGTCCACCTGGCTGCGGTGGAAGAAATACGTGTTGGCCAGGTTCCAATGGGCCGGCCAGTGCTCGTCTTTGAACTGGATGGTCTTCTGCCACTGGCTGATGGCCTCGTCGAACATCGACTGAGCGTAGTAGGCGTTGCCGAGATTGTTGTGGGCCTGCCAGAAGCCGTATTTGGCGCGTGTAGCCTTCTCCCACTCACGTACGGCCAGATCGACGTTGCCTTTCTCGTAGTGCATGTTGCCCATGTTGTAGTGGGCCTGGGCGAACTCAGGGTTAACCTCGACCGACTTCTTCCAGCACTCGATGGCTCCGTCGGTATCGCCCTGCTCCATCTTGAGCGAGCCCAGGTTGTAGAGAGCCACGGCGAACTGAGGATCAAGCTCCAAAGCCCGCGACCAGTGGTCCTTGGCCTCGTTCTTGAGCCCCTTTTTGTAATAGGCATTGCCCAGGTTGTAGAGCACCTCGGCGAACTGAGGGTTCAAAATAAGGGCCTTCTGCCACTCCTCAATGGCCGAGTCGAGCTTGCCTTTCTTGTAAAAGCCGTTGCCCAGATTGTAGTAGGCAGGCGCGAACTTGGGGTTGAGAACGGTGACCTTGCGGTATTCCTCGATTGAGTTGTCCAGCGCACCCTGGCGATAGAAGGCCGAGCCCAGGTTATAGTGGGCGACAAAATTGTTGGGGTTGAGGTCGACTGCTTTGCCATACTCCACGATTGCGTCAGGCAAACGACCCAGGCCGTCCAGGGCGGTGCCCAGGTTATTGTGGGTGAGAGCGTTGTACGGATCGAGGTTGGTGGCTTTTTGCCACTCCATGATGGCCAGGTCGAGCTTACCCTGTTTGTAGTAGTTGTTGCCCAGTATGTTGTGCAAAGCCGCCTGCGATGGGCTGATCTGGGTCTTGTAGAGGTCTTCCTGAACCTCTTCCACTTTGAGTCCCTCGATCAGGTCCCCTACATTCTGAAAGCGCTCCGAGGGGTCCTTGCGCATGCACTTGAGAATGGCTTCCTCGATCTTCTCGGGGATCAGGCGGTTGATAGTGAGGGGGCGCGGAGGGTCGGCGGTGAGATGGAGCTGGATCACGGCCGGCAGGTTGTCGGCTCGGAAGGGCACCTGTCCGGTCAACATCTCAAAGAGCAGAACGCCCAGCGAGTAGATATCGGCTCGCCGGTCGACTTTTTCGCCGCGAGCTTGCTCGGGAGAAAAGTAGAAGCAGGAGCCGAGCACCTGACCAGGTTGAGTCAGGGTCTGCGACGCTCCCACCCAGGCGATGCCAAAGTCGGCCACTTTCACCTTGCGGTCTTCGGTGACCATAATGTTCCCCGGCTTGACATCGCGGTGCACGATGCCGTGCTGGTGGGCGTAATCGAGGGCCTGGGCCATGGGGACAAAGATCTCCAGAGCCTCCTGCACCCCCATGGGGCCGCGCCGCTCGCGCAAGATGACGTCGAGGGAAGAGCCGTTTATGAACTCCATCACCAGGTAGTAGATGCCATCTTGCTCGTTGATGTCGTAGATGCCGATGATGTTGGGGTGGTTGAGTCGAGCGGCGGCCTGAGCCTCGCGGATGAAGCGCTCCTTGGAGTCGGGGTTACCCACGAGTTGCTGGGACAGGATTTTGATGGCCACGTGCCGGTTCAAGAGCGGATCGTGGCCTTTGTAGACCACGCCCATGCCGCCGCGCCCGAGCTCTTGCATGATGTGGTAGCGGCCAATGGTTGCGGAAACGCTCATCGAGCCTGAAGCCTTCTACGGAAGCTCAGGCTCGCCCTGTCGGCGGTCAACGACCGAACGGATTGCGATTCCTGGGTGCGTCCACAGGCAGAGTGGCGGCCGCCAGGACACCACCTGCAAGGCCGAACAGATGGCTCTCCCAGGAGACTGCTTCTTTGCCCGGCAACACGCCCGCCAGGCTTCCGGCAAAGAGCGCGGTGCTCAGCACGCTGAGAACGATGGGAAGGGGCCGGCGGTCGAACAGGCCCCGGGTCATGAGAAATCCGAGGTAGCCGTAGACCACGCCGCTTGCGCCCAGGTGGATGGCGGTGCGACCGGCGGCCCAGGTTCCCAGCCCTGCAGCCAGGCCCGACATGATGGTCACGTCGCGGAACTTCTTGGGTCCGTGCAGCGCGACCAGCGAGCCGGCCGTCAGGACTCCGAGTGAGTTCGAGAACAGATGCTCCCAGTTGCTGTGCAGGAAAGGGGCCAGCGGAACGCCCACCAGCCCGGTGACCGACCTGGGCACGATGCCAAAATTGTCAAGCGCGCCGCCAAGCACCGTGTCCAGCGCCTCAGTGCCCCAGCAGGCCGCCAGGAAGCCAAGGGGGCTTCCCACCGCGGCCGCGGCCAGGCCCAGCCCTGTCTTCTCGCCCTGTTGCTTGATACCGGACAGCGAGACGACCTCGCGGGCCCTGGTCAGATCGGCAACCGAGTCCTGAGAGACGCTCTCCTCGGTCGATTTCTCGACGCGATGGGCGTTCGCCGGGCGGGAGGTTGTTGCGATGACGGGGGCGACGACCATTGAGCGCTCTCCTTCTTAAGACCTCTATACGGCCCGACCCGGAAAATTCTCTGAACCGTCAGCGCTGGAAGAAGGGGGTGTGATTGCCCAGTTTCAGAGCGGGACACTCGCTCTTGAGGCGGGCGAGCATGGCGGGCACTCCCAGCACTCGCCCGCCCGGGCGACGCACCCACTCGGCGTAGAGGTCCGGATCGATGTTGAGGTTGCGAAGCTGGATCATGGTCACGCCCTGCCCGTTCACGAAGCGCACCAGGGCCTCCACTTCCTCCTCGGCATCGTTCCAGCCTGGCATGACCAGGTAGTTCAGGCACACCTGCAGACCGTTGTCGGCGGCCATGCGCACCCCGGCAGCGACATCGACGAAAGAGTAGTTGCGCGGCTGGTAATAGGTTGTGTATTGCTCGTCGAGCACGCTGTTGAGCGAGACTCGGATGGAATCGAGCCCTGCCGCGATGACCATCTTGAGACCAGCCGGGCGCGAGCCGTTGGTGTTGAGATGAATGCAGCCCTGGTCAGTCTGCTCTCGCATGGCCCGGATCGAGCGAGCGATCAACTCGGCACGCAGCAATGGCTCCCCCTCGCAGCCCTGACCGAACGAATAGATGGCCTGGGGAGCCTTCAGGTGCTCGAGTCCGACCTCGACGATCTCCTCTTGCGTGGGTACGAAGTCGAAGCGCTGCTGCGGGGATGCCGGCATGTCGTCAGGCTGGAGCGAGATGCAACCGCGACAGACGGCGTTACAGGCGGGGGAAACCGGCACGGCGCCCTCCCAGCGTTTATAAAAGACATTCTGGGCGTTGTAACAACCATACTCGGTGGCGCAGATTGCCAATTGGCGCAAGACCCGGTTCTCGGGTGATGCTTTGAGGCGCCGGGAGATGCGCGCTTTGAGGTCCTTGCCGTGGTAACGCGAGGGCGCCCAACGGGGGTTGGCGTCGGTCTGCACGGCAGCGGCGTACAGCTCACCACGCCGGAACACGACCGCGGCATAACCGAACAGGGGCAGATGGGGAGCACCTTCCTCTCGCCTGTAGGCGGGTAGCAGCGTGCGAATGTAGCCGGAAGGCAACGAGCAGGCCAGCACCAGGGCGCCCTCGAGCGGATGTGGCTCACCCGAGGCTCCCCGGGGCCAACCCACCGCCTGGCGGCCGGGCAGATACATGACCGAGCTGTGAGCAGGAAGAGCGGTCAGCTCCTCCGGGTGGGGGGGCCGAATCTCGACTCCAGTTCGGGCCGCGGCGACCCAGGCTGGCTCTTCCCAGAATGATCCGTCCGGGGCCGAGGCGGCCAGGACATAGCCCAAGGATACGTCTCGGGCCCGTCCCGGGTTGGCCCCGCGCCGTGGTTTACTGCCCGCGGGCGTGGGAAACCTCGCGGCCCAGCGTGTTCAGAAAATCCTCATTGGTCTTGGTACGCCGCATGCGCTCGATGACCGCCTCGGTCGGATCCTGACCGTCGCCGAGCAGATCGAGAGCCCTGCGCATCAGCCAGATCTTCTTCAACTCCTCCTCGCCAAGCAACAGCTCCTCGTGGCGAGTACCCGACTTCTTGATGTCAATGGCCGGGAAGATCCGACGTTCGGCCAGCCGACGACTGAGATCCAGCTCCATGTTGCCGGTGCCCTTGAACTCCTCGAAGATGACCTCGTCCATCTTTGAGCCGGTGTCGATCAGGGCGGTGGCGATGATGGTCAGGCTGCCACCGTTCTCAATATTGCGGGCGGCCCCGAAGAATCGCTTGGGCATGCGCAGGGCGGCCGTATCCAAACCACCCGTGAGAGTCCGTCCCGAGGGCGGGGTGATGTTGTTGTAAGCGCGCCCCATACGGGTCAGCGAATCCAGCAAAATCACCACGTCCTTACCCATCTCGACCATGCGCATGGCTTTGGCCAGCACCAATTCGGAGACATGGGCGTGCTGCTCAGGCGGTTCGTCGAAAGTGGACGAGATCACCTCGCCTGTGATCGAGCGCTCGAAATCGGTGACCTCCTCGGGGCGCTCGTCAACGAGCAGTGCCATCAGAACGGTATCGGGATAGTTATTGATAATACCGTTGGCGATCTTCTTGAGCAAGATCGTCTTACCGGCTTTGGGTGGAGCGACGATCATGCCGCGCTGACCCTTGCCGATGGGACAGAACAGGTCAATCAAGCGTGGCGAGAGATCGCCGTCCGGCGACTCCATCGTATAGCGCTCGTTGGGGAAAATGGGAGTGAGCTGGTCGAAGTGCGGTCGGCGGCGTGCCTGCTCAGGGTCCATGCCGTTGACTGTGGACACCTTCAGCAAGCCATAGTACTTCTCGCCATTTTTGGGGGGACGCACCTGGCCCAGGACCATGTCGCCCATGCGCAAGCTGAATCTCCGCACCTGGGAAATCGAAACGTAGATGTCCGAGGGTCCAGGAAGGTAGCTACGGCCACGCAGGAAGCCATAACCTTCGGGCAGGATCTCCAACACTCCGCTGGCATAAAGGTTGCCCAGCCGCTCACGCGGCTCTCCTCGACCTTCGAATTCACCAGAAACCTCGCCGCGGTCCCAGTCGCGATCCTGGCCCCATTCACCTTCCTCGAGGTCCCAATCTTCCCCACTCTGCTCCGGAGCACGGTGGCGCGGCTCCTCGTCGCGGGGGCGATTGTCCCGATCACGGCCACCGCGCCCGCGATCACGGCCGCGGCCGCCCCGCTCTTCGTTCTCACGGACCTCGTGCTCGCGAGCCTCCTCGCGGATTTCATCGCGTACTTCGAAGACGTCCCGCTCGCGCCCGCGACCGGCCTGATGACGGCTGCCGCGACCTTCGTGCTCGCGTCCACCGCCCTCACGTCCACCCCGCTCGCGGCCCTCAGCCTCGCGTCCACCGCGCTCACGGCCCTCAGCCTCGCGTCCACCGCGCTCACGGCCCTCAGCCTCGCGTCCACCGCGCTCACGGCCCTCAGCCTC
>CAYYHB010000170.1:0-11174 GCA_964471395.1 uncultured Burkholderiales bacterium | reverse complement strand
TGTAACATCATCGTACTGGAATTCACTGTCGTGTATCCGGGGTATCCTACACTGAGTCCAACACCGACGACAGGAGACCCACCCGATGCGCCGCAGACCAGCCCGCGAAGTTCTCAAAGGAACCGGAACCGTGTCCGAAGCTCTGCGGGGCGGCCTGAAGGCGGCCGGGTTCCTGGAGGCCATCGACAGCATCAACACTCCCCGCTTCTGGCGCTACGTCGAGCAGCCAGCCTCGCTGATGCGGCATGGCTGGCGGCTGTCGGTGGACAAGAGCGAGAGCTCCACCCTGGTCTATCGCATCGGTGAAGCCCCCCGCGTGGGCACGCGCATGTTCGTCTCCGCCGGTCAGACTCTGATTCTCGATCGCAAGAGTCGCGTGGCCGTGCTGCTGAGCTACGCCAACGGGGAGGCTCAGGAGATCCGGATCGATCTCAAGAGCAAGAAGGTTGTGCAGGACCGCTGGTTGGCGGGATAGCGGTCTTCAACAGAGCGGATGGCGCGCTGGCAAAGCGCGCCTTTTTTTGTACTTTCTTCAGCCTGCGCAGCTATGCTCTAGCCATGGAGATCCGCAACTTTCCGCGCCAGGACCTGCTCGAGTTTACCCGTGCCCTGCGTGACACCGATCCCACCCTGGCCGAGCGCAGCCAGGAAGACGAAGTGCTCTTTGCGCGCACCCCCGGAGCAACCCTGGGCGAGATGCAGGAAAATGCCGCGCTGCAGGCCCATCGCCTGGAAGCTCGCTCGCGCAAGCTGGCCTGGGCCAGCTCAGGGCTGCTGCTCGCAGCCGGTGTGAGTGTGTTCTCGCTGATCAGCTCCAATCCGGGTCCCGCCCTGGGACTGGGGTTGGCTCTCGGCCTGGGCTCGGGGGCCTGCGTTCTGGCCGGCCGCCGCGCCAGCCGGGAGGCCAACGACATGGTCCGCAGCCGGGCCCGACTCGGCACCTACGGCTCGGTTCTGGCCACCCTGACCGAACGGCGCGAGACGGCTGAGCGCGAGGTGGGAAACCTGGCCCGGGGCCTGACTCCCGAGCAGTCCCTGACCATCAAGCAGGACAAGGATGCCCTGATCGTCGGGGGCGTAAGGGTGAAACGTCACTCGGGCAAGAGCGAGAGCTGATCGAGGTAGGCCGAGGCAAAGCCAGCAAAGAGCGGATTTACCCCTGACACATGAGTCAACATGTGCAACTCGGCGTGATCGTAGGCCATGTGCAGATGCTCATCATGGCTTGCCTGGGGCCGCTTGAGCCCATCCACGAAGTGGTAAAGGCGCAGCACGCTGGGAATCAGAGAGAGCGCTGCCAGGTTATCCATCAGCGGACGGTCCATGGCCAGGAACTTGCGAAAGAGCAGGGCCCCCAGATAGCGCAGGATGCCCTGCTCGAGCTCGGAGGCCGAGCCCGACTCGGGACCGTGCAGGAAGACGTAGAGCCCGGGCAGGGTGCCCCGCCAGCCGCTGCGCGTCAGGTCCACCTCCCGGCCCTCGAGCAACGCTTCGGTGATGGGGCGAGCCATCTCGGGGTGGGGAGCCTCGATAGTGCCAACCATGGCGGCCAGGAAGAACTCGCGCAGCGAGCCCAGCACCTCGTCCTCCTCCAGCCGGTGGGTGGGGGGACGATCGAGCAGAGGGCGCATGGCATCTTCCCCCAGCACACGATCCGAGTGGCTCTGGTGCACCAGCAGGGCCCGGCCGAGCGTGCCGATGACCCGGGCCAGGGCGGCGTCCACGGGGCACTCGACCAGCCAGCTGGTCAGTCGCTGCTCGATCAAACGATAGGCAGGCCAATCCACCCCTAACCCCAGACCCGCCGAAATGGGCTCGAAACCCACCGAGAAATAGCCGTACTCGCGGATCAGCTCCTCGAGCTCGCCGGCATATTCGCCCAGGGGTCGGCCGCTGTTCTTCTGCACCGAGGGGCAGTAGAAGGAGACCCCGATCACCACCCCATCGGGCGTGGGGCGAATCATGAACGGATACTGGCGACAACCGATAGGCTTGGACTTGCGGTCGATTTCGGAGTGGATACGGCACAGCTCTTGCTCGTTCAGAAAGATGCAGGAGCCCTCCCGGCGCACGGTGCGGCAGGTGCCGTCCTCCATGTCCTCCAGCGGGGAGAGTCCGGTTTCTTGCAGGATGCGAAGCTCGAGAGCGCTGCCGCGGATCTTGTCGCGAGCAGCCTCATCCACGTGGATCTGCCAGTTGCGGCAACAGCGCGAGCAGTCGCGGCACTCAAAGCTCTGGTCGGGCAAGAAGTGCAGTTGCATCGCCCCCCCTTCGACTCGGGCCAGGAGTTTCCCGGTTCGCGAGGCGAAGGGCCGAGAGTGAGTCGCAATCTTCTGGCGTTCACTTTCTTCCTGTCGCTACTTTTCGCACTACCGACCGGGCTTGGTTACGGCCCACTCTATAATCCTTTGGAGCTACGAGCCCTTGACGCGATGTTCGTGGCCCGTTCTCTGCTTTGGGGGCCCGAGCCGATCTCCGACGACCCCGTCGTCGTGATGATCGGGATCGACGGCAAATCCTTTCGCGAGCAGGCCAGAAATACGGTCTTCTGGATGGAGGACATCGGGATGCTCGCCCAGGCCCTGATCGATGCAGAAGCTGCCTGCGTGGGAATCGACCTCCTCCTCGGGGATACCGGCCTGGGGGGTGGTCTGGAGGACCCCAGGTACAGGGCGGTCAAAACCGTGCTTCAGAAGGAAGAGCAGCGGTTACTAGAGGCTATCGGCAGCGAGAAAGTCGTGCTGGCCCAGTATTTCAACCCGCGCACGAACACCTCGATTCCCGATCCAAGACGAGCCGAAGGAGGGGCCGAGAATGCTCTGGCGACGATGGCGTCTGCATTCGGCAACCTGTGTCTGGCCAATGCAGGCGAAGAGCAGGGGGTCGTGCGCACGATTCCATATCTCACTCGCGACGATGAGAGCCCGGGCTCTAAGGTTTTTGGATTCAGGCTGGTAGAACTGGCCCAGGGACAACTCTTCCAGGTCAAGGGCGACCGGCTTTTCCTGGGTGAAACCGAAATCACGAGCGAATCTGACAACGGGGTCCCTACAGTTCGTATCAACTATCCCGCTCCCCATGACAACTGGGGCTCGGCCTTTACTCGGCGCGCCAGCTTCGTGGACCTGCTCGGACAAGTGAAGATGGGCAAGCGACTCGAAGGCTTCAAGAACGCGATCTGCATCATCTTTTTCCAGGACTTCGCCGAGCAAGACTACCGCACCACTCCCTACAATCTGGTCACCGGCTTCGACGCGACCGGAGCCGAAATTCACGCCAGCCTGGTCAACTCGCTGCTGACGGGCCGCCTGATCACCCGGGCGGGGCCGGCCCACTGGGTGGGTCTGACCCTGGCCCTGGCGCTGGCCGTAGGCTGGGCCGCCTTCCGCCTGCGCTGGTACCTCAGCCTGCCGCTTTCGCTGCTGGTGCTGGTGAGCTACTTCTTTGGCGCCCTGCAACTCTTTGTCCGGCAGGGATACTGGCTCCCGGTCGTGACCCCCCTGCTGGCCGGAATCACAGCCTACCTGGTAGCCTACGTGGCCCGCTACGACCTGGTTAAGCGCCTCCTTGGCAGTATGGTGGGCGCGCAGGTGAGGGACCGAATGCTGCAGGAGACCGAGCTCACCATGCTGAGGGGAGAGCGGCGCCGGGTCACCGTGCTCTTTTCGGACATCAACGACTTCACCCCCGTCACCGAGCGCTCCAGCCCCGATCGGGTCATTACCATGCTCAACGAGTACTTCGCCGCCATGGGCGAGATCGTGGAGAAGCACGGCGGCAATCTCAAGCAGTTCGTAGGAGACGCGATCATGGTGATCTACAATGCCCCCCACGATCAGCCCGACCACGCCGCCCGGGCCGTGATGACTGGCCTGGAGATGATCGAGCGACTCGAGCAGATGAAAGCCAGGGCCAACGGGAGGGAAGGCTTCTACGAGGTCAAAATTGGGATCAACACAGGGGACGTCGTGGTGGGCAACGTGGGCACAGCCACGCGCATGGAATACGCAGCCGTGGGAGACGACGTCAACCTGGGCGCCCGCATCGAGACCCTGACCAAGAAGCTGGGAGCCTTCCTGCTGGTGAGCGCAGCCACCAAGAAGGAGGCCGAAGGCAACCTTCCGGGAGTGGAGTGGATCTCGCGCGGGGTGCAGCAATTCAAAGGAAAGACTGCCGAAATGGAAGTGTTCGAGGTTCGCCGGAAGAAGTGAAACAGCTCTCTCTCATCGCCCTGCTCCTGCTCGCTCTCACAGGGCTGGCCCGAGCCCAGAACGAGGCCCTGGTGACGAAGGTGCAGGGCAACGTCAGCCTCCAGGGGAAGCCGGTCAAGGTTGCCCAGCGCCTGGCCCGCGGGGACAGGCTTGAGGTTCCCCAGGGGGGCTCGGTGACCCTGGTCTACCTGACTGACAGCCACAAGGAAACCCTGACAGGGCCTGGCTTTGTCAAAGTGGGAACGAAGGAGCACTCGGGGAAGCTCGAGCGCCAGTCCGGTCCGGGGGCCATCAGCAAAGTCCCCAATGGCAATATCGGCAAGGCCGGAGTGGCCAGCATCCGGGCTGACTTCAAGTACGCCAACTTGCGCCGCCGCGAAGACGGCAAGGTGGAAGTAGTGTGCCTAGCTCAACCCGAGTTCGAGGGCCCGTTGACCCTGACCGCCTACCCCTATGATCCGAAGACGGCTGCCCCGGGTGAGTCCGCCATCGTGAACGAGGTGACCGCCAGCGGTCCGAACCAGAAAGGGGAGCTGGTCACCGTCCTGCCTGAGTCGATCGAAACCGGTCAGCCGATCCGGCTCTTGTTCTCGGCTCCCGAAACTCCGACTTTGGGTCGGTGGGCCGTGCTGCTGAGCCCCGAGCGGGCCGACAGTCTCGAGTTCATGCGCCAGTGGGCTTTCGAGCAACCCTATAAGGTGGAGCGACTGCTCAGCTACTGCCAGATCGCCTACGAGTGGAACGACTTCTCCGAGGCCCTGCGAGCCGCCCGCCAGGCCTATGACGTCAAGGAGAACGAGACCGTGCGCGAGGTTCTCCGAAAGCTCCTCTTCCTCAACCAGCAGGAGGGAGAGGCCAGGAGCATCTAGGCTTTCTGTCAGTCCCCGGCTCCAATCAGCACGAACGGGGCCCAGAAAAACGGGGCGGGACGACTGGCCCGCACGTGCAAACAGGCCTGCCGGGCCGCCTGGGCGGGGCTGCGACCCTGAGCCAGGGCCCGGTGCAGCTCGGCCATCCACTCGGCGGTGGCCACGTCCGAGACCTTCCACAGGCTGGCCAGCACCGAGCGGCTGCCGGCGTGCTGAAAGGCGCGCGAGAGAGAGACCATGTCGTCTCCGCTGGCTCCCTGAAAGCCTCCCAGACCGGTCTGGCAGGCCGAGAGCACGGTCAGATCAGCCTGCATCTCCCACTGCATGATGTCGCTCACAGTCACCAGCGTATCGGTGGCCACCAGGCCAGAGAACAGGGGCGTGCGGGAGTCGAGCAAGCCGTGGGTGGCCAGGTGCACCAGGCGGGCGCCCTGCACCACCCGGGCCAGGTTGGCCCCGGTCATCTCAGCCTCGCGCAATACAGTGCGCTTGGGATACAGCGGCTCCACCTTGCTGATCTCGGCCAGGGTGCCCGGCAGGGGCGAGAAGTCTGCCCGGGTGGTCAGCTTGTGGGCCGATCCCAGCTCGCCTCCCCAGTGCACGGGGGCGTTGCCCAGGGCGGCCAGCACCACGCCCTCGGCCCGAGCGTGGGGCCGCGCGCGGATCAGCATCCAGGCGGCCGCGCTGGGAAGCTGGGCCACGGCGGTCTTCTCCACCAGCGGAGCGCCCCCCAGCTCGAGGGCCTGAAAAGGCAGATAATGCAGCGTGCCGTTGGGCACCACCAGCACCTCGGTGGCGCCGGCCAGCTCCTGACCGGCCGGCTGCAGCAGGAGCGTCCCCAGCTCGCCCAGCACCGGACCGCTGGCCTGATCCAGCTGCAGCAGCTGGCGCCGGGCGGTCGCCACCAGCGAGGTCAGACGCTCGGCGTCGGCCTCGAGCTTAACGGCCCGCAGGCCCTGCGCGGTGACGATGAACAACCGGGCCGGGCCTTCCGAGGGAACGTAGTACTCCAGCATGACCCGCCCCGGCCCCAGCGCCGCCTGGATGGCGGTCAGCTCGGGCACGCGCACCTCGCGCAGCGAGGCCGTCTCAGGACTGAGCCGGCGGACCTCGTCCAGCACCAGGGCCAGCTCGCGCTTGACTTCCTGGATGGGACGGCCGCCCGACAGGCCGGCCAGCTGATTGCGAAGCTCGAGCCGCAAGGCGGCCTCCCGATCCACCAGAGTTTTGGGCAGCCTGGAGGTCTGGGGCAGACGCCCCTGAGCCAGCGACTCCAGGAAGGCACGGGCCCGCGAGCGCTCGGAGACGATGAAGGCCTGCTCGGTCTTGCCCTGCTGGAGCAAGAGCTCGATCAGAAGCTGGTAGGCGCGGTGATTGCGCCCAAAGAAAGCCGCCTTGGAGGCCGGGGTGAGGCCCACCGAAAGCTCCTCGAAGAGAGCGATGGAGCCTTCCAGAGCCTCCACCGCCTCCTGAGAGCGGCCCCTCCGGGCCAAGAGCTCGCCGCGCAGCATCAAGCTGACCGCCTCAGCCTGCCGACTGCCCAGCTGGCGGTGTCTCTCCAGGGCCCGGGCCGAGGTCTCCAGGGCTTCCTCGGGCTGGCCAAGCCGGTTCTGCACGCCGGCCAACAGGTCCAGCGAGCTGGCCTCCAGGTCGGCCATGCCCAGCCTTCGCGACAGCGCCAGAGAGGTTTCCAGGTAGCCCAGAGCCACCTTGTCGTCTTTCTCGAGCGCAGCCAGGTTGTTGAGCAGGTTGGCCTGCAGCAGCTCGTCGTGGAGCTGGCGCGCGAGCTTCAAGCTGGCCTGGAAATTCTGCCGGGCGGGCTCGTCCTGGTCGGCTTCCTGATAGGAGGCGGCCAGGTTGTTCAGGGTGTAGGCCTCGCCTCGCTGATCGCCGGTGTGCCGCCGAGAGCGCAGTGACAGCTCGTAGAGCTCGCGGGCCTCGCTGGAGCGACCCAGGAACTGGTAGGTCAGGCCCAGGGCGCTGAGAGTGACGCTCAGCTGGGTATCGTCGCGCTCGCTGGCCGCCTGCTCGCGAGAGCGATGCAGGCAGTCGAGGGCCCGCGGATAGTCGCCCAGGTTGAAGTAGACGGTGCCCAGGTTGGACAGGGTGACCGCCCGAGGGCTCAAGCGATAGGCCTCCAGGTAAGCGTCACGGGCCCGCACGTAGTCTCCCTGGCTCTGACACGACTCACCCAGGTTGTTGTGCAGGGTAGCCCGGAACGGGTCCTCGGGAGGACAGATCCGCAGGGCCTGCTCCAGGCTGCTCACGCTCTCTTGCAGGCGCCCGGCGCGATTGAGGATGATGGCTCGCACGTTGAGAGCCTGGGCCCGGGCCAGAGGGTCGGAAGCCAGGCGCAGCCCTTCCTCGCACACAGCCAGGGCCCGCTCCACCTGACCCGCCCGCACCAGCATGTTGGCCGCCTGAAGCCGCCTTCCGGGCAGCACGGCCAGCACCGACTCGTAGAGCTGAGCCGCCCGCACCGGGTCGGTCTCGAGCTCGGCCGCCTCCACGGTCAGCTCGGCCGAGCGCACCGGATCGCTGGCGGCGTACAGCCTGGCCGACTCGAGCAGGGCGTCGCGAGCCGGCTCGGGTTGCTTGAGGTAGTCCAGGCAACGGCCCAGTTTGAAGAGCAGGGCCGCCCGCGCCGCCGGGTCGGCCGTTTGCCCGAGCCGGGCCTGGAAGTCGGCCGCCGTCCGGGTCACCAGAGCGGGAATGGAGTCGGCTGTCTGCAAGGCTTTCTCGTGGCGCGGGGCGTTGCCCAAGCGCGCCCAGAGGTCAGCCGCCTGGCGCCAGCACTGCTCCATCAGAGCGGGGTGTGAGCCCGAAGCGTAGACCACGGCCAGATACTCCAGCGCCTGGGCCTGCTGGGCCTGATCGCCCTCCTGGCCGGCCAGCTCGATGACCTCATCCAGGTCGCGCTGGGCACCCTGGTAGTCGTCCAGTTGCAGCCGGACGCGCCCGCAGTGATAGAGCGCGTGGCGCAGGTTGACCGGGTGGTTGCGAGCCCGGGCGCTTTCGGCCGCCTTCTCAAGACATGCCAGAGCCTCGGCCGGCTGCTTGAGAGCGTCGTGGGTCAATCCCATCCGGAACTGGATCATCTCGACCACGTTAGGCTGGCCTGACGGGCCCAGCACCGGCCAGCAGAGCTGGAAGTTGGTGAGAGCTTCCTGGAACTGTTTCTGGTCGTACAAGACGACCGCCATCTGGTAGCGGATCAGGGCCCGGGCGGAGGGCTCGTTCTCGGTGGCCGCCTCGCCCAGCTTGAAGAGACGCAGCCCCTCCTGCCAGTTGCCGGCCTGAACGGCCTGCACGGCTTCATCATAGTGGGGGATCTTGGGCTCGGCTCCAGCCCAGTTGAAGAGCAGCAGGACAATCAGCAGAGCGCGCTTCACCCGGACCCGCTTCGGGACGCTGGAGAGGCTCCCTGTTGCAGGCGGTCGAAGTCCCCCCGCGATGGCCGACACCTTCGACCCCACTGCCCACGTCTCGGCCGGCGAGTGCGTCCGGGCCCTGAAAGAGCAGGGGATCTCGGTGAGCCACCGGCTGGGAGCCCGCATCTTCTCGCTGGGAGCCCGCCAGGTGCGCTTCTCGCTGGCCTTCCTGGAGGAAGCAGCCCAGCAGCCTGAGCTCCTCATGGGCGAGTTCTGGCGTGATCTGGCTCCCCCTCACCAACCCGGGCGCATCCAGGCGATGCTGGAGGGACAGGGTGGGGTACAGCTGGAGGGGGAAATCGCCCACGTGCTCACCCTCGACGAGCTGGACGCGGTGGCGCCCAGCTCCAGCTCGCTCCTGCCGGCCGTGCTCGGTCGCGCCGAGCCGGCCCGCATGAGCGGAGTGCTGTGGGACCGCCGACGCCTGGAGGAGGCCGCTCTCACCCTGCTCGACGCCGAAAGCCCCACCGAGCTGGTGGAGAACTTCCGCTACCTGTTTCGGGCCACCCTCTCCAGCGGCCAGGACCCCTCCGGGTTGCTGGTCACCGCTCTGCGCCGCGGCAAGCCGGATCTATCGCGCGAAGTGGGCCACCAGGTGCGCGAGCACCTGCACCGTGACCTGGGCCGGGCGCTGGAAACGCTGCAAGAAGACGATCCTCAGCGCGTGGCCGACGCCGTGCACTACCTCTTGCACGCCCGCGAGGGCGAGGTGCTGCGCGACTTCATCCTGCTGCCCGCGCTCTTGCCGGTGCTGCGCAAAAGCGAGCAGCGCCAGACTCTGTTCGACTCGCTGGAGCGCCTGGGGCAGGTGCTCCAGAGCTCCACCCTCACCCAGCAGGGGCTCGACTCGGCCCTGGAAGCCTTCCTCGAGTACCTGCTCGACGACCTGCCCCTGCTCGACTCGGATCCCCGCGCCTCACTGACCACCTTTCTGGTGGCCCTGGCCGCCGGCTATCCCGAGCTGCCCGGCTACCTGCTCAGGCGCCTCGAGTCGACCGTCGACCCGGGCCTGCACGTCTTCTACGCCCACGTCCTGACCCGGGTCGAGCTCACAAGTCGCGAGCGCTCGCGCCTGCTCGAGCGCATGCAGGCGACCCTGCTCGAGCACGGACGCGAGCCGGCCCTGCTCGAGAACCTCAAGCTCATCCTCACCCGCCTGGGCGAAGAGAGCCTGGAAGAGCTCTCCTCCCCCGCCGTGGTGGCCCGCATGTCCCCGGCTCTGCGCATCTTCCTGGTGCAGCTGTGGCACCACTTCCAGCCTCCCGACGTGACCCCCCTGGCCGAGCTGGCCGCCCTCCACCTGCGCGACCGCAGCCTGCTGCTGGCGCTGGTGCGCACCCGCCAGCTGCTGCTGCCGCAGGTGGTGGCTCGCATCCTGGCCCTGGACGACCGTAGCGCCGTCATCCTCTACCTCTTACAGGAAGCCTTCCGCATGGAGGAGCCCGACGACGCGGTGCTGCTCGAGCTGCTGGCCCACTACGGTCTGGAGGCGCTGGAGCCAGCCTTCGCCCGCCTCAACGAGGAGGCGGCCCTCAAGTCGGGAGCCGCCGCCACGCGCCTGCTGCTCTTCGGCTCGCTGGCCCGCCGGGCGCAGGGGGTCGAAAAGGCGCGGCTGCGCGAGATGGTGCGCCAGCTGCTCGAGTTCCCCATCTTCACGGCCGAGAGCCTGCCCGCGGTGTGGTTGGGCCTGGGGCAGGTGGGCGCCATCCGAGCCCTGGACGAGCGATTGCGCAAAGAGATCATCGAGCGCCTGGGCGGTCAGCTCTCCCCATACCCGGGGGTACGAGTGCAGGCCCTGCTGGCCCTCTACCCGGTCGCCTCGGCGGCCGGCCAGCGGATGGTGGAAGGCACCCTGCGCGCCCCGCTGACCCAGGAAGAGCCGGCCCGCGAGGTGCTCAGCGCCTGTTTGACGGGCCTGGAGGAGCTTTCCGCCTCGGCCCTGTTTCCCCATGAGGCTGAGGAGCTGGTGGGCGTGCTGTGCCGCACCGTGCTCTGGAAAGGCCGCGAGCAGAGCCTGGAGAAGGTGATGCGCCAGGCCCTGAGCTACGCCTCCAGCGGGGACGGGGTGCGAATTCCCACCTCCTGGAGCCGCGAAGACCGGGAGGCCGCCCTGCGCATCCTGGGCGCCCTGGCCCGGCATCCGCTCGGCCCCGAGCGACTGCAGTCGCTGGTCGTGGTGCGCCTGTTCTCGTTTTTGCAGGACTGGCTCGACGCGGTGGAACAGGGCAGCGACCTCTACGCACACCGGGACACTCCCCTGTGGGAGATCCTGGCGGTGGTCCTGCGCCAGCGTCCCGACCCGCGCAGCCACGAGCTCTCGCGGGAAGCCGCCCGGCAACTGCTGGAGGCCCACCGCAACGTGCCCGGTCAGGTGGCTCTGGATCGGCGCGAGAACGCCCAGCGGTTCCTGATCGAGGTGATGCTGGCGGTGCAGGGCGAGGATCTGTCCGTGCGGGGGCGCTCGCTCAACCTGGCCCGCTCGATTTTGGACACGCTGGCCGATCTGGCCCTGCGCGACACCCCAGAGGCCACCCTGTCGCTCTACCTCTTGCGCGAGCTCGAGCGCTCGCACCGCCTGCAAAGCGAGCTCGAGGCGCGGCTGCGAGGCTTTCTGGCCAACCGGGCCTGAAAGACGAACGCCCCCCGACCGCTGGCCGAGAGGC
>CAYYHB010000169.1:0-11227 GCA_964471395.1 uncultured Burkholderiales bacterium | reverse complement strand
AGGCAAACCAGGGAAACTCCCACTTGTCGGGCACCGACAGGATGTCGCGGGTGAAGAGGTTGGTCCACTCGTGGTTGCGTCCCTGGTTTCGCTCGGGTGGGGGAGGAGGTTGGGCGGGGTCGCCTTCGAGCCAGTCGGTCACCACGTAGTGGTAGTACTGCTTGGACCAGAGTAGCCCGGCGAAGGCCTGGCGGGCCACCAGGGTCTGGTCGGGGTCGAGCCGGTCGCCGAGCACCGCGCTGTAGAACTCGTCCGCCTCCTGGCGCCGCTTTTTCAACTGGGCCTCGAATTCGCGGCAGGGCTGGGCGCGGTTGGTCAGCTCCAGGTCGAAGCGGGCCGCTTCGCCCGGCTTGAGCGTGCGCGAGTAGAGGGCGGCCGCTTTGGTGCCCCGGCGGGCCGGGTTGACGGCCTTGAGGTTCTGGCTGACCACGTACTCGTGGAAGGCGTCCTTGACGTAGGGTCCACAGCGCGAGTTGAAGAGCCGTTTCGTGTTGGTCTCGTTCTCGGTGAACAGCAGCTCTTCTGCGTCGGGGCAGAAGAGGCGGTAGGCTCCCAGCTCGTAGTGGTCGGCCCGAATAGCCCCCTGGTCGGCTTTCAGGGAGGGTCGGCGATCATCGCGCCCCCAGCTCCAGGTGTTGCGAAACCAGAGGGTGGGCAGCAGGGAGAGGGGGGCCGGGTCGGGCCCCCGGTTGGTGACCCCGATGCGGATCAGGAGGTGCTCGGCCTCGCGCTTGGCGTAGGTGACCTCCACCTCGAAATAGCGGTCCTCGTCGAAGATCCCCGTATCCACCAGCTCGAACTCGGGCTGCTCGCGGTCGCGGCGGCCGTTCTCCTCGATGAGCTGCGCGTAGGGGAAGGCGCGCTGAGGATACTTGTATAGATAGCGCATGAACGAGTGCGTGGGCGTGCTGTCGAGGTAGAAGTAGTACTCCTTGACGTCCTCGCCGTGGTTGCCTTCGGGCCCGGTGAGCCCGAAGAGGCGCTCCTTGAGAAAGTCGTCCTGGCCATTCCAGAGGGCCAGAGCAAAGCACAAATACTGGTGGCGATCCGAGAGGCCGGCCAGTCCGTCCTCGTTCCAGCGGTAGGCCCGCGAGCGGGCGTGGTCGTGGGGGAAAAAGCCCCAGGCGTCGCCGTCCTCGCTGTAGTCCTCGCGCACCGTGGCCCAGGCCCGCTCGGCCAGGAACGGACCCCAGCGGTTCCAGTGACCCTCCGTCTTTTGCGTGGCGAGCAGACGTTTGCCTTCCTGGGTTTCGTAGAGGCCGGACATGGTTGCAGTTCCTTCCCTGGTGCTTGGGCAGCGGCCTGCCGAGGCTCGACTTTGACCCTTTGCGCGACCAGGTTTCGAGCTGGCGCCGGTTTTGCGTTCAACGAGACTTGTTGTGCGTGAGCCAGGCCGGCAGATTGCCCTGTTGCCAACAGCAGGTTACACTGTGGGCATGAGCAAATCCACGGCCGGAGTCCGATTCACCTATGACCACTATTGCCAGCTTCCCGAAGGGGATCGCCGCGAGCTCATCGAGGGTGAGTTCTACGTGACTCCCGCCCCGACCGAGAAGCATCAACGGACCTGTGGCAATATACACTTCGAGTTTCGTCTGTTCCTGGAGAAATGCCCGGTAGGCCGAATCTATATCGCCCCGTTCGACGTCATCTTGGACCGATTCAGCACGGTGCAGCCCGATCTGACCTTCATCTCCTCCGCGCGACTCGGCATCCTCAGGTCGGAAGGGCTCCGAGGGGCTCCCGACCTTGCTGTCGAGGTGCTCTCGCCGTCTACCCGCAGTCGCGATGAGGAGCTCAAGCGGCTTCTCTATTTCAAGCATGGGGTGCGCGAGCTGTGGTTGGTCGATCCGAATGAGGAAATCGTTTCGGTTTATGTTCGCCAGGATGAAGGCCTGGAGCTCTGGCGCATCTTTCGCCGGGGAGATGAGCTGGTCTCCCCCTTCCTCCCGGAGCTTCGAATCCAGGTAGAAGCCCTGTTCCGCTGAGGCGCCAGAGTCGTCGTTCCAGGCCCGCAGGTTGCACGAGCCTTGGACCACCTCGGCCAGGCAACCCCAAACGCGAACTCCCTTTCCCGAAGGCGGTCCGCAAGAAGTGATGTTCCCCCTGCGAGCCAAGCTTCAGTGAGCTGAACGAAGCCTGGGGGCGTCGACTGGGCAGCGGCAGGCCGTCGCAGAGGGATTGTTCGCGCTCCAACAGAACCATAAGGAGCGCATGATCGACACCAGGTTCACAGCCAGACCGGTAGACCTCTCCACCCGCGCGTCGGCCAGCGCTCCCGTGACCACGGTCCCCGACGACCCGTCCGAGCAGTTCACCCCGGGCCGGGTCCAGCCCGAGTCGGTTACGGCCGCTCCGGTGGTCCCCGTAACGACGGACGACCCGGTGCCCCTGTCGCAGCCCGTCCCGGGCCCCTTCGGGCCCCTGCCGATCGAGAGCCGCGTGCCCCTGCTCCTCTCCCCCGTGGCCACCGCCCTGGGCAAGCATTGGGACTTCCTCTACTCCCGCGTGGACCCCGCTCGACCCACCCCCGACCCCAACAAGGTCTGGTGTGACCGTCAGCGCGAGGCGACCTCGGGCGGCGTCGATCACGCCCTGGCCCGTCTGCGCGAGAAGGGCCACGAGAAAGGCACCGGCAAGGTCGCCGTCCTGGGTGGAGGGTACGAGGTCAACCTGGCCCCGCTGCTCGAAGAGTTCGCCGAAGTCCATGTGGTCGATCTGTCCGACAGGCCGTTCCCGGTGGTTGAGCGCCAGAACGTCAACGATCCCAATCGCGACCGGCTCAAGTTCATCCAGACCGACCTGTCGGGGATCGATCCCATTTACCAGGGAGTCGAGATCGAGCGGCTGCATGGTGAGCGGGCCTCCGGACGCGCGACCAGCGTGGACGGCCTGAAAGCTTACTTTGGGAACCTGCCCGACATGGTTCCCTCCTCGCTTGAGACGGGTGGCTACACCATGGTCGTGGCTCCCGTGTTGACCGAGGGCATGCCCTACGGGGCGCTCCTCACCGACATCGAGGCCCGGCGTGACCAGGCCAACCTCGAGGCCGGGATCGACGATAGCCAGAATCGCCGCTCCACCTGGAAGCACGTCAGCGGGCACCTGAGCGATGACTTCTACTTCGACCCCCAGGTGCGCCAGGGATTCGACCGTATGTTCCTGCACCAGTCCCAGGAGATCAATCGCCTGCTCGAGCCCGGCGGGGTGGGCGTCACCTCGTTTTGGACCCGCCCCGACGAGCGCCAGTCCGAGCAGGCCCCCTCCGAAAGCGGTCCCCTCTTCCGTCTCGGCGACAACACGGTGACCGGTGAGACTTTCGAAGGGTTCTTCCAGCCCTTCCGGCACGAGAAGATAGGCGAGGCCAAGATCTACGGCCCGGAGGCAAAGCCCACCGTGCACGTCTACAGCCTGGAGAAGCCCGGCCCTTAAGGAGCTGCGGCCTGCTCGCCGTGAAGAAAGAAGCGCGCCTCTCGGTTCTCCGGGTCGAGCTCGAGGACGCGCTCGAGAATCCGGTTCGCCTCCGGATCCCCGCTGGCCAGGAGGGACTTGGCTAGATTCATCAAGAGCGTGACGTTGTGCGGCTGGAGAAGCAAGGCCGTGCGATTGGCCTGAACCGCTTGCTGCAGGTGTCCACTCGCCAGGAGAGCAGGTCCGTAGCCCTCCCAGGCTTCCATGTCGGTCTGGTTTCGCTCCAGGGCCTGCGCATAGGCCGTGGCCGCCGCCTGTTGCTGATTTGCACGCTGTTCGAGCCCGCCCAGCCTGGTCCATGGCGTGCTCGCTCCCGTGCCCAGTCGGGTGGCGCGCTGCAACTGCTCGCGAGACTCGGGGATCCGGTTGAGATTTTCAAGAGCAATCGCGTGCATCAATAGAGTCCACTCCTCGCAACCAGGCAACGGTGTACGGGCCAGGCGGGCCAGTAATGGCTCTGCTTGCCCATACTGACGGTCTTCGAACCTGAATCTGGCGACCAGGAAGAGGGTCAAGAGGTCCTCCGGCTGCTCCTCGAGGGCCTGCTGGTAGAGACGATCGGCTCTTGGCCCCGGCTCTGTTTGGGCCAGTTGGGCCTCGAAGAGCGTGAGTCCGGGCAGGTCTTCGATCTGAGCGCGGATCGATGCCAGGTCATGGGGTCGTTTCAGGATCGTCCACACGTGCGCCGCCGCCAGCCAGAGTCGGGGGGAGGGGCTAATTCCCGGGGGCATCTCGGGAGCCGGGCCACGCGCCCGCATGAGCAGGCGCAAACATTCCCCCGAGTCATCAGCCCGGTAAAGGCTCAAGGGGGCGGAATACTCGAGCAAAGGCCGATCATCCGTGTTTTTCGCTGCCAGAGGGAAGGTCAGTTTCTCGCGCCCGGCCAGGTAATGGCCCAGAACAAACTCGGGCTGGTACAGGCCGATCGAGCAGAAGTCACGCCGCAGCGCATCCGAGCTGTCCCAAAGGCTCCGCAAGCGGTCCAGGCTCACGTTGAGCGGGGTCTGGCTGCCCACCAGCAAGATATCCGACTCGGCCGACTGCCAGACCGAGCCGTGAGGAAAGACGCTGTAGAACGTGGCCAGCACGGTCTCTACTTCCTCGGGGGAGGAGTTGTAGATGTGATACCACTGGCACATCACCCCACCGCTTGCCAGCCTTTGCCGGCAAGACTCATAGAACTCGCGGGTGTAAAGGTTGGCGACGCCCGCGATCCAGAGGTTGGAGGGCTCGCTGACAATGATGTCCAGGTCCTTCAAGCCGCCTTGCAGGAAGGTGCGACCGTCGGCAAGGTGGATCTTGACTCGCCTGTCCTCCAGGACGTGTCCGTTGTAGCCGGCAAAGTAGCGACCGGCCTCGACGACTGCCGGCTCGATCTCGGCGCAGTCGATGTTCTCGAGCGTCGGCACCGAGGCCAGGGCGTGCAGGGTGAAACCGCTTCCCAGCCCGATGACCGCGGCCCGGCGGGGATTCTGGCAGATCAGGGCAGGCACGTAGCCGAGCAGCAGCATCGTTTGCATGTCATAGAAGCTCAGGGAGGCGTCCACCTTTCCGTTGACGCGCAGGGCGACATGGCGCGGGCTCTCGAGGTCGACGCTGACGGTACACGACAGACCGTCACGGTAGAAGACCGGAGGAGTCATTTCCCTGGTCAAACCTTCCCGCGCATAGATGGCCGTTCCGGCCGCCATCCAGGCCAGGTTCCAGGCTGGCAACAGATAGATCACGAGCACCGCATTGACCGCCAGGGCCCCTACCCAGCGGAGCCAGAAGGGAGGCACGACCAGGCAGGCTGCCACCACATAAAGGCATGAGGCGAGCTTCAAGGTCGGCTGGAGGCCCACCGCGGGGATGGCCACAAAGCCGCCCAGGGCGGCTCCCACGATGCATCCCACCGTGTTGGCGGCGTAGATGAAGGACAGCCGCCTGCCGAGACGCTCGAGATCGGCCGCCGCCATGGCGCTGGCGAGGGGAAGCGCGATGCCCATGAGCACGGTCGCGGGCAGGATGACCATGGCCGAGAGGACCGCCACCGGCCCCACGATCCCGGTCACGGTAGGGGAGCTGTGGCGAATCAGCTGGGAGGCCAGGTGGGGGAGATAGCCCAGGGCAAACTGGCTTAAAGCCCCGGCCAGGCCCGTGAGCCCCAGTACCAGGGCCAGCTGGCCTGGCCCGGCAGGACGCTTGCGCAGGCCCACCAGGGCCGACCCCAGCCCCAGGCCTGTCAAGAACACGGCCAGGGTGGTGGAAAAGCCATAGGTCGAGGAGCCCAGGACCAGGGCCAGACCCCGGGTCCAGGCCAGTTGGAAAACCATGGCGGCCAGCCCGGCCAGGCCCATGGCCAGTCCCAGGCTGCTGGCCTGAAAAGGGGAGGGCTGGGAAGGCGTCTCTCCGGTTGAGAAGGGCTCCTTCGAGCGCCGGGCTGCCCGCCAGGCAAGCCCTCCGACGCCGACATTGACGAGAGCCGTGGCCAGCACCGAGCCCAGAAATCCCATGGTCGGGAGCATCCACCACCCGGCCATCGCCGCTCCCAGCGCGGCTCCCAGCGTGTTCATCGCATAGAGGCCGGAGAAGCCGCGCGTGAGCTCGCCCTGCCCTCGCACCAGGAGCCGGCTCAGGACGGGCAGGGTGGCTCCCATGAGCAAGGTGGGCGGGGTCAGGACGAGCAGCGAGCCGGTCCAGCACACCAGTTGCAGGGCCGGCCCCGGCCAGTGGGCGGCGGAGGCGCGAAAGTAGGCCTGCTCGACTGCGGCCAGGAGCCAGGGCGAGAACGCGGCCCAGATCCCGATCGCGACCTCGAGAGCGCCGTAGGCGGCCAGAAACCTGTCCGGCCCGGCTCCACCGTGGGCCTGGCGGTCGGCCCACCGGCCGCCCGAACGGCTGCCCAGGGCCAGCCCCAGCATGAACGCCGTCACCACCGTGCTGACGGCCAGCACGGTGTGGCCGAAGGTCAGCGTCAGACGGCGCGTCCAGAGCACCTCATAGATGAGCGCCGTCGCCCCCGAGAGGAAGAACAGGCCCAGTGCGAGCTTGCGCATGGTTCGTGAGGTTCTCGCGTTGGGCTGCCAGGGCCTTTCATTACTGGCGTTTCAGCTGACTCAGGAGTTTGCTGCGCTCCGCGGGACCGGGCCCAGATTGACCGTTTCCACCATGCGGCCCCTGAACTTCGGAAGGGAATCGTCGTAAGGGCGGCCGGAGAGCTGGCTGGTCAGCTGGCCGAGCCGGCGGTGGACCTCTTCGGTCAGGTCGCTGGTGGCCTGTCGGACGGGGGCCTTCCGATAGGGCTCCACCGGGATGGGTTGACCGACCACCACGCGGGCCACGTCGCGGTGGATCCAGCCCAGCGCCATGCCCAGGGTTCCCAGCCCGCCGGCCAGGGCGCTCCAGGTGGCCGTCTCCGGAGCCAGCGCCGCGCTCAGCCCGCTGGCGGCTGCGCCCAGGACCATGCCTATCGCGCCGCCTGTCAGGGTGGCAAAATACTTCGGGAAGGGATCATACCACTCCGGATTGGGGGTGCGGTCGCCCTGCAACTTGCCCAGGGCGTAGCCACCGGCCATGGCTCCGGTCAAGACGCTGCCCAGCACTCGAGCCACCGGTCCCCCGTGGGCCGAGGCCAGGCCCACCGCTGCGACGGTACCGGCCAGGACCAGACCGGCGATCGCTTCACCAGGCCTAGACCGCGTATCAGGGCCGTAGCTCTGCGCCAGGGGCACGATGTTCTCGGCCTGACCGCGCAGGGCGAAGTAGGCTGCCCCCTTCTTGAGAGGACCGACATGACCGTCTTTCTGGGGGTCGGAGATGCCCCCCTCGGGAAAGACGCACAGGCCCTTCCCCTGCTCGAGGATCTCGATGGCATGCTTTATCGTGCGCACGTGCGGCTTCTCGCGATCAAGCGGGAAGGCTCCCCCCCAGGTCATCAGCTTGCCGCGCAGGCCTCCGAAGATGCGGATGTTGGCCATGTAGCGCATGTCCCGCTCGGTCAGAGAAGCCACCAGAGGCGGGTCGAACATGCTCGGATGGGTGGGACAGTAGACCTGCGCTCCGTCCTGCGGAAAGTTCTCGGCGCCCTCTACCTCCAGCCGGTAGCATCCCGCGATCAGGGCTCGGTTGAGGGCGCGGCAGAAGCCCGGGAAGCGGGGGTGAGACCGGCCATCATCCGGGCCCGTGTAACCCGGGACGTAGGAGCCGATGCAGCCTCCCTGTGGAAAGCACCTGGCTGAAGAAACGTGCATGGCTTGACTCCTTTCATCTGGTGGACACAGGATAGGATCCCTTCGCCCACGGCCGGGCCTTGCCAGCGTTTTCTGGGCGTCAAATCTTCGGACCGACTGTTAACCTTGTGTGAACTCAATGATCGGCTGGAGTTGCGGTAAAACGTTTACACTCTGGGAGGCTATTTGACGCTCGCGCAACGGTGAGCGAACGGCTGGAATGTTTCATGGGCAGACAAGCCAGTCAGGAGATCTGCAAGCCGTGCTCATCCAACCTGTTCAGAGTCCAGCCCGCTACCCGACCGTGTCGAGTCCGCCCGGGACCGAGGCGACCGAGCAACTGACCGATGTTTACCTGGGCAAGACCACTGTCTACGCCACCGACGACGCTGGCCGGGTGGTGGTCAGGGGGGGCAACGCGGGACACTCCCAGAGCGAGCGACCGGGTTGGACGGTTCTCAAGAACATGTTCTTCCCGGTCGACATGCAGCAGTCGGTCAGCTCGGACTACCTGGCCACCCGGGGCTGGATCTGCGCCCGTGACCTGGTTCACGGCGTGGGAGGATTCGTGGTGGGGGCAGCCGTCTTTGCCGCTCTCGGCCTCGACCCGATCTGGGGTGGGGCAGGCATGCAGACCTACAATATGATCCGCGACCGGGCCTGCCAGGCCGTCGGATTTGCGGCCTCTTTCCACGTAGACAAAGCCATCAAGAATCCGCGCGCCTGGATCGTCGGGGGGGAGGCGATCGGCAATCTGGGAGCGGTCATCCAGGCCTGCGGCGCTCTTCCGGCCGTCACCTCCAACGTGCCCGGAGGTCTCCTCACGGTGACCCTGGCCGCTTTCGCCATCAGCACCATCGCAGGCGTGATGAGCGGAGCCGCCTCGGCCAGCATCGGCCCGCGCCAGGCCATCGCCGACAATCTGGGCGAGCTTCAGGTGAAGAACGGCAACCAGGGGACGGTGGTTTCCCTGGTGGGAGGCCTGCTCGGCCTGAAGCTGGTGGGACCGGTGCTGGCGGCGGGGGGAGCCTGGATCCCGCTGGTGGCTGCCGCCACCGGCATCCTGGAGTCGCTGGCGAGCTTCCAGTTCGTGAAGCACCTCGACTACCACCCGGTGAACGAGGCCGGGCTTCGGCGCATCGTGAATGCCGGGGAGATCGTTGGTCCGGAGAGCGACAACTTTCTGAAGATGATGGGCTCGCTCAAGAGCCGTGATCGCTATCCGCTCGGTCGCCCCGGCCGCCCGCTGCTCGACGACCCCGGCCGCTGGGCCGAGCTCCGGCACCTCTACCAGGGGCGCCAGTACATCCTGGAAATGCGTGAAGGCGGGCCCTACGTGGTGTTGCGCGACGGCTGCACCGCCGAGGACCGCCTGCAGGCCGCCCTGCAGGCGGTGCACGTCGAGCGGTTGCAGGCCAGTCCGGAGTATCGGGCCTTGCTCGAGCAGCAGGGCGCCCTGTCCGGGGACCGCTGGCTGGTGAGCCAGAGCCTGGCTGCCACCCCGGCCGATGTCAAGCCGTTGCTGGCTGACCTGAAACGGGCCGGGTGGAGCACCGACCTCTTGAGGTTCTCCGACGCGGGACATCGCGCGCAGTGGGAAGATCCCCGGGCCGGGTCGACGCCACCCCTGATAACGCCGACGTTGCCGGTGCCGGAGGCGGGTCCTCTCCCCGGGCCTGCTCGCCGCTCCTTGCTCCCGATTCTGGCCCTCGGGCTGTGTCTGGCTGCAAACCCTGCCCCTGCCCTGGCCCCCGACCAGGTGGACTCTCCCCCCACCACGGCCCTTCGGGGATGAAGGGCGGAGAGCGAGCCCCTGCAGAAGGAGGCTGCCAGAGAACAGGAGGTCATCCGTGGCACTCGATTTCACCCTGCAAAACCCCATTGCCACCCTGCGCAGACTCTGGAGAATCCTGCGACGCCTCCCCATGGGCAAGTGGATTCTCAGCCGTCTCTTCGGATTTTTCGTCCCCTACACAGGGAGCATCCAGCCGGAGATCGTCGAGCTCGAGCCCGGCCAGGTCATGCTCAGAATGCGGGACCGGCGGGCGGTGCGCAATCACCTAAACTGCGTGCACGCCATGGCCATGGGCAACCTGGCCGAGGCCACCACGGGACTGGCCCTCAGCATCCTTCTGACGGACCGGCAGCGCGCCATTTTGACCGGCTTCAGCATGGACTATCTCAAGAAGGGTCGAGGCAGTCTCCTCGCCCTGTGCCGCTACCAGCTTCCCCCCGATTTTGTTCAGGGCGACCTGGTGGTGGAGGGAGAGATCCGCAACGAGGCCGGGGAGACGGTCGCGATTGCGAGAGCCAACTGGCGGGTGGGCCCCCGGTGAGAATTGAGACAGCTTTGACGCGCCATGCCGGGATCGAGGCTCCCATCATCTGTGGGGCGATGTACCCGTGTAGCAATCCCGAGCTGGTGGCGGCCGCCTCGCAAGCGGGTGGAATCGGCATCATCCAGCCCCTGTCGCTGGTCTACGTGCACAAGCACGATTTCCGCCAGGGCCTGGGACTCATCAAGCGGCTCACCCGAAAGCCGGTGGGGATGAACATCATCACCGAGAAATCCTCCCGCAAGTATCAAGAGCGCATGAAGGCCTGGCTGGACATCGCTCTGGAGGAGGGGATCCGGTTCTTCGTGACCTCCCTGGGGGACCCGGCCTGGGTGGTGAGCAGGGTTGCCCCGCTGGGCGGTATCGTCTATCACGATGTGACCGAGCGAAAGTGGGCTCTCAAAGGGATCGCCAGCGGCGTCCAGGGGTTGATCTGCGTCAACGATCGGGCGGGAGGGCACGCCGGCCCCTACAGCGCGCAGAGGGTCTATGACGATCTGGCCGATCTGGGCCTTCCCCTGGTCTGCGCAGGGGGCATCAGCACGCCCGAGCAGTTTGCGGCGGCACTCGAAATGGGCTACGCCGGGGTGCAGATGGGCACCCGTTTCATCGCCACCACCGAGTGCACTGCCCACGACGACTACAAGCGCGCCATCGTGGGAGCCACTTCCCGCGACATCGTCCTGACCGACAAGATCAGCGGGGTTCCCGTCTCGGTGATCAAGACGCCTTACATCGAGCGGGTGGGAACCAGAGCCGGGCCGGTCGCCCGATTTTTCCTGCGCCATCCCCGGTTGAAGCACTTCATGCGGATGCTCTTCAGCCTGCGAGCGCTCTGGCAGCTCAAGCGGGCGGCCCTGGAGGGCGCGGGCTACAAGGATTACTGGCAGGCGGGCAAGAGCGTGGACGGCATCGAGGCCATCGAGCCGACCGCGAGCATCATCGGCCGTTTTCTGGAAGCTTGATATCTCTTGCGACCCTGAGTTGCGCTGGGATGAGCTGATGTGCCTGCTTCACGCAGCTTGCTGCGCGAACGCCTCGCCTGCAGCGCGCGGGCTGCGCCAGGCTGCAAACTGCAGGCCCACCACATTGTGTTCCGCTCGGGCCGGGCAACTGAGCGTGCTGTGCCAGAGGCGCGGTTACCTCAAGATCAGCGGCGAGGTGGGATAGGCGCGAGGGTTTATCCTCCGAATGAAAGCCATGGAATTT
>CAYYHB010000168.1:0-11348 GCA_964471395.1 uncultured Burkholderiales bacterium | reverse complement strand
GCGGAGGTCTCCTCGAGGCGCCGCGCCAGCTCAGGGTCAAAGGTTTCAACCACGCGGCCAGGGCAAGGTTCGAGTCAACCATCGGTTGCGGCTTCTCACCGAGCACCGGCTCCTGCTCAGAACAGGACGGGCAGCAGCAGCAACGCGAGCAAGAGGAGGAGCAACTGCAGGGGCACTCCGCATCGCACGAAATCGAGGAAACGAAAGCCCCCCGGCCCCAGCACGAGCATGCTCACCGGGGACGCCATCGGGGTGGCGAAGGCGGTCGAGGCGCCGACCGCCACCGCCATCAACAAGATGCGAGGCTCCAGCCCGAGATCCAGGGCCGTCTTCAAAGCCACCGGCGCCATCAGCACCGCCGTGGCGGTGTTGGACAGGAACTGGCTGAACACGCCGGTGATCAGGAGCATCAGGAACAGCACCGCGCCAGCCCCCAGGTCGGTGCCCATGGCGCTGAAGCGGTCAGCCAGAAAGGCGGTCCCACCGGTCTTCTCCAGGGCCGTGGCGACCGGCAGCATCCCCGCGATGAGAACCAGGCTCTCCCAGTTCATGGAGCGATAGGCCTGCTCGACGGTGAGGCACCGACTCAGCACCATTCCAAGCGCTGCAAGCAGAATGGCCGCCACCATGGGGATCGTCTCGAGGCTGATGGCAAGCAGCATGCCCGCCACGAGGGTTCCGGCCACGCCTGCGCGCGAGCGGAGGTTGTGCTCCTCACCCAGGCCTTCAGCGATGACCACGAAATTGCGGCGTTCGCTACCCATCAATGCGAGACGTTCGCGCGGCCCGGCCACCAGGAGGGTGTCCCCGAACTCGAGAGGAGCGTGGCTCATCTCCCGCCCAGCCAGGCCCTGGCCCTGGCGGCGGATGGAGAGGACCGTGACCCCGTAGCGGTCGCGAAACAGGCTATCTACAAGCGATTGCCCGAGGAGAGCCGAGCGCGGGGTAATCAGGACCTCCGCCAGACCGATGCGGCCCCCGGGAAACTCGTGTCGTCCCGAGCCCGGAGCCAGGCCCAGGCCAAGCTCGGACGCCATCCGCAGAACGTCGGACGGATGGCCGTGGACAAAGATCTCCAGGCCGGGTTCCAGCACCGTCTCGGGGGTCGCCTCCAGGACGGTGGCTCCGAAGCGCCTGCGCAGCTCGAGCTCCCCCACGCTGCGGCTGGCCGCCGGCGAGCCAGTCGGGATGCGAAGCCGGAACGACAGAGGCTCGAGACCGTAGTCAGCGGCCAGGTCAACCAGGGGGGGCTGCCTCGACCCGCTTGAAGGGCCGCGCCGGGAGGGTAGCAGCCGCTTGCCCACCCACGCCATGTAGACGATCCCGGCGGCCAGCAACAACACACCCACGGGCGTGAAAGAGAAGAATCCGAAAGGCTCCAGGCCGGCTTCCCCGAGTTGCCGGCTCACGACCATGTTGGGTGGGGTGCCTACCAGGGTCAGAAGGCCCCCCAGCGAGGCCCCGTAGGCGAGTGGCAACAGCAGCCGGGAGGGGGGCAGGCCCGAGCGGCGTGCCAGGCTCACCACGGCCGGCAGCAGCACCGCGACCGTCCCCGTCGAGCTCATGAAACCCGACAGCAGTGCGGAGCCACCCATCACCGCAGCGGTCAGGGCCGCCTCCGCACTGCCCGCCGCCCGGCCCATCAGCCTTGCCATACGGTCGGCCACCCCGGTGCGCATCAACCCCCCGCCCACTACGAAAAGGCCAGCGATGGACAGCACCAGGGGGTCGGAGAAGCCGGCCAACGCCTCGTCGGGCGGCAGAAGACCGCTGAGCATCAAGGCCACCACCCCCAGCAGCGAGACCAGATCCATCCGCAGCCGGTCGCTGGCGAACAGCACCAGTTGCACCAGCAGCAAACCAAACGCGGTCGCCATCTCGGAAGTCACGGGGGAGCGTCGTTCTTCCCGCTTCGGCGGGGTCCTTCCCATAGAGGGTCGACGCTTGAGGCTCAAGGGAGCGGGCAATTGAATCACGGAGAGCTTCTTGTTTGCCACTCGGCGCTGGTGGAGCCGCTCGCGGATGGCCCTATGTGGGCGGCGTGCCTCAGACAGCAGTCAGCTCACCTGGGACAACTTGGACCCTGGTAGGTGCCAGGTCGAAATTCACCGCAACCAGCGTCGTGCCAGCCTTCGCTGGCGATAGAGGGAGTTTCTGGGCATCGCTGGAATAGAGGCGCGCTCGCCTGGCTCAGAAGGGAACCATCTTTCCCATTGACTCGGTCATGCGGGTGATCCTTCACCGAAGGATGACGACGAGCCACGGTGGCTCGCCCATATTTCTCGTATCTAAAGGGAGGGCATGTGCAGTTACGCTCAGGTTTGTCAGGTCTACTTGTTCTTCTCATTTTAGCTGTTGGCTTGGCCGGGTGCACATCCGGCTCTAACCAGACAGGCAGCATTCCACCGTTCAACTTTGTCGACGACGAACCCGGGGTCGGGGGAGCAGCCGGCCGAGGCACCGTCACCGTTTTTCTGGCCGACCCGGGTACAGACGACGCCCAGCCGCCCGTCCGCCGCACTCTGACCTTCTTTGGTCTGAATCGCCAGAACCAGGTGACCTTCGAGCCTGTTACGCTCGAGTACAGCCCGGAGCAGACCCTGGAGAACGTCCCCGTCGAGACCACGACCATCGTGGTCACGGATCCGAGCGATCCGAGCGTCCTTGCCTCGGAGCAGGTCACCGTGATCGAGGGGGAGACGACCTTCGTCAGCGACGTCGTGATGTTGCCCGCCCCCACAGCGCCGCTGGTCAGTCTCCGGCAGGCCAAGTTCGACGGCAATCCTGTGGCGGTGGGCAAAGGCTTCGTGCAGACCAAGCCCGTGAAACTCTCGAATGCCGAGGCGGGGTCCGACAACGTGATCGCCGGTGCCAATGCCACCAGCGCTACCGACGACCTGCCCCACCCTTACAAGACCAATTCCTGGTTGGGAGGAATCCTGACCCTCGACAATCACTCGCAGGTCTACGCGGGCGGTGGCTCGACTCCGGGTACATACGCCCCTGCCCCCGCCAATCCCCAGACCATGTTCCAGATGCCCATCTATCCGCATCCCTGGATCATCTATTACAATACCTCCGACCACCCCATCGGCGGCCGCTCAGCCCCGGCCGTCGTGCCCGGCTTTGCTCCCCTCAAAGGCCTGAGGCTAAAGGCAGAGGTTCCGATCTTTGTTTCCGGAACCGCCATCCCGGCCTCGGACGGCACCAACTCCGCGACCTCCTACGGCGAGATTAACACGCTCTATGACCAGGACCAGATTACGGTCGACCCCGGATTTCTGTCCGACCGCATGAAGGTCTCTCGCATGGGCGACTACGATGGTGACTTCATGCTGAGAGCCGTGGACGACCCGAATTTCTCGAAGCTGAATCCGGCCCTTCCCAAGGACGCAGGGCTGAAGCTGACTGCCGTGCGCGGGAACCCGATGCTTTACTTTCGAGCCATCAAGCTCCCCAGCGTGAACCTGTACCATACTCTCTCGCCCGCCAGCGGCGGAACCTTGAATTCCAAGACCGGCACACTCACCGTCGGCGGGAAGCAGATTGGCTACGTGGCCTGGAAGGGAGAATACGGGCCGGTCGGTTTCAGCCACGTGCGCAGCAGCGTACTGTTTTTCTCCAATCCGGCCGCCAAGTTCTCTCAGCAAGCCGCGGTCAAGAACGAGGGGGCCGGGGGCGATGCCTTCTACAGCGTCAAGACCAGCCTCACGTTTACGAACGCCAACACGACCAATTTCTTCGTGCTGGTCAACCTTCCCGATGAGACGTTTGCCGATGAGTCGAGTCTGGCAGGCCTGGCCCTGCGGGCCTTCAACTACCCGGTCGGAACGACCGTGACTTACACCTACAACCCCGCGAACCAGACGGTCTCCGTGACATACTCCATGGCGAACGGCAACATTCTGGGCTTCGCAGGCGGGAGCCTCAGCGGGCTCATGCCCCACCATTACCAACCCAACCCGATGCACAACAACGACCCGATTCTCGTGGGCTCCCCCCCTCTTCTCAGCAATGCTGGCGGTGCCCAGATGAAATTCCCCCTGAGTCAGGGAATGCTCCAGATCTATGCGACAAACAGATTCACCTGCAGTTACCCGGTTCCCGGCATCCTGCCCTTCATGCCACCGCTGGACGCGGCGGATGTCGCGGGTCGCAACGAGTTGCAGAACTGGATCGTGAATCAGTTCGTAGGCAAATGGAACGGCTCCGTCCCTGCCTACATGAACCAGAATGCGGCAAAAGGCTCGCAGTGCTACCAAATCGCCAAGTTCGTCCAGCGCAACATGCTGATTCTCCCGGCGATCGACATGTTCTCCATCAAGGTGAAAATCAATAATGCCGACGTGGTGCTGGCGGATGTCGTCTACAACAATACCAAAGCTGCCATGGAGCTCTTCTTCCGTCAGACTCCCACCCAGACCGCCGAGACGGCGGGCTCGGCGCCATACTATAACCGCTACGACCCCCTGGTGGGCTCTCTGTTTCAGTACCCTCAGGGTCAGCCGCCGGCCAACCCCGACTTCCCCTCTGACATAAACCAGCCGGCGCACGAGGCATTCGGGGCCCTGACGATGCTGAACGACCACCATTTCCACTACGGCTACTTCATCCACGCCGCTGCCCAGATCGCCATCCGCGATCCGCAGTGGGGTAAGGACTGGCGCGACGCCATCAACCAGTATGTTTTCGACGTTGCCAACACCGACGCGATCAATCCCCCCGCCACGCGAGTGTTCCCGTTCCCGAAGGAGCGCTTCTGGGACGCTTACATGGGTCACAGCTACTCGGCTGGCTTGATGCGCGGGCAGAACCAGGGAAACAATCAGGAGTCGATCTCAGAAGAGCTCAACTTCTGGATCGGAACCGCCCTCTGGGGTGGCGTGACCGGTCAGCAGGCCATGCGAGACCACGCTCTGGCGCGGTTTGCCTGCGCGGTCCACTCCTCCTACATGTACTGGTTTGACGTCTCCGGCAACAAGCTGAAGATCGCCGCCGGTATCCCGAACGCCAAAGTCAACTGGCCGGGCAGCGGCGGTGCCATCCTTTACGACGCCCATACCGGGTTCAACACGTTCTTCGGCGCTCACCCATCGGCGGGACGCACGATCATCGTGCTGCCGGTGACGCCGGGCTGCTTCTACCTGGCCATGAACCCGGCCATCACGAAACAGATCATCGCCGATTATCAGGCCTTCGTCAAGAAGTTCGATATCGATCCGATGAACCCGTCCGTCGGTCAGGACAAGAACGGCGGACCCTACAGCCTCAAGAATCCCTTCAGGAACGTGCTCGGCTACCAGTCGCAACTGGCCAAGTGGATGGCCATGGTGAACCCCACCGACGCCATGACCAACAAAGGATTCTACTTCCCGCCCAACAACCGTGACACGGTCGACAACGGCTCGGGCGACATCATCACCCCGATCGACCAGGTGACCGACGAGGGAGACACCGCCGGGCTGACCTATCACATGACCCACTACATGGCGACCCACGGGACCCCCAACTTGTGGATCAAGTCTACCAACTCACCCTTCTACATGGTCTTCGACAACACGACCACAAAGAAGCGCACTTACGTCGGTTTCAACTCCACCGGTGCGACGATGAACATCTCGTTCAGCGATGGCACAGTAATCAACAACGTCGGGTCGATGAAGACAGGTACACTGGAGGTCGCCCTCCCGTAGAGGCTCCCTCCTGAAATATCGAGCCGACCTGTGGCCGGGGAGCTCGCTCCCCGGCCACAGGCATTCTTCGCCGTACTTGCTTCACAAACGAGGCCAAGATAAGAGGCGACTCTGGAATGCTCCAGGGCGGCCGCTCCTATCGAGCCGCTCTGTGCAGAGCCAGGAAACTCGATACGCCGTCAGGCGGGCGGGGAAGACTTGATGGGCACGAACTAGCTCATGGTGGCGTGTGAGGTCTAGACGGCGCTTAACGTTTCAGCCGGCGTATCCTTAAAACGCGTGGACCACACCACTGAGATATGTTGGGCTGCGAGTCGCCCACTAAGGAGAACCAACTTGACCCTGCGGAAGAATGCGGCCGTCCACCCAGGTGACGCCCGACATGTCTGCCTGGCCGAAGTTGTTGCCCGACAGCGTCGCGCCGAGGAACGTCGAGACCGCGAACGTGCTGGCGGTCATGTCGTTGTTGGTGAGGGTAGAGCGGCTGAAATTGACTCCAACTGCCATGGCTCCCGCAAAGCTCGACCCGATAATCTGAGCGCCCTGGAAATTGCATCCGCCCAGGGACGCACCGTTCAATCCGACACTGTTGAAAATGCTCGAGGAGAGGTCCGCTCCGGTCAGATCGGAAGCGAAGGTCGTGCCCTGACCCGCAGCCTGCCGCATGGTCGAGTTCTGCAGCGCGCACTCAAAGAACAAAACCCCGTCCAGCGAGGTGGAGCTCAAATTGGCGCCCGCAAAGATGCATTGCGTAAACTGTGAGCCGGTCAAGTTAGCGCCAGTCAGGTTGGCGCCGCTGAAGTTGGTCCGGAAGAGCTCCTGACCGGTGAGATTGACGCCCGCGAGGTTGGCCCCGACGGGGTTGTAGGACCCCTGCAGGGTGGCGCTGCCCCGACCTTGCGCTTCGAAGCCAAAATGCAGGAAGTGGAACTGTCCGGTGCCGGGAAGCTCCAGCATGTATTCGCCGGCTGGAAGCTCGCGAGATCCGTCCACGACCTGGCCGGCCGAGTCCAGGATGATGGCACCATCAGTGCCTTCGCCGCTGACGGTGAGAACGGCGTCCCCCGGGAGATGCAGCGGAACGTGGTCGAATCCGTGGCCTCCCAGATCGTTCTGGTGGGGCTCCTCGTCCCGAGTCTCGAGGTAGAGAACCGCCGTCTCTCCGGGTCCCAGGCGTTTCGAGCCCAACTCGTGCTCCGCGAATCCAAGCTGCTGCGGCTGCTCCTCGACGGTAGGCACCACAGGGAGGTTGGCGGTCGTGCTTCCGTCGCTTCCGGAGCAACCGCTAAGAATCAGGACTGAGGCCATCAGGAGCTTCAGAGTCTTCATGCGCGGAAGACTGCCTCAGTTCGCTAATCGGTTCCTGGTCCCTGTGCGAGCACTTCTGGCCTCCACTTGCTGAAGCGGGAGATGATGCGCTGAGCGAGAAGACCCCGTAGATGCTTGAGTTGATCCCAGAGCAGCGTATCCTGCTACCGACTTGCAGTTGGGAAACTTATGACCGCCTTCTGTCCGATCACCGTGATCAAAGCGGGCCCCGTTTTACCTACGACCGAGGAAGACTGGAGATCATGAGTCCGTCACCCGCCCATGAGCGCGCCAGCGAGTTCGTGCGCTTGCTGATCTTTACCGCTGCCGAAGAGCTCGGGCTGGAGGCATTCGGTTTGGGATCTTCCACCCAACGGAGCGCAGATTTAGAGCGCGGTGTAGAGCCAGACTCGAGCTTCTCCTTCAGCGGCTCAGAGCACCCAGACCTGGTGGTCGAAATCGAGGTCAGCCGCTCCAGCCTGGACAAGCTCCCGATCTTTGCGGCACTGGGGATCGCAGAAGTTTGGCGTTATGATCTCAACCGGTTGACTATTTACCGGCTCGAAGGCTCGGAGTATCGGACGGTCGAGCGGAGCTCCTATCTGCCCCTGACCGCCAGCGAGATCACCGAGCAGCTCTCGAAGACAGGCGACCGCTCCCACGTTGCGTGGCTACGGGAGTTGCGCTCCTGGTTGAAGTCCCGCTGAAGCCGCCTTCACAGTGCTCTAGCACACAAGCAGCAAAGATTCCATGCCGCAAGATCAGGGAGGTCAATAGGGTTGCGGTCGTAATCATCAAGAAAATCCGCAGAAATGCGGCTGGGATCTTGGGGGGACGGGGGATCATCGCAGTCGATCGGATTTCACAACCTTCTCCGTTCTGGCAGCAGGCACCGACCCGTCGAGCGGCAAAGCACCCCTGGCATGAGACCCCTGCTGTTTCTGCTCGCTTTCCTCACTCTTGCGGCCGCGGACCCCGCGGTGGCCCTGATTCAGAAGTATGGTTGGTCAGTCGAGGGCCCGCCCACGTGCCCGAATCGCTGACCGGCCTTCCCTTCAACCACTATCAGTCCGCCAGCGAGAGCATCGGACTCGACCTGACCCCCGCTCAGGGCATGAGGCTCTCGCTCCAGCGCTATACGCTGGCGAAACGCACCAAATCTGGGGCTCACCTCTTCGCGCACGTGGCTCTGCTGGAGGGACGCATTGTCGGTGCCTGGCTGTCGACGAACGCGCCCGTCGCGCCGGGCATCTCCCCCCTGAGCGATCGGAAGATGGGGTCCAACTGGTAGCCATGGGCGGACTCTTCAAGAAGAAGGACCCGCCGCCGGATGACGAGGATCCGGTCTGGAGAGCTACCTACGACGCCCGGGAGAAGCTGTACGAGCGCCACTTCGGCCCCTTCCCGCAGGACGTTCAGAAACTGCGCAACCTGATGGACGTCTGGCCGGGCGGGTGTTTGATCCAGTTCCCCGCGACCAAGCTGGGCTCCCTGTGGGTGCACTCGTCTTTCGGGCTGAGCAACTCGGACATGCCCAACAGCGTGACTCTCGAGAGCTATAAGAAGGACGAAGCCAGAGGCACCTCTGAGGCCACCCTGGTGGCGCGCACGCCGCGTCCGGTGCCGGCGGGCCTGGCCGGCTTTGGCTATGAAATCCTCGTTGTGACCGAAGGGCCGGGCCAGTGGCCGCTCAGGTTCCTGAACTGGGTGGTCCAGCGCGAGATTCTGAAGGACCTGGATGTCCTCGGGTGCGTCAACAAGAACGAAGGGTTGCTGATCGAGGATATCGCCCTGGGGGACAGCCAGTCGTCCCACTTCTTCGTGAGCCGGGCCCGGGAGCCGCTTCCCGCCATTTTGCAGCTCCCGGCTGGCAATTGTCACCTGCTCGTGGCCTCGGCGGTGACCCGGGAGGAAGTGGACTCCACGCTCCTCGAGGGAAGCGGCGCCCCGTTGCTGGAAAAGCTGATGGCCTCGGAAATCGGCCAGAAGAGTCGGCTGAATCGCCCCTCCATCCCGCTCTAAGAGTCGTTGCTCTCCGCACGGGCGAGGGAACGCTGTCCCCGCTAGACTGGGACAACACTGACCGAGAGCGGCCTCGAGTGGGAGAGTGGCTGAAGCAGCATCTGACAGGCCTGGTCGAGCATCGCGCCTCACTGTCAGCGCCGTTCAGCTTCATTCCTCAACTCCGGCGGACGATTTCCTACTGCCTTAATGCTTGTCCAGCCACTCCAGCAGCGGCCGGGCCACGGCCCCGTTGGACCTCGTGCCCGACAGCGTATCCAGGTGGCCGAAGTTCTCCAGGACGCGCGCCTCGGTATCGGTGCTCGAGCAGAGCTGGATCCCGGCGAACTTCCAGCCGACGTGGTTCCCGAGGTAGTTCGTCCACCCGTCCGACCTGAGGACGTACTGAGGGACGTTGACCTGGGCCAGCTTGTCGTAGTAGTGCAATCCTCGGCCGGCGTTTACCGGAACTTTGTACGGACCGTCCGGCGGCCCGCTGAAGTTGGTGACGATGGCATCGTCGAGACCGAACGCCATCGGCCAGTAGGAGTCGGCCGCCAGCACCGACCAGGCCAGAATCGTAGCCAGGTCGTTGTAACCATTGGCAATATTGGTGAACTGTCCGACTCCCCTGTCGTTGTGGCCCCAGTTGTTCTGATAGCGCTGAACGAGGAAGCTCTCGGCGGTGGGATCCCCGTCCAGGAGCCAGGTGAGCAGGTTGTCCAGGAACGGGGGATCGGTCAGGTCACCAAAGGCTTCGGTGTAGTAGCCTGGCCCCGGGTCGGACCCGTAGCTCTTGACGAGGGCGATGTTTTGCGCAGTCGGCCCGCCCAGGATGGCGGTGCGGGCAGCGTCAGCGCTCAGGGTGTCGGGCGGGTGCGTGGTGCCTTGCTGGAACGGGCCACCGTCCATGGCGATGATCCCGCGCAGATTTTCCTGGCCCAGTCCGCTTCCCTGGTCAGAGCAGGCGTAGTAGTAGGTCAGCTGGCCGCCGCTCGAGAACCCGGAGAGGAAGATCTTGTCCACCTGGGAGTTCTGCTGGATGAACTCGATCGCGGTGGCCGCATCCGATATCCAGGTGGCCCCGTTCCAGGGCGCCATGAACCGGAGATCCGGGTCACCCTGGCCCGGGAGATCCACCCCGGCGACGTTGGCGGGCGGCGCGAAGTGGACGCGGTAGTCCAGGCTGTAGACCTCATAGCCCCGATTCGCCAGCCAGAGCCGGAAGTCGCGCGTCTCGTCCGGGGTGTAGAGACAGCCGTTGCACTGCCCGCCGGGAAGGAACAGCAGCACCCGGCCCGGCCGAGGATTGTCCGAGGCCACGCGGTGCAAACCGATGATGTCGTAGGGACTGCGCACGAACGGCGGAGGCACGTTCACGCTGCAAATCCAGTAGGTTTCCGTCAGATCGGGGTTGCCAAAGACCGGGACCTCGTACTGCTCCACCCACTCTTCGATGGCGCCCTCGCGGCGCGGCGGGCCGGGAGTGAATCGGTCTGCGTGCACGAGGACCTCGCCCGGGACCTGCAAGGTAACCTGGTAATGGCTCACGATGCTCCCATCCTGGGCCACCGCCAGGATGTCGAGCGTGCTCAAGCCGTCCTTGAGGTCCGAGAGCTCGATTTCGTGCGAGAATTCGCCGGGATCGCGATCCAGCGTCACGACCTGGCCATCGGACGTCTGCACCCGGTAGCTCACGATCGCGTCCTGCGAGCGTGGCTGGAAGCCATCCGCGGTATCCACAATCTCGATCCGGACGTCCGGAATCAACTCTGCAGGCGCTGTGGTGCCAGGAACAAGAGTGCTGCTGCCCCCACAAGCCACCACCAGAGTCGCCAGCAGAATGAGAATCATCCTACCCAAGAGACCACCCCCCTCCAGGCAAGGACCGTTCCTGGCCGAGGGCGAGTTCCCTCTGCTCGGAAGGTCTCGGTTGCGAGGTGTCACGAGAACCCCCTCCCCCACCGTAGGAAGGTAGCAGGACCCATCGCGAACGCCCCCACCGGGGGTCCATAGAGTGGAGGGAAGAATGAAAGTCGAGCAGCTCATGGCCGACCTGGTGGCCAGGAATCCCGGTGAGCCCGAGTTCCATCAAGCCGTGCACGAAGTGGCAACCTCGGTCCTGCCCGTGGTCGATTCCACCCCGGTATACCGCCAGCTGAAGATCTTCGAGCGGCTCGTGGAGCCCGAGCGGGTCATCATCTTCCGGGTAGCCTGGGTGGACGACCAGGGCGCCGTGCAGGTCAACCGCGGCTATCGCATCCAGATGAACAGCGCCATCGGCCCCTATAAAGGAGGGCTGCGCTTCCACCCTAGCGTCACCCTGAGCGTGCTCAAGTTCCTGGC
>CAYYHB010000167.1:0-11359 GCA_964471395.1 uncultured Burkholderiales bacterium | reverse complement strand
ATGATCCGTCCTCGGGCAGGAGCCCGGAACGCGCGTTCGTCGTGATCGGGCTCGGTCAGAAGACGGGCCCCGAGAAGGTCAACTTTCGGCGGCACTCAGGATGTAATCGTAACGACGAGTTCCATCGGGGTTTACTGAGAAGAATCGATCAGCACCACTGCTGGCCTCGCTCCCGCGATAGTGGAACCGTTACAGAGCCGCCTGGTCGAGGCTTCTTTCAGAGTTTTTTCCGCCCCTTGTGAGTTGATGGGCGCGCAAGGAAGGTGATCTGCAATGAATCCAGGAGTCGTGTCCTCGGGAGCGGGGGGCCACCTCTGGGCTCGTCCTCGCACCGCCGGCACAAGGGACGAGGCACCAGTCGATCAGTTCAGCACCAACGTGGTGGTGCCTTCCCTCAGTCTCGATCCTCGAGAGCTGGCCAAAGTCACCGGAGCGGCCCTTTACGAGGAGCGCCAACTGCACGAGACCCTGGCTGACCAGGTTGTTTTCGTCAGCTCGGCCCCGGTTCACCCCAGCATCGCCGAATACTACCTGCAGTATCTGCCCGAGCGCAGCTGGTCCGATCGCCAGGTGCACTTCGTCTCGGTGGGCGACCAGAGCCCCACCCCCCTGAGCCAGAAGCTTCTGTCCAGCCGCGCCACCATGGAGAAGGTGCGCGAGGCGATGGGTCCCTATTCCCGCATGACCTGCTTCGTCAGCTCGCTGGCCGAGAAACAGGTGGCGACCGAGCTGGGGATCCCCCTCTACGCCACCGATCCCTCGCTGCTGGAGTGGGGCACCAAATCAGGCAGTCGCCAGACCTTCGCCGAGTGTGGGGTGCCACACCCGGACGGCACGCCTCTGGTGCGCTCGGCCCAGGAGCTGGCCGCTCAGATCGACCTGGTCATGGAGCGCAATCCAACGGCTCGCAAGATGGTGGTGAAGCTGAATGAGGGCTTCTCGGGCGAGGGCAACGCCATTTTGAAGCTGCCCGAGACCGCCCCTGGCACTCCCCGCGAGGGACGCCTGGACGCCATCGAGGATGCCCTCCATCACATGCGCTACCAGGCTCCGAACGAGTCGTGGAACACCTTTTCAGGGCGCTTCGAGGACCTGGGCGTGCTGGCCGAGTGCTTCGTGGAGGGCGCCACTTCTTCGCCCAGCGCCCAGGCCAAGATTCTCCCCGACGGAACGGTCGAGGTGGTTTCCACTCACGAGCAGGTGCTCGGTGGGCCCGATGGGCAGGTCTACCTGGGCAGTCGCTTCCCGGCCGCTCCCGAGTATCGCGCTGAGCTGATGGAGCACTGCCGCAAGATCGGCGAGAACCTGTCCGCAAAGGGCTGCCGCGAGCGCTTCGCGGTGGACTTCATGGCCGTGCCCGGCGGGGGCGTGCAGGCCATCGAGATCAACCTGCGAAAGGGCGGCACCACCCACCCCTGGGAGACCCTCCAGCAGCTTACCAGAGGCCACACCGAAGGCTCGGGCACCTTCCTCACCGATTCCGGCCGGGTGCGCGCCTACCGCGCCTCGGACAACGAGAAGCAGCCACAGTTCCAGGGCTTCTTGCCGGGCGACGTGCTGGACGTGGCCGCTCGCCACGGCCTGCACTATACCGGTCGGGAGGAAGAAGGCACGACTTTCCACCTGCTGGGCGCTCTGCGTGAGTATGGCAAGTTCGGGATGACCTGCATCGCGGCCACCCCCGAAAGGGCCGAGCAGCTCTACGAGCGCACACGCGAAACCTTGGAGCGCGTGCTGAGTCCGGGCAGCTACAGTCTGGATGCCCCCTCTCATCGCCTCACCGAGGCTCCAGAAGGAACCGGCACCACCTCGGGAGCTCTGGTGCTGAATCAGCGTGAGCACAAGCTGGACACGCCCTGGCTGCGCACCACCGCTTTCCAGGGGCGGCGCATGGCGGCGGCGGTCAATTTGCGCGGTCAGCACGGAGTGCGGATATTCAACCTCGAGACCGGTCAGCTCCAGGAAGAGGTGCCAGGGCATAAGACCCCGGTCCGGGCGCTGGCCCTCACCGGCCACCAGCTGGCCTCGGGCTCGGCTGACGGGGAGGTTCGCCTGCAGCGCAAGGAAGGGGCCACGCAAAGCTTCCAGGTGGATGGCTTGGTCAACGCGCTGGCCTTCTCCCCCGACGAGAAAGAGCTCGCGGTCGGCTCCAGCGACCACGCCCTGCACATTTTCGATCTCAAGTCCGGCCAGCAGCGCAAGCTCGAAGGACACGGTCACTGGGTGCGGGCGGTCGCCTATCGCGGGCGAGAGGTCCTCTCTGGCAGCCAGGACGGAACCGTGCGCCTGTGGGACGCCCGGGGCAAGACCCGGCGTATCCTCGACTGCGGCGCCGGGGTGCTGAGCCTGTCGGTCAGCCCCGACCAGAGCCAGGTGGCCGTGGCCACGGCTGATCGCAGGCTCTCCATGTGGAGCCTTGAGACGGGGGAGCCGCTCTGGCAACGTCAGCTGGGCTGGCAGCCTGAGGATGTGCGCTTTGCACCCGATGGGCGCAACCTGATCTTCCGCTCTTCCAGCGGAGGCGTGCAGCTCGCGTCGGCCGGAGAGGGCGCGCCGGGTCTGGAGCTGCCGCTTGACTTTGCGGTAGGAGCGGTGGCCGCCCGCAAGACCGACATGGGCCTGGAGCTGACGGCCGCGTCGGGCGCGGGAGAGCTGCGGCGCTGGTCGGTGCTACCAGGGGCCTGAGCCCCCTCTACAACCGCCACAGAAGGCATCCCCTGGCTGCGAGGCCGTTCCGCAGCTGTGGCAAGTCTCCTCTACGCAGCCTGGTAGAATGTTCAGAGCCCGGTTACAACTCTGATTCCCTGTCCGTGGCATAACCTGACTATGCTCGCCATCCAACCGCCCTGCTCGGAGCGCCTGCCGGCCCGTTTCGACTTTGCGCCCATCGACACGTGCGAAGAGGCCATGTTCGCTCCCGGCGCCGACATGCTCGTGCGCGCTCTGGTGGGAGACGAAGCCCACGTGCGAGTCTCCTTCGAGGCCATGGGCCATCACATCGATTACGTTCAGGACCGCCAAGGGGTGGAGGGCACCATCGACGGCAAGCCCTTCACGATGACTCGCACCCTGATCGCCGAGGGCTTCACGGTAGGGGGCGAGACCTCGGCCGGCGACATTCAGGTCAGCCTGCGCGAGCATCCAGGCAACAAAGCCTTGGTGGAGGGCCACGCCGGCCAGATGGGCTTTCGCCACGAGCTCGAGCGGCGCGACCCGAGCACCGGCAAGATAGCCCTGATCAACGGAAAATTTGATTGAAAAGCTCTTCACGAGAGCGTGTCTCTCGTCTCGAACGGAAACTACCGGGTCTCGGGCAACCTCGGACCTGACCGCCTCCGAGCCACCGTGACCCCGGCCGCCAACGGCACGCTCTTCATCGAGGGCGAGCTGGCCGACATGCCCTTCCGGCAGACCATCGAGCGGGTCTAAACTTGACCAGCGACCGGATGGAAGGTACTCTGTTGGCCCTGGCGGGTCATTCTCCCGACCCATCGCTGGCGCTCTCGCTGGCCGAGGCGCTGAGGCAGCCGGTGCTGGTCAGCCGCGAACCGGTGACTGGCATTCGAAGCCTGGTGGGGCGGGGTGTCGGGCGCATCGTGGTGCTCCCCCTGCCGCTCACACTGGATCAAGGTCAGAGCTCGCTTCGCTCGGTGGTCAAGCTGGCGAGCCAGCGCTGGCCCTTCCTGGCCTTTCACCTGGCCGAGCCGCTTGACTGGCTGGAATGGGCCGACCTGCTGCGAGCGAAGGCGCCCTCCCCGGCGGTGCTCACCGCCCACTCCACGGGGGACCGTTTGGCGGACTCGAACCTGGCCCGGCTGGCCTGGTTGGTGGGCCCCGAGACAAGTTGCGACTTTGACCGGGGCGACCTGCGCTGGCCTGAGGATGCGCTGGCCCCTGCTCTGGTGGAGCTTCTGGTCGAGCGCCATCGGGCTGCCTTGCATGACGAGTCTCTGGTGCGTCCGGTCTGGTCGGAGGTGGCCGCCCGGGTCGCCGCAGGTCCCGAGGACGAGGAGAAGGCCTTGCTTGAGCTCGACCGGCGCATCAACGAGATGCTGCCCCCCGCCTATCAGGGTCGCTACGAGGAAGTGATCCCCCGCTCGATGGGCTCTGCCTCCCTGCTGGTCGAGCCCGATGGCAAGGTGGCCTGGGACAAGATCTGGACCAGCTTCTGCGATCTGGCCCTGGCCGGCGGCCCGAGCCACCGCGGCACCTTGCTCGAGGCGGTCACCGCCGAAGAAGCTCGGGCCGATTGGGAGCGCTATCTCGAGGTGGTGGCCGAGATCGAGCGGGGAATCCGCCTGGTGACCGCCCTGCCCGCGGTCGAGAGCGCCGTTCCCGGTTGGGTAGGAGTGCAGTGCGACTCGGAGGCGATGGCCGTCTGGATGTTGCGGGCCATCGTAGTGGAGAACGTGATGTGCCGGCGCCAGGGGGATGTGCTCTACCTGCCCGCCGGGCCCGCTTTCCGGCTCGAGAAGGAGATCAAGAACGTGGTCACGGTGATGGCCAAGACCTTCCACTACTGGACCTCGCACCGCCGTCCGGTGCGGGCTTGACAGATTCGCGCCCGGCTCCCTTCTCACGGTAAGGTCAACGCCCCTCGATGCAGGGCTCCTTTCTCACGGTGAGATTCTCGCCCCTCGATGGAGGGGCTCCTTTCTCACGGTGACGCGGTGACAGGGAATTCAGGCCGCTTGCTCGAGGGCTTCAATGGGGGACTCCCGGCCGGAGCTGAGCGGACGAGCTTCGCGGGTCAGTGCCAGGGAGGCGCCTCCCCAGGCCAGAGCCAGCGGCCAGCCGGCGAGCCAGCACATCGAGGCCACCAGGCCGGCGACGACGGCGGAGGCCAGAGCAAGGTAGAGGGCCGCCTCGCAACGAGCGAAGCCGCGAGGCTTTTGCCAGCCCTGCAGCGCCCCCACTGCGGCTGCCAGCAGCATTCCGAGCATAACTCCGGTCGGGCCGCCCAGACTTCCCAATAGAGCCGGCAGCACCACCCGGCCCAGCACGCGTGTAGACTTTCTCATACCTCAGACTTAGCCGGCGAGGCTGAAAATAATCTGAAGAAAATTCTTCAGCTCTGGAGCGGTCGACAAGCTCGTTGTTTTCAGGCGCGCGTCGAATGCTTCAGGAATGAGCGCCGCGCGTGATTCTCAAGGCCCGGGACTTCAGTTCCCCGAGCTCAGCTGGTGTAGGGGCGAAGTTGAAGGATGACGATACCTTCCTGATCGATCAGCCACTCGATGTCGACCGGATCGGAGAAGGTGTAGTTGGGCGAGAAATGCGACTGCAGCAGCCGTCCAGCGAAGGCCAGCTGTTGCAGCTGCTGCTTGCGCTCCTCGGACAGGTCCTCCTTGGCCGCCCCCAGCGAAAGCGTTCGGCCGCCCCCCTCGACGGTGTTGTAGACGAACTGCAAGGGCAACTCGACGCCGTGCACCACGCTGTCCACCGAATGGGTGGAGACGTTGATGTAGACGTTGCGAAAATCGGCTTTGTTGAGCGGGTTGGAGGTCACCAGCACGCCCCCGATCTCGGCCGGCATCTCTTCCTGGATGATCACGCCCATCCAGCAGTCGTCCAGCGAGATGCCCACTTCCTGGCGCAATCGCACGCTGCGGGGCGAGAAAAGCGAGGCCCAGACCTCCCGGATGCTCGCGAAGACCTTCTCGGCCGTGGTCACGTGGTTGAACGACTCGTATATGCCGGCGGCAGAGAAGTTCTCAAGGTCTTCGGCATTCGAGGAGCTGCGCACTACGAAGCTGCCCACCCCGGCCAGGTGATTGGCGATGGCCGAGTCGATGACCTCGCGCATGGCGTCGGGCAGTCGCATGGCCCGGATCCGGGTAACCAGGTCGAGACAGAGCGGCTCGAGCTCGCGCGCATTGAGCTGCAGGGCCATCTTGAGCTTGCCGATACCCTGCTGAAGGCCCGGGCTGGACTGCAGGAACTGCTGGTTGAGCGAGAACGGCAGAGCGATGCCCCGGGGAACCCGGATGGTGTGCCGCAGGAACTCGGCCGCCTTGGCGGCCACGAGGGCGCTATCCTGTACCTCGCTCTCGGTCATTCCGATGAACTTGCCCAGATAGGGGATCAGGTTGGCCCGCGGGGGGCGCCGGATCTTGTAGAACCCCAGTACCCGCTCGGAGCCGTTCTCGAGCAAATGGCTCAGCTCGCCCAGGTGGGCGGCCTTGGTGCCGTAGCGAAAGCGGTCCGTCAGACGAAGCTTGTCCAGCTCCACGATAGGGACGTGGTCGGTCTCGGGCTCTTCCAGCACGATGCGCTGGGTGGCCCAGGCAGGGCGCACCTGCTCGCTGGCGGGCGGCTCCTCGATGGGCTCGAGCACCACCTCCTGAGCGGTGATCTCGACCGTCATCTCGACCCACTGTCCGTCCAGACCGCGCTCGGCGATCTTTTCCAGAATCCCGATCTGGACGCAGTTGGGGATGCCCCAGCCGGAGGCCAGCACGTTTGTGTGCGACAGGGGGGTTGTGTGCTCGGCGTTGAGGATGCCCGAAAGGCGCGGGATGTCGTCGGGCACCCGGCGCATGGCGATGATGTCGAACCATTCCAGGGTGGACCGTTCTCGCGTATACTCTTTCTCGCTTAGGAACACCCGCAGGCGCCCACTGGCCTTACCGGCGTTCAGAGCCAGGAAGTCGGACGAGGCAAAAAGCTCGTGATGGAAGATGCGCGGCATCTCGGAGGGGTGGATGCGGCCCATGATGGCTTCCTGGTTGTGGTTGGCCGGCTTGAAGAGGAGCGGAAGCTCGCGGTCGAGATAGGCCCGCACCCACTTGCGGAAGTAACGCACCATGGGCTCGTCCATGGTATCGATCTCGACCGTCTCCAGAGTGAAGAAGCGCTCTTCCTTCTTGTGCAGGGCCACGATCCCCAGCAGGTACTGACGTTCGGGCGCGATGTAGACGCTCTGGTTGAATTCGTCGATGCGCTTGTCGAGCTCGGCCCGGGGAATGCCCATGATGGCCTCAGCGATGTAGTCGGAGTGGAACTGGTAGGCGTTGTAGTTGATGAAATGCACGACCGGATGGGCCAGATTGGCCCGATCCACCACCACCTTGACGAAGGGATAGCCGGCCAGGTTGCCAGCCATCTGGGCGAAGGCGTGGAGCGTCAGCCGCTCGCCCACGATGCCCTTGACCGGTTGATCTTGCTCGCTCTCGAGCTCGAGACCCTCTTCTTCTACCACGCTCGGATCCTTCATCCGCTCCGGCCGGCGTCCCTTCTTCGGCGACTTTGGAGCCTCGGGTTGCCAGGATCGGTCCCAGAGTCAGGTGGGGCAGAGCGGCGACTCGATCCTGGTGGGGGTGGGCTGTTTGAGCGTCCGGTCGACGGGAGGTCAAGGCTTTTTCAAGGCGACCCGACTAGACTGAGGGTGCTTGAGATAGTGCGGCTGCTTCCCCGAGGGCCGCACGGATGGACGATCCTGGCGCGGGCTCTCCCGCGCCAGGGGAGACCTCCTCCTCCCACGGGTGTAGGGCCCGTCTCCCCACGGCTCCCATCGTCTGATCCTGGGGTTGGCAGGTCCAAGGCCTTTCAGGCCGAGACGACGAACCTCAGCGCAGATGGAACTGCAAATGCAACCAACCGCCTCGGAGCGGCGGAAAGAGCCCCGCTACCGATTGAACAAGATGCTGGGTCTGCAGCTTTCGCAGGAGGAATTTCGGGCCGAGCTGCGGGTTCTGGTGCTGGACATCAGTGGAACCGGCCTGAGAATCTCTTCCCCGCAGCAACTGCCGGACGAGCACGACCTTTCCTTTGTCCTGACTCTGCCGGAAAAGCGGCCCTCCGTTCAGGGTGTGCTCAGGGTCTGCTGGCAGCGTTTTTTGCCGGTCAGTGAGAATCATGAGGTGGGTCTTGAGTTTCTCGAGCTTGCCGAGGAGCACTGGAGATCGCTGCGGGAGTTCGTGGGCAGCTTGCTGAGCCAGCCCGAGAAGCAGCAGGAGAATCTCTGCAATCCCTGGCATTTTGGGAAATTCCCCTACTGAGCGTGCCCTAGAAGACCCGAACGCCAGCTCTGGCAAGAAATTGTCGCAGAGCAGGCCCCGCAAGCAGGCCCCGGACGGCTTTCCGCGAACCTCCCGCGGACTGTAGAGATCGGACGGTTGCTCCCCAATGCCTGTCAAGAAAATCAAGCAATCCAGCGCCCCCCACGTTGCAGGGGCTTCCACGGTGGAGGCCGAGTTGCTTGCCATCGATGAGACCCATCGCGTGCTGCCCTTTCCCATGCCTCGTCCCAACGGCTTCAAGGCCGGCATCCTGACCTCCCGGCCCTGCCGCATGCCCATCATCTTTGAGCGCGACCAGCTGAGCCACTTCACGGCCGGCAAGGCGACTTACACCGGTATCGGGGGCGAGACCATCAACGTGGAGCCGGGCACTCTGGTGCACTTCCGACGCGATTGGACGGGTGAGCTGGTCGTCCACCAGCCTCTGCGCCAGGTCTACGCGGCCTGCTCGGGTGGCTCGGGGATGGGGGTCACTCCCGTGCTGGCCGACGTGGCCAGAGTGCCGGCCGAGGATGACTGGGGGCCGGTTCCCAACCCGCTGGAGGGGGAGCCCCGCACCAGTGGCATCGTGCTCGCCAAAGACGGGCAGGTGGAGAGCGGAGTCTGGGTTTGCACTCCGGGCAAGTGGGCTCTGGAGGTTGGTCGGGACGAGTACTGCCATTTTCTGACCGGACGCTGCACCTACACCCACGAGTCCGGTGAGGTGATCGAGGTGGTTCCGGACACAGCTGTATTCTTCCCTAAAGGCTGGAAGGGCACGTGCCAGGTGCAGGAGACGGTGCGCAAGGTGTACCTGTTGCGCTGAGGGTTCGAAGGTTGCCTTCGCTTCACCCTCGAAGCGCGGGCGATGAGAAGATTCATCACCGCCCTTCTGCTGACGTCTTGCTGTCTTTCCCAGGCCTGTAACTCCGGCTCGCAGCTCGTTTCCGTGGGAAACCCGACCGGGCAGCCGGAGGTGCCCGAGCGCATCCTCTGGGTTTCGCCTGAGGCGGGCACGGAAGGTGATGGCAGCGAGGCGGCCCCCTTCCAAACGCTGGAGCAGGCGCGCGACGCGGTGCGGGCTCTGGAGGGCCCCTGGGAGGGCGACGTGGTGATCACGTTGCGAGGTGGCACCCATCGGCTGCGGCAGCCTCTCGAGCTCGGCCCGCTGGACTCGGGACAAGACGGCCAGGACGTCGTCTATCGCTCGGCAGTGGGGGAGAGGGCGGTCATCTCCGGGGCCATCCGGATCACTGGCTGGCAGCTCACCGACCCGGGCAGGGGGATCTTCGCTGCTTTCGCCGGCCAGCACCCCACCCGGCAACTCTACGTCAACGGTCGCAGGGCCATCAGGGCTCGCACCGAGGACTACCCCTCCGGCTTCCTGCCCGCCTTTGTCTGGATCCTGGGGGTTCCGATCAAGCTGGGCATCGAGTTCATTCCCACCGACCTGAACCCCGCCGGCTGGCGCGACCCGGCTACCTGGACCAACGTCCGGGATATCGAGGCGGTCATCGTAACCCAGTGGAAGCAGATGAGCGTCAAGGTCGCCTCGGTGACCCCCTATCCCGAGTTCACCATCGATCCTCTGCTCCAGCCTCTGACCCTGCTTCTGCCCAGGCCTCAGCCAGTCAAGACCGGCTTGATCACGATGCAAGACCCGGGCTGGACCAATGCCAACGAGTTCCTGCTGAGGGATACCATGCAACCCGGCCCGTGGAGCTTCTGGCAGGTGACTCGCTTCGAGAACGCGTACGAGTTCCTGGACCAGCCGGGTGAGTGGTATCTCAACAACGCCACCGGCTACCTCTACTACATTCCGCGCCCGGGAGAGGATATGGCCACGGCCGAGGTGGAGCTGCCCGTGCTGGAAAGGCTGGTGGACGGTCAGGGAACCTCGGCCCAGCCCTTGAGCCACATTCGCTTTGAAGGACTGACCTTCACCGGGGCCACCTGGCTCGGTCCGAGCAGTCCCGATGGCTATGTGACCGATCAGAGCGCCTTCCACCTGGTGGGCACCAACCACAAGCCCAACATCTGGGGACACGACCAGAACGTGGTCCGCACCCCTGGCAACCTGTACTTTCGATTCGCTCGGAACATCGGCTTCTTCGGCAACATTTTCGAGCATCTGGGCTCAGTCGCCCTGGATTTTGACACCGGCAGCCAGCACAATCGCATCGAGCAGAACCTGTTTACCGATATCGCCTCCTCGGCCATCGTCCTGGGCGGCGTTGCGCCCGAGGATGCCCGGCCCGAGCACCCGGCCCAGGCGACCAGCGACAACCTGATCGCAGGAAACCTGGTGCGCAACGTGGCCACCGATTACGTGGATGCGGCTGGCATCTTCGTCGGCTTCACCGCCCGCACCACTATTGTGAGCAACACCGTCGCCGAGGTCCCCTGGTCTGGCATCGCGATGGGGTGGGGTTGGGGACTGCTCGACAAAGGCATGTTCCCGGGCAACCCGGGCTCGGTGAGCGGGGAGTGGGGCACCTACACCACCCCCACCGCCAACAGCGGCAACAAGATTCAGAAGAACCGCTTTTATGCCTGGGGCAACGTCCTGTGGGATACCGGGGCCATCTACACCACCGGTCAACAGGGCACCTCGGCCGAAGATGCGCTGCTCATCGAGGGCAACGTGGCCACCAACAAGCGCCCCTCGGCCGGCAGCAACGTCTTCTACACAGACGGAGGCAGCCGCTACATCAGCCTGCGCAAAAACGTCTCCATCGACAACCCTGTCGGCATCGTGTGGTTCGGGCCCCTGGCCAAGGCCAACGACCCGCTGCCTTACCCCCCGATTGGACTGGCGAACTGCCTTCCCTATGGCGGTGAGATCGGCGGCTGCGTCACCTATGGAGACATTAGCTACGCCGACAACTACGCGCAGACGGCCTGGACCGACTCCAACTCGTTCTATAACCCCTGCCCCTACCAGGCGGGCGGAGTGACCTATCCCACCAACCTGCAGTTCGCCGGGAACCGGGCCATCTCCAGTCTGGCCGACGTTCCCGCCGAGCTCGTCAACGCGGCCGGGGTTCAGACCCGACCGGACACCATTCCCGCCGAAAAATGGGTGCTGCCTCCGGCGGGCGAGCCGGGCGAGAAGACCGTGACCGACTGCCCTCAGCCGCGTGCGCTCAAGGCCGAGTTCTGCGGCGCGAATGGCGCCCTCGATCTGGAGAAAATCCTGGGGCAGTTCTTCCGCTCCCGTCCCGCCCCCTGACCCCGGGGAAAAGCTCACTGATTCCCGGGCACCTCCCGCGCTATGCTGGCGGCACAACGGAGGTGCAAAAACATGAAACTTCACCTGCGCGTAGGCGGCCAGAGCCGCACCCGCGACGCCGAAGACC
>CAYYHB010000166.1:0-11475 GCA_964471395.1 uncultured Burkholderiales bacterium | reverse complement strand
GATGGTAGGATTTGCCTATGACACGAACCATTGCAGACAAGCTCGAACCACTCGCCAACGCGCTCCGGGCGCTGCCCGAAGAGGCGCAGGATGCCGTGCTGGCGGAGGCCCAGGGGCACATCAAGGAGCTGACCGGCTCGGCCCTGAACGACGCACAGCGCGCCGAGGTCAAGCGACGGCTGGCGTTGCCGCGCGTCGCCATCTCGCATGAGGACGTGCGCGCCATCCTGCGTCGCTACAATCCGGCACTATGACGCCCACGTGGACGCCCGAAGCCGTCTCCGACTTGGAAGACATTCTCGCCTACGTGGCAGAACGCAATCCGGCCGCTGCTTCGCACGTGGCCGAGCGTATAGATCACTCGGTGGCGACGCTTGGGCGCTATCCCAAAGCCGGTCGCCATGACGCCGACACCGGTTGCTACGAGTGGCCGATCCCGGGACTTCCCCTGCTGCTCGTGTACGTCTTCGACATGGAGACGATGCGGATCATCGCGCTGTTCCACACCTCGCGCGATCCGGCGACAAAGCGACATCCGTGATGCATGGGTCGGTGGCGCGTTCGGAATCTGCGCCTCGTCCTTCCGAAAATGCCGGGGATACGCAGGGGGTGACATGGTATCCCCCACTGCCTGTCGGGCAATCGTATTGATTTGGCTGCTTCTCTCGCGTGTCCGCCATGTCGGGCGTACCGCCCGACCCCGCTCGTTCTTCGGTGCGGTACCTCACCTGCTCCTGAAAGGACAAGGAAGTTCGATGACGCGACTCTTCGAGCCGTCATCGCACCGCCCGTCGTTCGGGTGATGAGCATGTCCTATAGATGGATGACGAGACCATAGTGGAATCACCAAGGCCTCCTCCCTGCCGACGGACGAACGAACGGGGTCGGGCCGTCCGCTGGCGCTGATGACAAGGAGCAGCGTCAACCTCATTCCAACACCAGCGCTCTCGCGCGAGCAGGCCGACATGGCGGACTCGAGCAAGCGGACGAGTACGAATTGACGGCTCGAACCGCTGACCGTGAGAACAGCACGAGCCGAAGAACGAGCCGGGCTTGGGGCACCACTTGTTCCCAGCACCGATGCGAGGCACGTGCCGAACGGCGCTACAATGACAGCACGGCCGCGTGGACAGCGGCCGCCGTCCGCCCCCGGCTTGGCCGCTCCACACGCAAGCAGTGCCATGACCCGTGCCGTGCCTTCGTGAGGAACTGAGCCTCACTCGTTCTTTGGCTTGGCATTCCGGCTCGGACGGCGACCTATGTTCGAGACGAACGTGCAGTTGGGCATCACACCGAGCGGCAGCGCCGCGCGCCTCAGCCACGCCGATCGCCGCCGGCACGTCTACCTCATCGGCAAGACCGGCACCGGCAAATCGACGCTGCTGTACAATTTCATGGCGGCCGACCTCGCCCGAGGACACGGGTTCGCATTGCTCGATCCGCACGGCGATCTGGCCGAGGCGGTTGCCGACAGCGTGCCGGCATGGCGCACCAACGACGTGATCTACCTCGACCCTTCCGACCTCGCCTTTCCGATCGGCATCAATCCACTTGCCGGCGTCGAGCCCGATCGCCGGCCGCTGGTCGCCGCGCACATCGTCGCTGCCTTCCAGCATATCTGGGGCAACTCGTGGGGGCCGCGCCTGGAATACATCCTGACGAATGCCCTGCGGCTGCTGCTCGATGCGCCCGGTTCGACGTTGCTCGGGCTGCCGCGGCTTCTTTCCGACGAGCGCTACCGCAATCGCCTGCTGGCACAGTCGCGCGATCCGATGGTGCGCAGCTTCTGGCTGAACGAGTTCGCTGCCTACGATGAGCGCTTCCAGAACGAAGCCATCGCCCCGGTGCAGAACAAGATCGGCACGTTGCTCTCCCCTCCCGCCATCCGCAACATACTCGGGCAGCCGCGCAGCGGTATCGACATTCGCCGCGTCATGGACGACGGGCACATTCTGATCGTCAACCTGAGCAAGGGACGGCTGGGCGAGGCGCCGACGCATCTGCTCGGCGCCTTCATCGCCACCGCCTTTGCGCAGGCCGCCGAACGGCGAGCGAATGTGCCCGAGGCGGAGCGACGCGACTTCACCCTCTACGCCGACGAGTTCCAGAGCTTTGCCACCGACAGCTTCGCCGCCATTCTGTCGGAGGCACGCAAATACCGGCTCGCGCTCGTCCTCGCACATCAGTTCCTGGGCCAGCTCCCGCCGCTGTTGCGCCAGGCCGTCATCGGCAACGCCGGATCGGTCGTGGCATTTCGCGTCGGCGCCGAGGACGCTCCCCTGCTGGCCGCCGAGCTTGGCGTACGCAATCCGGGCGCGCTGACCGAGATCGCCAATTTCTGCGCGTGGGCAAAAATCATGCAGGACGATCTGCCTCTCGAAGCGCACCACATTCAAATGTCGCCAGCGCAAAGCACGGTCGCCGCGCGACTGACCGCAATCAGGAATCGTACGCGCGCACGTCATGCCCGGCCGCGTGAAGTGGTGGAAAACAGGATTGCGCGATTTCTTGCCGCATATTAGCCGGTTGCACGCTGTCGTCCGTCGTCCACACTGAGGAATCAGTGGGAGGCGCCGATGCGCGTCATCGTAACTGCAATCGCATTGCTGATGCTCGTGCCGACGCCGGTCAACGCCGTCGATGGCCGCGACGTGTTCACCGGCATCCTGCAGGGTCTCGCCGGAGAGATCGATCGCCAGCAGCGCCGCAAGGCCGAGAAGCGTGCGCAGCAACTTTTCAATAACTTGTTTCCGGCCTGCGCCGGCGGAGACGTCGGCGCCTGCGATTCCATCCTCGCAATTCCCAATTTGACGCCGGATACGCGCGAAACGATCTGGCAGCAGCGGCAATTTCACGCGACACAGAAGCACGAACAGCAGGCCACATTCACGGCCAACTGGAACACGTGCCAGCGCCTCACTGATGTGGCCGCGTGCGATGCAGCTCTCGCCTTCTCTGGTCTCGTCGAGGCCGACCGCAGCAAGCTCGTGATCTGGCGCTCCGAGGCCGAGGCTCGGGGCCGTATCGCGGCCGAGCGCGCCGCACAGGAATTGCGCGAACGGCGGGAAGCTGAAGAGCGTGCCGCTCGCAATGCAATGTGGCAGCAGGCGATCGCCGAGCAGAAGGCCGCTCAGGCACGCAAAGAAGCCGAGACGGCACGAGCGGTCGCCGCGCAGGAACGCGCAGCTGAGCAGGAACGTCGCCGCAAGGAAAGCGACCAGCAGCGGCTCATGCTTCTGGTCGTCATGGCTGTCGGAATATTGGTGATGGCTGGACTGGCCGTCCGAGGCTTCAGGACGATGCCGCCGCGCTCGCCGCCGATTGCGCCGCTCGTTGCCGAGTCACCGCCAGCGGCCGTCGAAGAGCAAAGCGCTGTAGCCGCTCCCCCGTTCCTGCCGCTCACCGGCCACTTCCCGACCGACATACGCAATGCGCTGCAAGAGATGACCGGCAACGAGGGAGCTGCATATGGCTGATGATCGCGAGGCACTGAAGGCGCGCTTCGCAGCACGTGCACCTTCGCAGGCCATCGCGCCTGCGGAGCTTTCCCCGAACACCGACGTATTCAGCGAGCCGGCGATGACGACGCCCATGCCGCCCGGCTTCGATCGCATCCAGCTTAAGATCCGGCGCATGCAGTCCAAATCCGTCGGTGGCAATGTCGGCTTTTCCATCCATGTCGTTGCCGAGTTGTCGCCGGCAGCACTCGAAGCGGTGAAGCGCTACCGACTCGGTGATGCAATCCTCTATCAAAAGCAGCTCGCGTTGCAGATTTCCTTCAACTTCTTATTCATGCTGTGGCGCCTGTTCATACTGTGGCTCACCCGCAAGAAGTGGCGCGTGACGGTCAACGATCTCGTGCAGGGGCGCACACTTACGGCCAAGAACGTGATCGACATGCTGGAGATCGAGGCCGATCTGCGCAAGGCCGCCGACACGTTCGCCAACGTGTTGCGCGCCGCCGCGTGGTTCGGCGGCGAAGAAATCATCGAGCTGTAGGAGGCGACCGATGGCGCGTCACATGACGCTTGACGACCTCATCGCCTTCGCCAGCACGAGCTACGCCGAAGCGCTGCTTGTCGCAGAGAAAGGCGCGGCATGGAACGTCGTCACCATCAGGGCCGAAGGCCGCGATGTTGAAATCAAGCGCCTCAAGGAGGTGTACCGTCGCCTCAAGGCGGTGCATGCGCAATCGACATTTGCACATCCCGACATGCCGCATCGGCTGGCGGTGGCGTTTGCAGCCGAGGTGTTTCGCGCCACCGGAGCACCGACCGAGAATGACATGCTCCTGGAGCGCGTCGGTCGCAGCGCGCTCGAGCTACTGCAGGATGAGGTCGCCTTCGGCTTCCCCGACATCAACTTCGACATCCCGCTCTCACTCGACGACACGGCTGCGCTGCGATCTTATCTGGAGGAGAAGCGGCGCTTTCTGCTCAACTCCGAAAAGTTTCTGCATGCGTGGGGGCAGAGCTTCATCGGCATGTGGGCGTCACTGTTCTCAGCCCTGCCCGACGATGCCTTCATGCCGCCACCCGCGAGTTCGGACTCGGCGCTTCACCTGCGTCGTCCCATCATCCAGGCCATGACCAAGCCGGCGGCGGCGATCGAGGCTTTGATGGCCAGTATCATCAATTCGGAGAACGAGGCCGCTGGATTGTTCGCCCCGCTCCGTCGCACCTTGCAGGAGAACGTCCCGACCACGACCGGCTCCAAGGACGGCGACAAGCCGATCCTGCCGAGCAACTGCAAGGAAGCGATCGACCGGCTGCCCGACATCTATCTGGCCGACACCCCGTTCAGAGCGCTCTTCCATGAGCAGCTTCCGCTGGTCGTGACGAAGCAGCATCGCGTCGAGCATTGCCATATCGTCGCCGGCACCGGCCACGGCAAGACACAGCTCATGCAGTCGATGATGCTGGCCGACTTCGACGATCCGGCCCGGCCGGCAGTGATCGCCATCGACAGTCAGGGCGACATGCTGAGGACGCTGTCGCGGCTCGCACGGTTCAACCCGGCGCATGACGATCGCCTCATCATCATCGATCCCGCCGACACCGATTGGCCGCTGCGCTTCAACCTTTTCGACGTCAACCGCGACTCGCTCGACCGGCTGCCGCGCGGCGAACGGGAGCAACTGCTGGCCGGCATCATCGAGCTGTACGAGTACATCTTCGGTGCGCTGCTCGGAGCGGAGCTGACGCAGAAGCAGTCGGTGGTGTTTCGATTTCTTGCCCAGCTCATGCTGGCGATCCCGAACGCGACCATTCACACGCTGCGACAACTGCTCGAAGACCCCACACCCTACTGGCCGTTCATCGAGCAGCTACCGATCACTGCGCGGACGTTTCTGACCGATCATCTGTTCGCCTCATCCAAGCGCGGGCAGAAGCCGAACGACTACAACGCCACCCGATCACAGGTGCTGCGCCGCCTGTACGGCATTCTCTCCAATCCGACCTTCGAGCGCCTGTTCTCGCATCCTCGCAACGCGCTGGACATGAAAAGCGCGCTCGACAGCGGTAAGATCATTCTCGTCAACACCGCCAAGGATGTGCTGAAGAGCGAGGCGTCGGCCATCTTCGGCCGCTACATCATCGCCCTCATCCTCAAGGCCGCTTTGGAGCGCGCGTCCGACGCCAAGGAGGCGCGGCGACCGGCGTTCGTCTACATCGACGAGGCTGCCGACTACTTCGACGACAGCATCGACACGCTGTTGATCCAGGCGCGCAAATACAACGTCGGCATCACCATCGCGCACCAGTTCCTCGACCAGCTCGCGCCGGGTCTGCGCGCCAGCGTCATGAGCAATCCGGCGATCCGCTTCGCCGGCGGCCTCTCGGCCAAGGATGCTTCCGCACTCAAGGAGGACATGCGCACCTCCTCCGAATTTCTGCTCGCCGCGAGGAAGCGTGCAAACGCTACAGAATTCGCCTGCTTCGTGCGCAACCTCACCCCGACGGCGACAAGCTACACGCTCCCACTCGGTCAGGCCGAGCGGGAGCCCAAGATGTGGGACGTGAGCTACGAGCGCTTGCTGGATCGCATCCGCAGTGAGGTCGCCGCGCCGATCGCCGAGACGGATGCGCACGTCGGCGCAACCCCGTCGCAGCCGCAGCCTGCCGCGCCGGCCGTCAAAGGCAACACAGCGTCGGAGCCGGACAGCTTCGAGGATCAGTATTGATCGCTGTCCCTGCACCACTTCAACGAGAAGTGATGATGGTGCGCGTAGGTAAATGACGTCGCGCAGTGGTGCCGGTCGGAACATGACGGAGCACGAATAGAAAGACCACGATCGCCGCCGCTGCGATACCGTGACGATGCGGTTCATCACGCCGCAACGGATCAACGTCACGGCAATCTGGTAGACTTCTTTCATGGCTGCGATCGGCCAATCCCGTTCTCGCGAAACGCGCCGCAAGCGTTTCCATCGCGATCGTCCTCCGGCGATGCGACTGACCGACGATGACATCACCATCATTCGCCACGTGGCGAAGCACCGCTTTCTGCGATCGACGCATTTGCTCCGGCTGATGCCGGGGCGCAGCGAGAAAAAGCTGATCGAGCGACTCGGCGTCCTCTATCACAACGATTACCTCGACCGTCCGAAGGCGCAGCTCGACTACTACGCCCGCGCCGGGTCGGCGCCGATGGTTTATGCGCTCGGCAACCGCGGTGCGCCGATTCTGCGCCAGCACGGCGGACTCGTCGCGGATCACGTCGACTGGACATGGAAGAACCGCAGCGCCGGCAGAACCTTCATCGAGCACACGTTGCTCACCGCCGACGTGATGGTTGCGGCAACGCGCGCTGCGCATTCACGACCGCACCTGCTGCTGATAGAGCCGGGCGACATCATCGCCCGGGCTCCGGAAGCGACGCAGCGGGCCAAGAATCCATTCCTCTTGGCGGCACGCAGTCAGGTCAACGGATCGCCGCAGGAGTTGGCGGTGGTGCCGGATGCGGTGTTCGGCTTCGATTTCACCGCCGACCGAAAGCGCAAATACTTCTTCGTCGAGGCTGATCGGGGCACCATGCCCGTTATGCGCGCGAGCCTCAAGCACACTTCCATCTATCGCAAGCTCGTCACGTACATCGCGGGCGGCGGTGCCGCGAATGCGTTCGGACAGCAGCTCGGCATCGGCAACTTTCGCGTGCTCACGGTGACGACCAGCGCCGAGCGTGTGAAGGGTATGCTCGCGGCGCTACAGCAGGCGACGCGCGGTTCCGGCTCCCGTCAGTTCCTGTTCGCCACCGAGGACGAGATATGCCGCGCACCCGACCTTCTTTCCGTCGCGTGGATCGACGGCAAGGGCGAGCACACCAGCATCGCCGAATGACGATTCCCTTCTCTGCCGAGGGGTGAAGTGTAGCGCGCACGGCGCTTCCGGCCGTCAAGCACAGTGGCGGTCGGCATGAGTTACATTCGCTTGACCGCCGGGCGCGGCGCGCTGTGCGAGAGCGCTTGTCGGCTCCGGAAAGCATGTCAGTCGTGTCCCACCAGAAAGCATGGACGGCGCAACGACTGAGCGTCGGCGTCAAGATTGACGACTTCCGGGTGGAGCGTACCCTTTCGATAGGTGCAACAGATTGAAAGGATTGATGCAATGGCGAAAATGTACCGGGTCTACTCGATCATCGAGCGACCGAAGCAGGACGACTACTGGCTCAACATTGGCGTCGCCTTCCCGCACGAGGACGGCGAAGGCTTCAACGTCATGCTGCAAGCCCTGCCGCTGCACGGCAACGGCAAGATCGTGCTCAGGGCATATGATCCGGAGAAGCACGAGAGCGACGACACACAGCCGCACGTCGCGACGAAGAAGAGCGCGAAGTCGTAGCGTGCATGGTTGAGCCCCCGTCAGGCACGGGGGCTCGTCTGCTTCTGTATGCCAAGCGAACGGACGGGCGGCATCCGCAATCGACGAGATTGACCCGAAGGCACCCTGAGCAACTGCAGCGACAAAGCGTCCGCAAGTCATCCCCTAGACTAGGGGACTGACGCTGGGGACACTCTTCACGACGCCCCCGTCCTGCGGTGAGCCGGCAAATCAGACACGATGATCTGCTGCGTCTGCTCGTCGAAGCAGTAGTAAATCCGCAAGCAGCGGGATGGGTCCCGCGTGTTTCCGCTGGATTTGATGTGCCAGTCAGCTGCAAAGCTACGGCCGCTCCAGTCGAAATCGTAGGTGTCAGCCCCACACGGCGCGTTCTTGATGCCTTCTTCGAGCACGGCATCACGCAGTGAGCCATCGCCACCTTCGATACGTCGATCGCGGCAGGTGTTCGCTAGCCAAAGAAGACTGCGCGCCACCGCGCCAACATCCGCGAACTCCGGAGACTTAGCAGCGCGACGGGCGACGGGCGTCAGCACCAAGCGACCCGCCAAATGCTGATCGCACCAGTCCGCCAACTCCTGCCAAGTCTCAGGGTAGGCGATTGCCTCGTCCGGATCGTTCCCCTTTTCCTTGAGAAGCCGCGTAATATCCTGAATGCGATAAGCAGAGGCCTGCGCCATTCTCTCGGCAGCCTCGGCGCGCTCCCGTTCCTTCTCGTACTCGCTCACGTAATAATCCTGATCAGCCTTCTGCTGCGCGATGTCCTTCTCTAGTGTCGTCAGACGAGCCTTGGCAGCTGCCAACTGGACGGCATCGCTTGCGCCCTCGTTCTCGAGGATCGTCTGGCGGAGTTCGAGGCTCGCGCCCCGGATCGCGGAAAAAGCCAGAACGTCCCGACCGAGCTTCGCACGACGGATGCTCTCGGCGGCAGCGAGCTGCCGCATCCAACGTGTGCAACGAGCGCCGCCTCCGGCAATGCTGATCTGGTCAGCCAAGACAAGACGATGAACGTAAGGATCATCGGACTCATCGAAGCCCGGCATGTACGCCCGCACCGCCCCGCCAAACACCGAGCGGAACTTTCCAAAACGTTCCGTCAGATGCCATGTCATGTCGGCATGAACGACTGCGACATGCGCGATGCCCAACATGGCGCGAGAGAGCGCACCGACATCGAGGTGCGGATGTTCGTGTTCACTGCCCACTGGCAAGGTGATGACGAATGTCGGCAGCTCGCGCCTCGGATTGATCAGATGGTCGATCAGCTCATCAGCGTCAGCATCGCCGCTGATGACCATCGCATCGGCCGTCAGCGGGACGGTCCCGCGAACCAGCTTGCAGGCTCCTACCACCTGCTGAACGAAGCCCGGCGTATGCGGCTCGATCAAGAGGTCGCTTTCCGGAGTGCTGCAAAGCAACCGTGCACTGAATCGAGCCGGTTGATCCGGAAGAAGGCCAACGACCACCTCGGTCGTCCATACGCGCTCAGCCACGGTCTTGTCAGGATCATCGGCGCGGATCGCCCAGATGTCCGAGTCCTCCGACGTAAGGCGGACGCCGTTGCTGTTCCGCCCGCCTGAGTAATACTCGAAGCCCTCCTTGCGCCATGCCTCGTCAGGCAGTCGACCGCCGCAACGCTTCTGCGCCCATTTCAGGACTTCCTCGATCGCCGTCTTTGCCGCCTCGTCAGGGTCCTCGCTTCGCATCCAACCGGCCACGCGCAGCACTTCGTGCTCACGCACGACGCGCGGCGTCCGTTGCGCTACGCCTGCGAGAGCCTGTGCCATGGCGTTGTTCATGCGGTGCCCAATGTCTGCCGAATCGGCAGCGATCATACCATTTTATTGGGACTCTATGAACGGTCGCGATCCTTCTAACACCAGACGCAAATACCACTCTCAAGTGGCCAGTTGAGTCCGCACATGGCCCTGAGGATTCAAAGAAGTCGACCGCTGAGCGAGAGCAGAAATGCGAAGTCCCCGACGCTTAGCGCTGTCGGGGGCTTCGTTTCGCCTATTCCGCCGAAACCTAGCGACCACGTGGGCGATCGTTAATCCAGGTTTCGATCTCCGTTTCGAGCCATCCGATGCGGCGGTTGCCGACCTTCAGCCTCTTCGGGAACTTGCCAACCTTCTCTAGGCGAAGAATGTGCTGGCGCGTGAACGGTATCATCTCGGACAGCTCCCGCCACGAGATGACTCGTAGCGGTCGGACTGTCTGTGCCATGGGCGATGCAGTTCGCTGAACCCTCCTTGTTGATACCGATGCTGAGGATATGCATGTCACGCGCAGTTGCAAGCGTTTGATGAAGGAAGAGGAGCAATGTTCCCTCATGTTCCCTTCTGCACCGCGCTCACGTGTGTCGCCCACTGATCCAGAGCAGCGCGCATCTCCGGCAAGTAGCCGAATCGATTGTAGACGCCGGCGACGCCACCGAGCGTGCCAGAGGTGTGATTGAGGATGCGCTCGACCACGTGTGGCGCGACACCGAGTTTCGCCATGCCGGTCGCTGCCGTCCGTCTCAGATCGTGCACCACCCACTGCGTGACGCCGGACACCTCGTCCAGGCGCTTCTTCGCGCGCGAGAAGCCGGAGAAAGAATTGCTGCTCGCTGCCTGCGCCGGGAACACGCGGTCGTCATCGAACCGGGGCAACGCCGCCAGTGTGGCGATCGCCTGCGGCACCAACGGCAGCACCTGCATCCGGTTGCTCTTGGTTCGCGCTGCCGGGATCGTCCACGTCGCGTTGTCGAAGTCGATCTCGCTCCAGCGCATCTCCGTCACCTCGCCGCGCCGCTGCGCCGTCAGGATCAGGAGCGCGACGATCGACCCGTAGGGATACCCGACGGGCGCTGTTGCCTCGAAGACTTTGGCCAGCTCGCCATCGCTCAACACGCGATCACGCGAACGATGCGGGGCCGGCTTCTTCAGTCCGAAGCAAGGGCTCGTTTCGATCAGCCCGCGCTCGACCGCCCAGTTGAAGAATTTGCGGATCGCCGCCAGCGCATGATTGGCCGCGCTCGGTGCTCCGGTTGCCACGATGCGATCGAGCACCGCGACGAGGTCGGCGCGGGCGATCTCTCGCACATCGCGGCTTCCCCATCGCTTGACGAATTGTGATCGCAGCACGCGCGCCGTTTCGTGCGCGGTCTTGGTGCGGTTGAATCGAGCACAGTGCGTCGCGATGAAGGTGTCGACCGTCTCTTCGAAGGCGATGACCTTGCGTGCGTCGGTCTTGCTTTGCTGCGGATCGCTGCCGTGCGCCACACTGTTGAGTGCGCGCTGCGCAAGTCGCCGGGCTTCCGACAGCGACACGACTGGGTACCGGCCGAGCGTCAGCCGGCGCAGCTTCCCCTGCTGGCGGTAGAGCAACACGAAGGACTTGATACCGGACGGAAACACGCGGACGGCAAAGCCCGGCACCTTGGAATCGAACACCTCGTAGCGCTCGTTACCCCGGGGTAACAAGCCTTTTATCGAGAGGTCTGTGAGGGTTACGGATTGCATCCCTAATTCCTCCGGCAATGTGACTGCTGGAATCTGGAAGTCGCTTCTGGGGTAACAATGGGGTAACAAAATGTGCTGCACTAGTGCGATTCCGCATGTTCCCATGCGCACCAAGAATCTCAGAATATGCC
>CAYYHB010000165.1:0-11476 GCA_964471395.1 uncultured Burkholderiales bacterium | reverse complement strand
GGACGGTTTACCTGGCGCACCAGGAGTCGCTGGGGCGAGACCTGGCCATCAAGGTTCTTCCGGCCGAGCTGACGCGCGAAGCGGATTTTCTCGAGCGCTTCAAGCGCGAAGCCCGCATCGCCGCCTCCCTGCGCCACCCAAACATCATCCAGGTCTTTGATGCAGCCGAGTCGGACGGCTGCCACTACCTGGTCATGGAGTATCTAGGCGGACGCGACCTGCGCGAGTGCCTGCAGCCGGGCGTTCCCTACGGGGTGGAGGCCACCCTGAAAGTGATGGACCAGATTCTCAGCGCACTGCAGCATGCCCACGAGCATCAAATCGTGCACCGCGATGTCAAACCGGCCAACGTGCTGGTGGCTGAGAACGGAATGGTCACTCTGACCGATTTCTCGATCGCCCACTGCCGCGACTCGGTCCGCCTGACCCGCACCGGCATGATGGTGGGCACCCCGGAATACATGGCTCCCGAGCAGTTCGAAGGGGAAGGGGTGGACGCCCGGGCCGACCTGTACGCTACGGGGGTCATCCTCTATGAGATGTTGACGGGAGTGCAGCCTTTTCGCGGCCAGACAACACCCGAGGTGATGAAAGCCCACCTCTTCAAACGGCCCCAGCCGCCCTGTGATCTCAACCGCGAAGTATCCCCGGCGGTGAGCGAGGTGGTGATGCGAGCCCTCGAGAAGGACCGCGAGGCTCGCTACCTCACCGCTACCGAGATGCGCGAAGCCCTCAAACAGGCCGCCGGCCAGCCAGTTGGCGATGCCCTGGAGCAATTTCTGGCGGCTGTGGTCAGCGGGCGGGTCAGCATGGACGAGGCCATCGCCGCTCACTCCAAGGTCAAGGAGGCGATCGACCAGGGGTTTCGGCGCGTGCTCACCGTCATGTTCGTGGACCTGGCCGGCTCCTCCAAGCTCAAGACTCCCAATCAGACCTTTCACGCCGACCAGGCATTCCGGGCTTACCGCTCCCTGATTAACGGCTCCCTGGACAGCTACGGCTGCCTGTCTTATGACTGGTCCGGCGACGGGGCCATCTGCCTGTTTCAGGAGCCGGCCCCGGCAGTCCAGGCAGCCGTCCAGATCCAGCAGAGGATTGCGCAACTCAACGCTCGCAGCCAGCTCAGCGGCGTGTTGCTGGCCCGCATCGGCATCAACACGGGCGATGTCTACCTCGACCCGCGTCGGTCGCTGGGCGAGTTTGCCAGCCGCACAGTCGACCAGGCCGGGCACCTCGAAAAGGATTGCCCTCCGGGCTCGATCTACGTCAGCCAGGTGACCGCTCAGGCGGTCTCTTCTCTGGCAGGACTGGAGGAGGTGGGGATCAACCGGGATCAAGTCCTGGTCTACCGGGTCCAAATTCCCGACCTGCCCCCGGAGACGTCCACGACCCAGATGTTTTGTGCCCGTTGCGGGACGGGAATGCCCCGCGAGTCCCGCTTCTGCCCTTCCTGTGGCCTGGCCACGGCTTCAGGATCAGGAGGACATTCCGCTGCTGCTACCCCTAGGCCCTCGGGCTCGCTTTCTGGCACTCCTCAACCTGTGGCAGCCGCTCCAGTATCAGGCCTTGCGAACTCGGGCCGACCGACCGCTCGGATGACGACGAAGGCCTCGGCCTCCCGGTCCCAACCCGTGCTCCCGCTTCCACCGTCTGAATCGGGCTCTGTCACGCCTCGCCAAGCGACAGTCGGGCTCCCCGTATCTCCTCCGGCAACCTCCCCACCGTCCCAACGGCCACCTGGCCCGGTCTCTTCCCACAAACAGGGCTTCCAGCTCTGGTGGGGCTGGACGTGCTACGCCATCTTTACGGCTGCCCTGCTTCTGGGAGCCGGCCTGCAGAAGGAGGCACTCATCACCACAGCTATGATCGCCATGGGTTGCATGCACCTGGTGACTCTGGCCACCGGGTTCGCCTGTCTGCTGGGCCGCCGCTGGATGATGCTGGCCCAGGTCTCGAGCGCCTTCTTGTTCTTCGCGGCGCTGACCGGGGCCGTGCTCAGAGCCCAGGGAAGGATCACCCCGTGAACTCACCCCTTTTCGAATCTTCCGAGAATGTCGCATCCCGGCGGCCGCGCATCCGGGTGGCGGTGGCTCTGATCGAGGAGAGCAGGGTTCTGCTGGTGCGCCACGTGAAGGGTGAGCTCACCTACTGGCTGCTGCCGGGTGGAGGGCTGGAGTTCGGCGAATCCCTCGCCGACGGGGCTCGTCGCGAGATGCTGGAGGAGACCGGGATCATGGTCGAGGTCGGGGACCTCCTGTTTGCGGCCGAGACGCTGCCGCCCAACCGATCACGCCATCTGATCCACCTCGTTTTCGCGGCCCGACGGGCCGGCGGCGTGCTGAAGGTAGGAGAGGAACCCCGTCTGGCCGAGGCGAAGTTCGTCGACACTGAACAATTACGAGAGCTCGTTCTCCATCCACCCATGAAAGAGCCCCTGGCGGCTCTGCTGGCGGGCGGGGCCCATCCCCCCACTTCCTTCCTGGGCAATCTCTGGGTGGACTGAGGCTCTCGAGGAGGTTTGACCGTGGGTAAAGTAGCGCAAGTTTCCGAAGCCAATTTCCAAACCGAGGTGCTCGACTCCGAGTTGCCGGTACTGGTCGATTTTGGAGCCGACTGGTGCGGGCCGTGCAAGATGCTCGAGCCCATCTTCGAGGCCGTCTCGGAGACCTACCAGGGCAAAGTCAAATTCGTCAAGCTGAACACCGACGAGAACAAGAACATCGCCGCCAAGTACGGCGTGCGGGGCATTCCGGTGTTGATCATGTTCCACAAGGGGCAGCCAGTGGACAAGAAGGGCGGATTCATGCCAGACACCGAGCTGACCCGCTTCATCGAGAAGCACCTCAGCCAGGTCGGCTAACGGGTAGAAAGGGCCGGGTCGCCTGACCCGGCCCTTCTTCACTCCTCGCTGCCGCGCGCGATCAAGATCAGGCGCAAGAGCTCGAGCACCGCCACCACGGCTGCGGCCACGTATGTCCAGGCAGCCGCATTGAGCACCGAGCGCACGCCCGATGCCTCGCCAGAGCTGATGAGCCCATCTGCGGCCAGGATGCGCATGGCCCGGGCCGAGGCGTCGAACTCGACCGGCAGCGTTACCAGGCTGAACAGCACCGCCAGGCCGAAGAATGCGATGCCCGCGTAGAGCAGCGGCTTCATCGACAGCAGCATGCCGGCCAGCAGCAAACCAAAGGCCAGGTTGGAGCCTAACCCGGCGAACGGCACCAGACCGTTGCGCAGGGCCAGAGGCGCATAGCCCTCCGCCTTCTGGAGGGCGTGGCCCATCTCGTGGGCGGCCACCCCCAGCGCCGCCAGCGAGCGCCCCGAATAGACCTCGGGCGACAGGCGCAGCGTGTTCGTGGTAGGGTCGTAGTGGTCGCTCAACGTGCCCCCGTGGGAGGGCTCGATTCGGACCCCGAGTCCGCGGCGGGCGGCCAGGGCGGCCGCCGCCTCAGCCCCGGAGAGTCCGCTGCGCGCGTGCACGCGGGCGTAGGTGGCAAATGTTCCCCGCACCTTGAAGCTGGCCCACAGGCTCAGCAACAGGCCCGGGATCAACAACAGAATAGTGGGGTCCCAGAACATCTCTTACTTTCCTCCTCCTGAGAATATCTCTCATATCCTTAGACGTCGAGGAAACGGAATTGGTTTCAGCTCAGGCCGGGCAGGGTACCGGCCGGCATGAGCGCGAAGGCGGCGCCGTGGAACGTACCCAGACCGAATATGCCTTGAAGAACGCGCCTCGGCGGAGCTACACGATCCAGGCAGAAGCCAGCGGGGACTCCTCCAAGGGAGTGACCGTGAAGGCGGTGGTGACCTCCCCCGAGCAGACGACCTACCGCGTGGAGGTGGTGCTCGAGAAGGGGTTCACGGCCAGCAAGCCTCACTTCAGTCTGCATGACTTCTTGCTGACGGGCGTCGAGCTCGTCAAGAGCCACATCGAGTCGCACCGCACCGTCGACTTCGAGATCCGCCTGACCGAGAACTCCGGCCTGCCCCGCAGTAGCCCTCTGCCGGCCTAGATCTTCGTTCCCGTTCGCCCCAGCTTGATGACTGCCGCCTTGCCGCTCTTTCTCTCCAGCTCGAGCAGGCGCTGCAAACTGGCGCCATAGTCAGGATCAGAGCTCTGGGTCAGGGAGGCAGCCCGGCCTGGCTCGCCGATGGAGATCAGGTAGTGGTACTCTACCCAGTTGGCAAAGCCTTCCTTCAAAGCCCTGTCCTGCTGAACGGCGTGGCGGCTCTGCCAGGCGTGGGTGTACTCGTGGGCCAGGGTACCCCCGGCCTCGACCAGGGTCTCATAGGACCGAATGTAAATCTGCTCGGGATTGTAGGGTTGATAGAAACCCGCCACCTGCATGGCTCTCCCCCCCTCGATGAACCGGGTCTGCAACTCGTCATCGTCACAGATGCGCACCGGGGGAAGGGGCTTGACCTTGTCTTTGAGCAAGCCGTCGGCGAACTTGACCACCTTGCTGTAGAGCGTCTCAGCCTGGGCCTGAGTGGCCAGGTTGAGCTTCAGACAGCTGGCGCAGAGCGTGCGCCCGTCGCGATAGGGCTTCTGGTCAGTGGCCAGGTGACAGACCGTGCAACGCTGGAGTCTGTCAATACAGCGCTGGCAGACCCACTGCGAGCCGGAGGCATAGGTCACCTCTCGCAGGGGATATTGCCTTCCGTCGTGGCGACAGAAGGCGCACTTGCCGGCCGCGGCCAGGGCCGGCAAGATGAGCAACAAAAAGAGCAGGAGCCGACGGAGCATGGGAGCGAGTTCGTTCCGAGAATGCTCAGCCCTCTCCCCGGGCAGTCTCCGGAGCCTCAGAAGACCCCGTGCAGTGGACCACCCGGGGCTGCAAGCGACTGAGCCGTGCTCACGGCGGCGGGATCCTCCACGAGAGCCGGGGCATGCTGAGCCTTGAGTCGGGCGTCGATCACCAGGGCACCCGTGCAGCCCCAGTGCTTGTGCTCGGTGAACTCCCCCACTCCGTGCACGTCTTGAGCCGGATCCGAGCGAGTGAAGGTGATCCACAGGAAGTTGGCCAGCCGGCGGGCCAGGAAGGCGGGGTCGTCGCAGCGCACCACCAGAGGCCACTCCTCCCCCAGCTCGGCGCAAGCTTCTAGCGGGCGGTCGGTGGCCAGCACCCCGGGAAAGACCAGACAAAAACCCTCGGGAGCCTGACGCCCCAGTTGCCGGCGGGGCGGGCCCACAGCCGCCACCACCAGTTTCGAGCCCCGGTGCATGGTGCCTGAGGAATAGTCCAGCGTGTCCAACGTGGTCTGGGTCTGGAAGTGCAGGTCGGTGCGCCAGTCGACCCGTTCCAGGATGTGGGCCAGAAATTGCTCCACCCGGTGCACATCCAGCCCCGGGTCGTCCTCTCGGGCCGCCAGAAACAGGTACTTGGCCAGCGAAAGCTGTCCATGGCCCAGAATGGCGTTGGCAGCGGTTAGAAGCTCTTGCGGACGGGTACGCTTTTGATAAGGGGTGTAGCGCTCGCTGGCCAGAGCCAGCAAGAGGGGATGGACCCCGGCCGCGTCCACGGCATTCACGGCGTGCACACCGGGCAACACGGTGGGCAGTACCGGAGCGGTCAGCTCATGGATGATCTGGCCGAAGACTGAATCTTCCTGGGGCGGACGGCCCACGGTCGTGAACGGGAAGATGGCGTCGGGGCGGTGGTAGACCTCCTCAACCTCAAGCACCGGGAAGTCGTGGCGCAGGCTGTAGTAACCCAGATGATCCCCGAAGGGACCCTCGGGCTTGAGCTTGCCCGGAAGGATGCGACCCACCAGGCAGAAGTCGCACTCCACCGGCACGCTCAGGGCCCCGGCCGGGGCCCAGGCCAGTGGTCGTCCGGCCAGGAGACCCGCGAAGGCCACCTCGGGCAAGCCCTCCGGCAACGGCATCACGGCCGCCAGCGTCAGGGCTGGAGGGCCACCCAGGAAGATGTTGACGCTCAGAGCCTGGCCACGCTCCAGGGCCCGGGTGTGGTGAATCCCGATGCCGCGGTGCAGCTGATAGTGCAGTCCGCACTCGCGATCAGGCTCGTAGTCGTTGCCCGAGATCTGGCAGCGATACATGCCCAGGTTGGAGCGCATCCAGCCAGGGTGGGCCGGGTCTTCGCTGTAGACGGCCGGCAGGGTCAGGAAAGCGCCTCCGTCGTCGGGCCAGCAAACCAGCTGAGGCAGCTCGCTGAGACGGGCACGGCCGGTCAGCACCGGACCCGTGCGCACGCGCCGGGGCAGGCAGGTCAAGAGCGAAAGGGGCAGAGTGGGATAGCGCCAGAACCGACGAGGGTCGGCCTTGAGGGCCATGGTCGCCTCCACCGCCCGGTAGCCGTGGCGCAGCACGTAGCGAGCCCGCTCGGCCGTGGCAAAGAGGTTCCCCAGCATCGGAAAACGCGAGCCCCGCACCCGCGTGAACAAAAGAGCCGGACCGCCGGCCGCGCAGGCCAGCCGTTGCACGGCGGGTATCTCCAGGCGCGGGTCCAGCTCCACCTCGACCCTGCGAAGACGCCCCGTGCCCTCGAGGTCAGCCACGCAGTCAGAAAGCGAACGGTAAGCCATCAGCCCCCCTTTGCCCGGACAGGGGACGTTCCTTCGAGGAAAGCCTGTGATGGCCGAATTGCTCAGGGGTCGTGCGCGGCGTGGCGGGTGGGCAGCGGAAAGTCGTCGAATCACCCGGGATGCGCTGTTTGCTGGCAGAGAACCGGGCCTTCGCCGAGGGGAGCTCCCGGCGCGCCCGGCTCTTTCTTCCTGACGCCCGGCTCAGCTTTCTCCTGATTCTGGCCATCAACGGCGCGATCGCTATCATGGCGATCATCGGGCTGCGGAGCCTCGTGCAGACATACCAATTGGAGCATCGGGGTCTGGCGGGGCAGGGCAGAGTGGTCGCCGTGTCTTCCTATCAGAGCAAGGCAGCGACCCGCTTTGAAGTGACCTATGCTTACGCCACGGCCCTCGGTGAGCGGATTTCGACGGATCGACCCATCGACCTGGAGAGGGCCGAGAGCCTGCAAATCGGCCAGAAGGTTCCCGTCGTCTACCTCGAGGAAGCACCGTCGGTAGCGCGTCTGGGCACGCGAAGCGATATCTGGGTGAGGGAGCATTCTCTCCCTCGCTTGCTCCTGTTGCTCCTGATGGTGGCGGTGGGCACGCTGCTGCTCTGGTTGACCTGGCGTGCGGCCCGAGACGTCCTGGTCGAGCAGAGTCTGCAGGCGGGCAAGGTGGTCCAGGGCCGAGTATTGGAGGCCTCAACCCGGAGTGGACGAAACAACTCCCAGCGCCTGAGCGTGCAGTACGCGTTCGAATTGGAGGGCGAGACCGTGGAGGGGGTGGCGCACTTCGAGGCCCCCCCCGGCCGGGTGGAGATTCCAGGGCGGGGAGAGGAGATCAGCCTCCTCGTGCGCGACCGACAGCTCCACCGCCCCCTTTAAGTTAACCGGCAAGTGTGATGGCAGAATTCTTTCGGAGTGGGCGCGCTCTTTCGATTGCACTGATATTAGCGCTGTCAGCGCTGCCGCTGGCCGCCGAGCCGGCTGGCCTGCGCATTCTCTCCCACAAGGCCTATGCGCGCCTCAGCGAGGTGGTCAAGCCCATCTTCGTTGAGGTCCGGGTGACCAACGAGGGCGCCACCCCCAGCCCGAATAGCCTCCTGCTCTATACCTTTGCACCGGTGCCGCCGTCGGGTTACGAATTCCACCCCGGTGTGGTGGATAGCTTCTACCCGCGCGAGATCGAGCAGCCCATCGAGCCTCCCCTCGAGCCGGGTGAGACCCGCACCTTCAAGCTGCAAACCCCCTACTACGCGACCAACGCTTTCTCCACCGCGGGTCACACCCTGTATGCCTCGATCATCCCCGAGCTGACCGGCCCCAACCCCACGCGCGTTCTGTTCGACGTCGAGCTCAAACCCTTACCTTAGGGGCGGCTGTAGGGGAAGGCCCTCCCCCGCTCGAACCGCGGCCCCGTGGACAAGATCTTCCGCCGCCTCAACGAGCAACTCGGCAAGCTCAGCTTCGGTCCCCCGGTCACCCACGTATACAACCCTCTCGAGTATGCTCTCGAGCCCTGCCTGGACTACTACCGCCGCTACGGCCAGGGCCCCCGGCGCGTGCTGCTCCTGGGCATGAATCCTGGCCCCTGGGGGATGGCCCAGACCGGCGTGCCTTTCGGCGAGGTGGGAATGGTGCGCGACTACCTCAACGTGCGGGGCCAGGTGGGCAAGCCGAAGCGAGAGCACCCCCAGCGCCCCATTCTGGGCTTTGCTTGCCCCCGCAGCGAGGTTAGCGGACGACGGCTGTGGGGCTGGATCAAGGACCACTACCCCGATCCGGAGGAGTTCTTCCGCCAGGCATTCGTGGTCAACTACTGTCCTCTCATGTTCATGGAAGAGAGCGGACGCAACCGCACCCCGGACAAGCTGCCGGCCAGCGAGCGGGCTCCCCTGCTCGAAGCCTGCGATGAAGCCCTGCAAGCCCTCTGCGAGCGGTTTCACCCCGAGCTCGTGATCGGAGTTGGCCGCTGGGCCGAGGGCCGGGCTCGCGAGGCCCTTCCGGGCATCGCCGTCCAGGCCGTGGCCCACCCCAGCCCGGCCAACCCGGGCGCCAACCGGGGCTGGGGAGATGAGCTGATCCCTCTACTGGAAAGGAAAACAGCCCATGTCGAGTGACTGGCTGGTCTTGAAATTCGGTGGCACCAGCGTCTCGACGCGACAGGCCTGGGAAAACATTCGCTCCATCCTCGAGCGTCGCCAGCGCGAATTCCCCCGCTCGCGCATCCTGGTCGTGGCCTCGGCCGTGAGCAAGGTCTCCGACCAGCTCGACGGCCTGCTGGAAGCGGCCCTGCAAGAGCGCCATCTGGAGGTGCTCGATCGTTTGCAGGAGCGTCACCGCCTGCTGGCCGACGAGCTGGGGGTCGACTTCGAGCTGCTTTGCGACGAGTTCCGCGAGCTCGAGCGGGTCTCCACCGGGGTGGCCCTGACCCGCGAGTGGACCCCCCGCCTCAAGGCCCGGGTGATGTCTCGGGGGGAGTTTTTGTCCACCAGGCTGGGAGCCGCCTTCCTGGGAGTGGCCTGGCAGGACGTGCGCGAGATTCTCACTTCCGAGCCCGAGGCCCACGCCGGCCCGGCCCGGCACTATCTCTCAGCCCGCTGCGCCGACCAGCACGACCCCACCCTGGTTGACCGCCTGGGCCAGAGCCGGGTCGTTCTGACCCAGGGCTTCGTGGCACGCGACCCGGCCGGGGACACGGTGCTGCTCGGTCGGGGTGGATCGGATACCTCGGCCGCTTACCTGGCCGCGCGCATCAGGGCCCATCGGCTGGAGATCTGGACCGACGTGGCCGGCATGTACACCGCCGACCCGCGCCACGTTCCCAATGCCCGACTGCTGCGTCGGTTGGACTACTCCGAGGCCCAGGAGCTGGCCAGCACCGGGGCCAAGGTGCTGCACCCGCGCTGTCTGCCCCCGGTAGCTCGCTACCAGATTCCGCTGCATATTTACTGCACCGGCGAGCCCGAGTTGGAGGGCACGGTGATCGCCTCGGCGGCCACCGACGAGGGGCGAGTGAAAGCCCTCTCCACCAAGTCGCGAGTCACCCTGGTCAGCGTCGAGAGCGAGAAAATGTGGCAGCAGGTGGGCTTCCTGGCCGACCTGTTCGGTTGCTTTCGCGAGCATGGCCTCTCCATCGACCTGGTAGCCACCAGCGAGACCAACGTCACCGTATCGCTGGATGGCTCCGAGCCTCTCGAGCACGGCGCTCTGGAGCGCCTGGAGCTCGACCTGGCCAGGCTGGGACGTCCCCGCATCACCTCCGGCTGCTCCTCGGTCAGCCTCATCGGCAACAAGATCCGCTCGCTCCTGCACCGGCTGGGGCCGGCCCTGGAGCTGTTCGAGGAGGAGCCCATCCACCTGATGACCCAGGCCTCCAGCGACCTGAACCTTACCTTCGTGGTGGACGAAGAGCAGGCGCCCCGCTTGATGAGCAGCCTGCACGCCCTGCTCTTCTCAGCCTCAGACGACGACCCACTGTTTGGTCCGGCCTGGCGCAAATCCCCCACAACCCCGGTCCAGGCGACCTGGTGGGAGCGGCGTCGGCCCGAGCTGCTGGCCCTGCAAACAGAGCTGCCCCTCTATGTCTATGATAGCGAGACCCTGCGCGACAATGTATCCCGCCTGGCCCGACTGAGCACGGTCAGCCGGCTCTACTACGCCATCAAAGCCAACCCCAACCAGGACATCCTGCGCCTCTTCGGTGAGCTCGGGCTGGGCTTCGAGTGCGTCTCGCCGGGTGAGTTGGAACGGGCCCGCTTGCTCTTTCCCGAGCACAACCTGCTCTACACGCCCAATTTCGCCTCCCGGGCAGACTACGAGGCCGGCTTCCGGCTCCGAGCCCAGGTCACCCTGGACAGCCTGGAGCCGCTGGAGCTCTGGCCCGACCTGTTCCGCGAACGCGAGCTCTTCCTGCGACTCGACCCGGGGCACGGCAAGGGGCACCATAAGCACGTACGCACGGCCGGGCCCCAGTCGAAGTTCGGCATCGCCCCGGCCGAGCTCGAGCGGGCCCGTAACAAGCTCGAGGAGCTCGGCAGTCGGGTGATCGGCCTGCACTCGCATCGCGGCAGCGGCATTCTCGAGCCCGAGCCCTGGAGCGACACCGCTCTCTTCCTGGCCGAGGCGGCCGAGCACTTTGGTGGCAGCGTGCGGGTTCTCGACCTGGGCGGGGGATTGGGAGTGGGCGAGCGGTTGAGCGACGAAGGCCTCAATCTGACCGCCCTGGACGAGGTCTTGCAGCGCTTCCAGGCAGCCCGCCCGGGCTTTGAGCTGTGGCTCGAGCCAGGTCGTTTCCTGGTGGCTACCGCCGGGGTGCTGCTGACCCGAGTCAACCAGGTCAAGACCAAGTCGGGCAAGACCTTCGTGGGCGTCGACACAGGAATGAACTCGCTGATCCGGCCGGCCCTTTACGGAGCCCACCACGAGATCGTGAACCTGTCCCGCCTGGGCGAGCCCAACGCCATCCTGGCCGACGTGGTGGGTCCCATCTGTGAAAGCGCCGACGTGCTCGGACACGATCGGCGGTTGCCGGTGACCCGTTCGGGAGACGTGCTGCTGGTGGCCACGGCCGGAGCCTACGGGCGTGCCATGAGCTCGAGCTACAACCTGCGTGAGCCGGCCCACGAGCGGTTGCTCTGACGGGGAAAAGGATCCCCGCGAGCTGATCCGAATCATACACTTTGCACCACAAAGTATGTAAGGAAAAAAAGTTCCTTTGCCCGACTCCGGGAGTGAGGCCGAAACAGAACTAAACTCAAGCATCGGACTCCTTCGACTTGAATATACTTCCTACCAAAATGTGAACATTTTGACACGCAAAAGCGAAAGCTTGATCTCCCAACGAACTAGAATAACCCATTATTATCAATGTTCTACAAGCACCGATCGAACAAAAAACCAGGCCGGACGGGTTGAATGACTTCCTATAGACGAGGAGG
>CAYYHB010000164.1:0-11776 GCA_964471395.1 uncultured Burkholderiales bacterium | reverse complement strand
GGGGGCGCAGGTGGAGCATCTGGCCCAGGTTGTGGGCCATGCTGAAGGTGGCCCCGCGGAAGATCTCCATGGCCTCCCAGTCCAGGGGCGTGAAGATCTGCTCGTAGACGATGCGCTCGGAGAGATCGGGCAGACCGATCTTCTTGAGCTGCTCCAGGGCCAGCTTGTGAAAACTATCTTTCTGAGAGCGCCAGTCGATGTTGTCGTGCAGATGCGGAACCGGGAACAGGCAGTAGAGGGCCGAGTGGCCCGGCGGGGCCAGGCTCGGATCGGTGACCGAGGCGTTCTGCACGTAGAACGAAGGGTCGGCCGTGAGCTTGTAGTCGCGGGTGATGTCGCGCAGATTGCCGGCGTAGTCGTGGCTGATGTAGATGGTATGGTGGGAGAGTTCGGGGTAGCTGCCCTGCACGCCGAGATAGAGCATGACCGTGGAGCAGCTGAATTTCTTGCTGGCGATCTTGTGGTCGGACCAGCGCTTGCGGAGTGACGAGGGCACCAGCCGGGTCATGGCCCGGGCGAAGTCGGCGTTGATGACCAGCGCGTCGGCCCAGTAGTTACCGTTCTTGGTGCGCACGCCGTGGGCCCGCCGGCCCTGGCACAAGATCTCCTCGACCTCCTCGCCCAGGGCGAACTGCACGCCCATCTCGCGGGCGATCTGCTCCATGCGCTCGCATACCGCCGCGCAGCCGCCCATTGGGTGGAAGACGCCGTGCTCGTATTCGAGGAAGCTGAGGATAGTGAAGAGGCTGGGGCACTGGAAGGGGGACATGCCCAGGTACTTGCTCTGGAAGCTGAAGGCCAGCCGCACGCGGGGGTCGGAGAAGTAGCGGCGAAGGTCCTGATCGACAGCAAGCCAGGGGCGCAGCATGGGCAGAAGACGGATGACCTCCCAGCGAAAAAGGTCGCGCCAGCCTTCCATGGGCGACTCCAGGATGGGGGCAAAGCCGGTCAGCTTGGCCCGATTCTCCTCCATGAAGTTGTGCAGCCGGGGGGCGTCCTGAGGGCAGAGGCGGGCTATCTCGGACTGCATGCGCAGCAGGTTGGGGGTGCACAAGAGTTCGCCGCCGGCCCCGAAGACCAGCCGGTACTGCGGATCCAGGCGCACCATGGGCACTTCCTGGAACAGATCTCGCCCCAGCGCGGCAAAAATCTCCTGGAGAATGCGGGGGTAGAGAAAGAAAGTGGGTCCGCGGTCGAAGCGAAAGCCGTCAGCCTCGAGGGCGGAGTTGCGACCGCCCACGCGGTCGAGCCGCTCGACCACCTGCACCTCGAGGCCCGCCTGGGCCAGCAAGAGCGCGGCCGCCAGCCCCCCTGGACCGGCCCCCACGATTACGACTCTCCTGCGCGCCAAATCGAACCTCCTCGGATGTTTCCCCGTGAGGCGCTCGGTTTTGCTCTACGGGCCGAGAGTCCTTCATCCGAAAGTCGGAGAGAGCTCGGCTGGAGCCGGGACGGCGGCCCGCCGGGCCAGCAACTCGGCCACGTGGAGCTGCACCTCGGGGCATCCCCAGTAGGCCTGGGTGCCCCAGGGGTCTTCTCCCGAGCGCACCTGCACGTCCTGCACCCCGGCGTGGTCGCCAAACAGCGGCCTGACGGGCAACGACAGGGGGTCCAGGTCGTCATAAAAGTTTTTCCAGACGATGTCTCGCTCTTCGGAGGCGATGCCCACTTCGTCGACGGGCAGCGTGTTGCCGGTGGCTAAAAGGTCCACCACCCGCTGGCTGCGCAACAGAGTGAGCGGCAGGGCCGAGCCCAGGCTGGCGATGGCCCCCAGCTCCAGGCGAGCGGGAGCGTTCTGCCGCCAGTAGGCCAGCCGCTCCAGGCTCAGCTCGCGGCGGGCCTTCAAGACGTCGGTGCGGAAGAAGCGGGGCAAGCGCGCCTCCTGGCCGTTCAGCCTGGCCCCGTAGGGCGAAAAGAGGGCGTGCAGGAAGTCGTTGGCGATGGACACGCCCAGGCTGTGGCCCACCACGTGCAGGCGCAGCTTCAGGCTCTCGCGATGGCGATAGGCCTCCATGGCCTCCAGAATCTGCTGGAAGACCGACAGCTGCACGGCGATCTGGCCGTCCGAGCCGCAGTAGTAGAACATGTCCCCCAGCCCGCGCACGAGCAGGACTTGGCGTAGCGGGCCGACCATGCTGTCCCAGGCCCGGGTAGGGATGGTGGAGCGACGCTGGGGTAGGATCAGGTTGTTGGGATTGGGGTTCTTGCGGACCTCGTCGGGGTCGAGGATGCGCGCGAGGTGCTCTTCAGCCAGGTTGATCCACTGGTCGGGCTCGATGGTGTCGCGCACGAACTTGCCCCACTCGATCTCGAGCCGGTCCACATCCTCGAAGCGCTGGCCCAGGTCAGGGTGGCTCTCTTCGATGGCGTCCCAGAGCAGGCGGTATTGAGCCCGGCCCAGGGGGGGATGCTCCTCGAGCATGATGCCGTGCACGAAGATGAGAATGTTGCGCGTGTCCATGGGGGGCGCTTCTCCGCCCGGGGCGGGAATCCCCGCCGTCTGGGCGAACGCGCTCGGCCGATGGAATTCGTGACTTTGTGGGCCGGAGTGCCCTGCTCGCGCCTGGCCTCCTCGGGCTTTCTGATGGCCGCCAACGAGGGGGATGCCGTGGCCATGGCTGCCGGCGCCTGGCTCGGGGGGGGCCAGGGCGGGGTGCTGATGCAGAGCTCGGGGCTGGGCAACGCCATCAACCCGCTCACCTCGCTGGTGGTGCCGTTCGCCATCCCGGTGCTGCTGGTGATCTCGGTACGCACCGATGAGCCCCAACACGAGCTGATGGGGGCGCTGACGCGAGGGTGGCTCGAGCAAATGGGGATCGAGTGCGCCGGGGAAGCTCGCTCGGTGCTCGCTTCGCGGCGCAGCTTTGCGGTGCTGGAGGGGGGGCCTGCTCTGGCTGGGGGGGCTTCGTTGGGGACTGCGCGGGTCAAGGTGCTGGAGCCGGTAGATCCGGTGGCCAGCCGGCGCGAGATGCTGGCAGCGGTCCAGTCATGCACGACGTTCTCGGATCGGCTGATCGCGACCACGGGCTATACCGGACGCGAGCTCTATTTGTTGGGGGACCGGGCCAACCAGCTGTACATGGCAGGCTCGATGGGCTGTGCCATCAGCCTGGGCCTGGGACTGGCCCTGACCCGGCCGGATCTTCGGGTGGTGGTTCTGGATGGGGATGGAGCGCTGTTGATGCGCCTGGGCTCGCTGGCCACGGCGGGGATGCTGCGGCCGCCCAACCTGGTGCACGTGCTGCTGGACAACCGCTGTCACGACTCAACCGGAGGGCAGCCCACGGCCAGCGCCGGGGTGGACTGGTGCGCGCTGGCCTCGGCCTGCGGCTATCCGGAGGTGGCCCGGCTCTCGCGGCCCGAGGAGCTGGTGGCCTGGCTTGGTGGAAGCCCCGGCTTGCGCTTTGTCCACGTGCCTATTCTCGCCGGCACGCCGGGGGGGTTGCCGCGGCCGTCCCTGCCCATGCCCGAGCAAGCGCTGCGCTTTCGGGAGGTCGGCTAGGACCTCGATCCCGAAGGGCGGACGCGATGCCACGCCTGCTCTGTGTTTTACTTTGCACGCTGATTCTGGCGGCTGTGGCCGAGGAGGACCCCTACGTGCAATCGGTGGAGGCTTGGCACCACAAGCGGATCGAAGCGCTCACCCGCCCGGACGGCTGGCTCTCGCTGGTGGGGCTGCTCTGGCTGGAGCCGGGCGAGAGCACCTTCGGGACGGATCCCTCCAACAAGCTCGTGTTCCCGTCGGGGGCTCCCTTCATGGGCACCTACCGGGTGGGCAAGGACGGCTCGGTCCGAGTCAAGACCCTGGCGGGGGTGGAGCCTCCCATGGATGGCCAGCTAGACCTGAAAGAGCCCGAGGGCCGAACCAGGCTCTCCATGGGAACGCTGAGCTGGTACCTCATCGTGCGCAACGGACAGCCGGGACTGCGGCTGGTGGACTCGGCCAGCCCTGTCCTGACCGCTTTCCAGGGCATCGAGCGCTATCCGGTGGACAAAAAGTGGCGCGTGGTCGGGCGCTTTGAGAAGGCTCCCCGCACCATGAGCGTGCCCAATGTTCTGGGCGTGGACACTCGCGAGCGCTCGCCCGGATTGCTGGTGTTCGAGCACGCCGGCAAGCCATACCAGCTCGAGCCCGTGCAAGAAGAGGGCGAGACACGCTTCTTCGTCATCTTCGCCGACCAGAGCAACGGGCAGGGGAGCTATGCGGGGGGGCGCTTTCTCTACGTGGACCCGCCCGATGAGAAGGGGCGGGTCGTGATCGACTTCAACCGCGCCTACAACCCTCCCTGCGCCTTCACCCACTTCGCCACCTGCCCGCGCCCGCCAGCGCAGAATTTCCTGCCCTTCGCCGTGGAGGCAGGCGAGAAGGCTTACTCCGACCAGAGGGAGAATTAAACGGGATGCTGGAGTCGGTCCGGGGAGCCTTCACGTCGTTCTTCACGCCGGGCGTCACCACGCCCAGGGCCGCGGTCACAGGCGAGGACCAGCCGCCAGCCACCCCTCCGATGATGGGGGATGTCACCGACCTCCACCCCGCGCCCGCGCCCACCGCCGGGGTCGAGACCCCGGTTCGGTTCGTGCCCGCCGAGCTCTATGGCGAGGTGGTTAAGGCCAGCGCCCAGGGCATGCCCCAGGAAGGGAGAATCGCCGAATTGCTTACCTCCTCCCCCGCTCCCGCTCCGCTCTCGCCGGAAAAGCTGGCAGGGCTGCGCGAGGAGATGAGAGTGCTCGACGAACTGGGCTATCTGCAGAAGGGCGATCCCGACTTTCCCTGCCGGACCGACCACAAAGAAGCCTTCGAGCGGGTGCAGAACAACCAGCCAGTGTACTGGCGCGAGACTCCCAACAGCAATCCGGTTCACATCTCGAACTGGCAGGCTCTCGAGCAGGCGGCGCAAGAAGCTCGCCAGCGCACCTACCGCTGAGCTTCAATCAGCTGGCCCCGGAGAAGATCGCCAGAATCTCAAACCGTGCTCGGTCCCGGCATCCCCTGTGAGGCCTCACAGCAGTCCAATGGCCGAGTGTTCGGGATTGAAACCGGCCACGCCGGGCGAGACAGCGAAGCAAGCTCTACGCCTGATCAAGGAATTGAAGCTCACGCGAGAAAGCTCTGCCGCTGCGCTGATGGCCCGACTCACGCCCCGCCTCGAGCCCCCCGAGCTGAAGCAGCGCGTCGAGGAGTCGAACGAAGCGCAGGCACTCCACTCGAACCCGAACGTCGAACAGGACTGTAGCTCGACATGCGACCAGGCTAGTGGCCTGGCCGCAGAGTCGGCTTACTTCACGTTGGCGTAAGCCGCCTTGAGGGCATCGATCATCGGCTGGCGCGGGATGTAGCTGTCCACGGGAAGCACCACTCGGTTCTTCGCTCCGTCGTAGACAGAGTCGTTGTTCTTGCGTCCTCCAGCTCGAGCGGTCGCATAGAGCCCGAAAGCCTCCTGGGAGTGATACCCGTTCGGCATGCCAGGGTCAGGGGGACCACCGTTCCAGGCCGTGGCGTCGAACGGGGGTTGCTTCCACCACTCGTCGCTGTACTCGAAGTAGCACAGCCCCAGCACCAGATCTGAAGCGAAGGCTTTGGGGATCATGTCCGTAATCACGGCAGCAGCCTTCTTTTGGGTGACTTCGTTATCCACCAGCGAGTCGAGGTTGGCTGGATTGCTCGTACCCACACCCGGCCAGCCCAGCTCAGTCAAAATGACCGGCTTCTTGGCCTTGCCCGTCAGACTTCCATACTGTCCGTTGGCGCTTCCGAGCACCGAGTCGAGCGAGAGGCTCTGGTAGGTATTGACGCCGTAGAAATCGATGTCTTCCAACTGAGCGAAGTAAGGGTTGGCAGCAGGCACCGAGCCTCCGTAATGAACGAAGGGCTGATTGTCGTGGGCCGCCCAGCCCACCAGCTTGCGCTGGTTAGCCCCGCGCCCGGTAATGTCATGGATCTTCTTGGAGTATTTGAGCAGCTGGCCATAGTAGAAGTCGGAGTCTTCGTTTTGCACACCGCCCGTCAGTTTGATCTCGTTCACCCCGGGCCAGGCTGACCTGTTCTCGTCGATCTCGTTGAAGAGCGTGTAGCCGAGCACGGCCGGGTGGTCATGCGTATCGCGGACGATCTCCTCGACAATGAAATCCCAGTAGGCTCTCTCAGCGTCGGTGGCGTTACCGTAGCGGTAAAGCACGGTTGACGGCAGCGGAATGCCGACCAGCACGTAGATCGGCTGATTGCCATTGTTCCAGCAATGGTCCAGAAATTGCTTGTGCGTGAAGTGAGCAAACTTGTCAGGGGGGACAGGGATGACTCCTGCCTTGAACTCATTGTTCTCGACCACAAAGAGCTGACGACTGACCATGCAGTAGGTACGGATGAGGTTGATACCCATGGCACGCATGTCGTTGACATCGCCCCGGGCATTCTTGTCCGCATTATCCGACATCTGCAGGGGGCCGGAGCCCCAGAGCGCAAACCAGTTCTCCTGATTACCTACTCGGTCCCAGAAAAGGTCCCCGATAGAGGGGGCATCGACGTTCCGAAAGTTGATGGGGGCGGGCGAGTAGCACATTCCCTTGAAGCGAACGTTGGCCTGGACCTTGTTCTGCGCGCCCCGCACCGGACCGAACTCGTGGCCCAGGAAAGTGACGTTGACGGAGTTTCCCTGAATTTCGAAGGCGGTATCGTGCAGTTCGACCGCCTGCTCGCCAGGGTTGTTCAGATTGAAGCTACCGTCCGCGTTGCGAGGGATAAAGGCGCGGAACAGAGCAAAACCACCATGGCGAAGGTAATCGAGCTCCAGCGTTTGCACCGCGGCAGGAATCTCGCCCACGTCGAACACCATGGTCGTCGAGAAGGGGACGAAAAACGGACCAAAGATGAGGTTGCCTCCGGCATCGAAGCCTTCGAGCTCGAGCGTGTCGACCGGATGGCCATCTCGAGCAATCGGGGCGGGCTCGGTCACGACCACCTGGTTCAACGATGGCACCACCGGAGTGCCTGTCCCCGTCACAGGTCCGTCGCCTGAGCAGGCTACCCCCAGCAGGCTGGCGGCGAGAATCGCGCCGCCAATGCACTTTCGAAGCATCGTCAAATTTAATCCCCTTTCATTGCCTTGTTGCGGGTTATCCGCGAGAGACATCGATCCCTCTTGAGAGCTCAAGGAGGCAGAGGCTAGACTGGAGTGACGGTCGAAAACGTTCCCCTCGGCCAGGGTGACTTAGAACATGGATAACAAGAGCGGCACGCCCACCAGGCCGCCCACGGCCAGGGCGGCGATCTTCCAGCCCGACATGCGCGACTGCTGGGGCACGAAGCCATTCGGGCCCTGGCCGGGGTGGCCCATCCGAATCGAGTATGGCCGACCCATCGGATAGGGATCGGGTGCCGGGGCCTGATAGGGCCACCCGGCTCCCGGCATCTGGCTGAAGCGGGAGTCTTGCATCATGCGGGGGTCCATTCCGGCAAAGCGGGGGTCTTGCATCATGCGGGGGTCCATGCTCATCGTGGGGTCGGCCGGCCAGCCCGTGGGCTGGGGCGCCCCGAACAGGCGGGGGTCGAACGGCACGGACTGGGGAGCGCCGAAGAGGCGAGGGTCATACTGGACCTGCTGGGGAGCGCCAAACAGTCCCGGGTTGTAGGCCGGACCGGAGGCCGGGCGGGGCTGGGGCTGAGGAGGAGGCTCGGAGGCAGCCTGCTGCCTGGCTTGCGGAGGAGGCTCGGGAGCGGACTGTTGCTGTTGGGCCTGGGCAGGTGCCTGCGCTTCAGCTTCCTCGGCGGCCCGCTGCTCATTGAGCAACTGCTCGACGGCGGCGCGCACGGCCTCGGAGTCGGGGCGGCGGGCGGCCGGCTCGGCCTCTGGGGCCTGCTGCTCGCTCAGCATCTGCTCCACCGCGGCCCTCGCCGCCTCGGGGTCGGGATGGGGGCCGGTCGGATCTTGCTGAGACCCGGCCTTGCGGCGCTTGAGGCTGGCGCCGCCCACCGCGACATGATCGCCCTCCACGTGGACGCCGCCCATCGCATTGCGGGTCTTGCCGTGCACCACCCAGCTATCGCCGGAGCGCTCGCCGAGCCGGTCGAGGCCCTGGCTCACCGCCTGAGCGGCGCTGGACTGGCCGGTGCGGATCTGCTCGATCAGCTCCCCCACCAGGCCCCTGGTGGGACCCTCGTCGGGCTGGCCTGAAGCCAGATCGAGCACGCGGGTGGCGAACGTCTCGCGGCGCTCCTCGGGCAGTTGGGACAGGACCTGGCGACCGAGCGCCAGGATGCTGAGGCGGTCGACCGGGCGTTCCTCGGCGATGGCGTCCAGCACCGCCCGGGCCCCCTCGGCGTCGGGTCCGGCGTTGGCCAGGTGCAGGCCCAGGTCGCTCCAGACGGGAGCGTCGCTCTTGAGGCGAGAGAACAGCTCGCGAGCGACCACCTGGGCCGTGTCCGGCGGGCTGGAGTAGCCCCCCGTCTCGGTCTGGTAGCGGCGGTTGCCCTCGTCCACGTAGAGCAACATGGAGCTGCCCAGCGAGGCCAGCTCGGACGGGGTGGTGACATCCTTTTGCATGGCCACCGAGCTGAAGGCGGCGTGGTAAACGCCGGACAGACCCACGAAGTCGTAGTCGCAGCCAGGGCCGATGCTGTGGTGGGGGGCGCCGACGTTGAAGGCGGAGTGATCGGTGGTGGCGTGGCCGGGCTTCTTGATCTCCTGACCCAAATCCAGGGCCAGGGCCAGAGCGGCGCCCACCGGGCCCGGGATGGAGGAGCCGAGCATGCTTTTGATGACCGCTTCGGTGGAGGCGAGCAGGGGGGCGTAAGCCTTGCTGGGGTCGGTGATCTCCTCGCCGGCCCGCGCGGCCGCGTGCAGACCGCGATAATCCTGGTCGCGCACCACCTCGAGGCTGGCCCGACCGGCTCGACGGCGCGATAGCTCGGCCAGCTTGTCATCGCCCTGCACCCCCTGCATGGCCGACAGGCCAACAGAAGCCACGTCCTGGACGTCTTCGCTGGGAGCCTCTCGCGAGAGCCGGGAAAGCGCCTTCTGGATCTCAGAGTTCGACCCGTCCAGCGATTGCTGGGCCAGCTTGCGGGCGTCGACGTCAGAGCGCAGGGGTTTCATCATAAGCCGATTGTCTCGCGGGCCCCTTAAAGAGTTCTGGACCTCTATGATTCGGCTTCGGGGCGGGGAGCAACCTTTTTTTTCCCCGACCGGGAAGAAGTGCGCCAGAAGGGCGACAAACCGGTTCGAGGGCAATCCAGACAACCGGGAGTCCTGGATTGCGCTCCATGAACTTACACCATTCCCACCAAGGAGGCACTCATGGCCATGCGACCGCTATTGGCAGCATCGCTGCTCGGATTCTCCCTGTTCCTGAGCACGGGCTGCGGCACTCCCCAGACCCCCGAAACCGAGGCCCAGAACACTCCCAAGCCCCAGGAGACGGTAGCCATCCAGCCCGACTCCGCTCCCACTCCGGCCGAGGTGACGCCGGCCGAGAAGCCGGAAAAGGCCACCGCGCCGCTCGCGCGCCACGCCCAGACCGGCATCACCAAGGACCCGTTCGTGAACCCGTTCCTGGGTGGAAAGGTGCCGCCCCCGATCTCCACCGAGCGCAAGAAGGACCTGCAGGCTGTCAACGCTGACAAGACGGCGGACTCCAAGGGGGCAGGCCCCGCCGCCGCCAAGGACGCCGAGGTGGCCGAGATCGAAGAGCCCACTTTCGAGCTACGCGGCATCGTGCGCTCGGACTCGGGCATGAAAGCGCTGCTCGCGGTGGCCGACCAGACCCGCATCGTCTCGAGCGGACAGGATGTGGATGGCTATCGGGTGGCCAGCATCGACAACCGAGGCCTGACGGTCACGCGCTCGGGACAGAAATTCCGGGTCAAGATGAAGAACGAGTTCGGGCTGTAAGGCCCGGTTGCAGCGCCCGCCCTCGGGGGCGGGCGTTTTTTGCTTTGAGGCGGAAGGTTTACCCTGCAAATTGTGCGATGCCGGGCTGCGGAATGGGGGCGGTACCGGGAAATTTCTGCGTATTCCGGTTGCCGCGGAGGGAAGGAGGGGCGGGGGCTGGCTCGGGTCGGGTCCGGTCGGGTTTACCGGGGGGATTTTGCGGTACCGGGCAGGCTCCCGGCGGCCCCGCACGAAGGGGAGGATCTGCCCACCCAGGCTGTGCCCGATCCAGGTCAGCAACCCGGGCTCGAGGGCCGTCTCCAGGGCCGCCGAGGCGTCCAGCCGGGCCCAGCCCACCACGTCGACCTCCACCTCGCGCAGGGGACGGTCGAGCGAGCGCCCGATCCCCCGGTAGTCGAAGGTCAGCGCCAGGAAGCCCTGCTCGGCCAGCCAGGTGGCAAAGCGCTGGTACAAGCTCTGCATGGCGGGAGCGATCAGCACCACCCCGTGCGGGTCACTCAAGGGACGAAACCACTGCGCCGCCAGCCTCTGGCCATCGGCGGCCGTGAGCCAGGCCGACTCGGACTCAGGGGGTGGGAAAGGGCTCTTCACCCGACAAGACGGGGTCGCGGTAATTCTTGCCCTGCCACCCCAGCCGCCGCATGGCCAGGCCGCTGAGGGCCTCCAGGATGGCGCGTCGAGCATACATCGCGGTGGTGTAGCCCGGGTCGAGCAGGGGGGCCACCTCCACCACCTCGAGGCCCACCACCGGAGTCTCGTGGCACACCCTCCGGATGGCCGGCAACAGCTCGCGCGGCGTCAGCCCGCCCGGCTCGGGAGTGCCGGTGGCGGGGGCGTAGGCCGGGTCGAGCACGTCGATGTCGAGCGAGACGTAAAGATATTTCGGGCCGTCCAGCGCCTCGGCGATGGCCTTGTCGAGCACGGCCTCGAACCCGAGTCGCTCGATCTCGGTCATGAAGTGCGAGCGCATGCCCTTCTTGCGCATCCAGGCCAGCAACTCGTCGTCCGGCCCCAGAAACGAGTGCAGCCCGATCTGCACGAAGTTGCGGGCGGGGATGTGCTCGTCCTCGATGAGCCGGCGGATGGGGGTGCCGTGGGTGATGTGGTGCCCGAAGGTCACGTTGGCACAGTCGTAGTGGGTGTCGAAGTGGATCACGCCCACGTTGCCCGCGCCGTAGACATCCGCGATGCCAGACGCATTCGGCAGCAAGATGGTGTGGTCGCCCCCCAGCACGATGGGCACCGCCCCGGTCTCGGCGATCTCGCGCACGAGCGAGCGGATGGCGGTCAGCGACTCCTCCAGACCCCACGGGTCGACCGGCGCGTCCCCGTAGTCGACCACTTTGAGCACGTTGAAGGGCTGCACCCGGGTGTCCGGATTGATGAGCATGGAGGGGGTGTGCACCAGGATGCGCTCATCGGCCCGGATGTGGCGCGGCCCGAAGGCCGCTCCCCGCATGCCGCCGCTCATGTCGACCGGAGCTCCCAGGATGGCCGCATCCACCTGGCCGGCCTTCAGGTCTTCCTGCGTCAGGCAGACAGGCACCCCCATGAAGGTGGCGATGCCCGCGTAAGCGGGCTGGCCTTCCACCCGGCGCAGGTTGATCGGTCCGGGAGAGCGCTCGGGTTCCTGGCTGCGGTCGAAGGGCGCGTCAAAAGTTCCCTCGATACCCATCCCGGCAGGTTCGCAGGGCGGTCAGTCGGTCCTCCTCGGGCTATTTGGGGTCCTTGCTCGGGCAGCCGTTCTTGCAGTCTTTGCCGCAGCAGCCGTCCTTGCCCGAGCCGCCCGGCTTGCCGGCACACTCGTCCTTGCCCGCGCAGCTCGACTTGTGGTCGTTCTTGCCGCCGCAGCCGTCCTTGCCCGAGCAGCCCGACTTGTCGTCGCTCTTGCC
>CAYYHB010000163.1:0-11781 GCA_964471395.1 uncultured Burkholderiales bacterium | reverse complement strand
GTCCGGAGAAGAGGGGGAGCCGGGTTATGTCCACTTGATCTGCCTCAACGATCCTTCGGGTCTGGTGGGGGTACACTCCGCAGAGAACCATGAACGATTTTGCATCGCAGCACGAACACCTGCGCTCGCTCCTGATGGAGGGGGACTATCCGGCTTTCTTGAGAGAGCTCGAAGACCATGCCCGCAAGGAAGAGAGGGCCGTTTACCGCTGGCTCCGCCCCGCTCTGGACCCCATGGGTCCTCCATGGCTCGAGCGCAGTCTGGTGTTTGCCGAGCTCATGGAGCTGGCCGCTCGAGGCGACCAGGCCGCGCGAATGCTTTTTGAGCGACTGGTGGAGCTGGAGGAAGAGGTGCTCTTCCCTCTGGCCGACCGGTTGCGGCCCGGCTGGCGCTGAGGACCATGCAGGCCTGAAAGGCCAGAATGGCGGCCGCGTTTCCCAGAGCCGCCAGCGGTCTTAGCTCCAGCGGACCCGCCAGATCAGCCCAGACCCGCACGGCCAGCGACAGGTGGAGCAAGAGTAGCGGGGCATAGAAGACCTTTCGGAAGGGGATTCGAAGACCTGTCAGCGCCGGGAAGATCAAGGGCCCGTGTCCGAAGATCATGGCCATGACGAACCCTAGAAAGATGGCGTGCAGGGCGGCGTCGCGCCATGGGCCTGCGGCTGGCAGGCCTCCTGTCACGAGCAGCAGGCCGCCCAGTCCAAGCCAGAAGTAGCCGGTCAACAGGCAGACCGCGATATAGCGGGTCAGCCCTCGGGCTCGCACTGTGCGCCAGGCCAGGTCGAAGCGCCCCAGCCAGGCGGTCAGCCCCAGGAAGGCCACGCCGACCAGGGTAGGGTCGAGCCACAGGCCCAGTACCAGCAAAAGCACGCATGACAGGAAGGCGGCCTGGCTCCAGGCGGGAGGCTGGCGCAGGCGGGATAACTCCAGGCGCTCGGCGGCGATGGTCAGCACCAGAAACGAGGCCCACCACAGCACCACCTGCCCGGGTTGGCGGCCGCTCACCCACAGCAGGTTGCCCACGCCGAGAGCCAGCGTGCCCAGGACCATCGTGTGGCTGGAGGTCGAGGGTTGGCGGCGGTGCAGGGCCAGGTTGACAGCCAGGAGGACCAGGCTCCCGGCCAGGATGAGCCAGCTCCCCGGATGGCCAGAGACAAGAGTGGCGGCACCGCTCGTCATCAGGGCCGGGGCCAGGTAGGCCCAGCCCTGGCCCAGGGCCACGGCCCTCTCCAGCGCGATCAGCGTGCCCAGGAATCCCGCCGCCAACAAAGGTCCGTGGTGTGCCGCGAGGTGGGCCGGAGCCAGTCCCCACCCCAGACGGGTCAGACCGGTGGCCAGCCCCAGCAGCAGCCAGAGCCCGGCCGAGAGCATCACCAGCAGGCGCATCTTCACACTTGCAGCTTGCCTGAGCGCGAAAGTGGATGCGATGACCCGGATCAAGTTGACCTGGCTCAATGCTCTCTCAATCTGCATGGGCTAGGCTCTGTCTTGTGGCGAGCTGGGAGCGCAACCAGGAGCGAGGCCGGATTCTGCTGGTGCGAGACCGGCTGGAGCGCTATCAACTGGACGAGGCAGGGCGTCCGCTGGGCTGGGTCCGCGATGGACGAACCTATCGTCGCGGGCTGGACGGCACGGTGCTTGAGCTTCGCCGGCGCGACGAGGGCCCGGATCGTTTCCACGACGTGCGCCGACTGGAGTCTCGTGAGCTGACCGAGCAACTCGAGCTGGTTCGTCATCGCCTTCGCGAGGCGGGCGAGCTGCTGGAGCTTGACTGGGATGCCGACGCAGCCCGCTTTCGCCAGCTGTACGGCCGGGTGGGCATCTTGCCGCCCGATCAGTATGCCAGCCTGGTGCTGCAGCTCACCCGGGGCTGCTCCTACAATCGCTGCTCGTTCTGCAGCTTCTTTCGCCAGGAGCGGTTTGTGATTCGCTCGGGCAGCCAGTTTCGCTCGCACCTGGAGGCGGCCCGGCGCGCCTTCGGGGCGGGGTTGACGGCCCGCCGCGGAACCTTCCTGGGAGACGCCAGCGCCGCCAGCATTCCGACTCCAGCCTTGCTGGAAGGATTGCGAGCCGTCCGGGAAGCCTTTCCGACCCCCACCCCTCAGAGGCTGGACCAGGTGGGAGCCTTCCTGGATACATTCACTGCGCGGCGCAGCGAGTCAGAATGGAGCGAGCTGGCCGCGGCCGGACTGCGCGAGGTCTATCTGGGGGTGGAATCGGGCTCCAAGACCGTCCTCAAGCTGTTGAGAAAGCCCGGTCACCCTCGCCTGGTGGAGCAGCTGGTGGAGCGCCTGAAGGCCTCCCGAGTGGGGGTGAACGTCATCTTGATGACGGGAGCCGGAGGGCGCGAGCTGGCTGATGAGCACACCAGGGCCTCGGCTGCCCTGCTCGCGCGCCTCCCCCTCGGCCCGGGGGATCGGGTCTATCTCTCCGACCTCGAGGTGCACCCCGGGAGCGATTACGCCGCTTTGAATCTGACCACCCTGGACCGTCGCGAGTGCCGCCAGCAGGCCAGAGAGATCCGGCAGATGGCGGGCTATGCGCCCCCTCCGCGGGGGCCGGCCGTGACCCTGTATGACATCCGGCAGTTTACTTATTGACCATTCAAGCAGAGTGGGCAGTCAGACCGGGCAAAGCTGGGTTGAGAGGAGGCTGGAGCTCTTTATGGAACTACATACATAATGCCGCAGCTGAATCTCCAGTTGACCCCTGAGTTTGAGGACAAGCTCCGTCGGTTCATGCAGGCTCGCAGAATAAAGACCAAGTCTGAGGCGATTCGCGTGGCGGTGGAGGAGAGCCTGGAGCGCTCTTGTGAGGCTTTTCGATTTGACTGGGCGCAGCTGCGCGGGCGTGGCCTGGGTGTCAACCCGAGCCCTCGCTTTCAATGCGACGACGACCTGTGGAGCGATGTTTGACGGTTGATAGCTCCGTGCTCCTTGCGGTGTTGTTCGCCGAGCCTCAAATGGCCTGGGCGGAGGCCCAATTACAGGCTGCCGCAGGCCGCCTGGTCATGAGCACCGTGAACCTGAGCGAGGTTCTCATCCGACTCAAGGATCGACGCGTCCCAGATTATTCCGAGGTTGAGGCCGCTCTCTTGAACTCAGGCATTCAGTTCATCCCCCCGGATATCCACCAGGCAAGAATTGCCGCCCAGGCAAGACAGGACTTTCCTCTGAACCTGGGAGACTGTTTCGCCTACGCGCTGGCTAAGACCATGGATTGCCCGATTCTCACCCTGGACCGAGATTTCCGCGCCACAGACGCGGCAACTGTCTCGCCACCCTGAGCACGTGGTGTCCGTGTCGAATTGGGAGCGCAACCAGGACTGTCGACCGTCCTCTCGTCGCTGAGAAACTCCCCTCCCCGACCCCGAGGCTACGGCCGAAATTTCCCGGTACTACCCTGGCAAGTGCTTATACCGGGCTGTCGAGCAGAGGGGTCGGGGCGGCCTCGGGCTCCGGCGCAGGCGGTTCGAGTGTCGTTGGGGCGGCTTTGCGCGGGGCTGAAAGGAAGACGGCGTCTTCTGCTCGGGAACGGCCGAATCGAGGCTTGCGCCGGCCCGAACGGGCAGGCTGGGAGCCCGGCTCTCAGTCCCGGAGATCGGTCGCAGCACCCTGCAAGATTCGCCGTGGTGATGGGGGGCGACTTCGCGGGTCCCCATGACGCCTGACCAAAGACTCGCAGGGTTCCCCCGCTCGGCGTGAAAGCGCAGGCGATGGATCTGACACCCATCGCCCCCACCCCGGGGGCCACCCAACGCATGGGCCTGGAGGTCGAGATGCTCGCCTTCGATGCCCGCACTTTTGCGCCGCTGGGCCTGCCCGAGGCGCGCCTGAGCCCTCAGAGCCTGCTGACCCGGATGCACGAGCTCTCTCCGGGAAGCCATCTCAAGGTCGATTCCCCCACCGGGGTGGTGGTCGGCCTGGAGCTGGCGGGCGGGAACTTCAGCCTGGAGCCGGGCGGACAGGTGGAGTACGCAACCAGTCCCCACAGCACGCTCTCGGAGCTGCTCGAGGACCTGGTCGGGGGCTTGCGCTTGCTGGAGGAGGCGGCCGCGGGGCAGGCCGTGTTCCTCGACCACGGGACCAACCCGGTGGCCGACGCCGAGCTGCCTTTGCTGGTGCCCAAGCATCGCTACCAGATCTTGACGCGCTACTTCGCTTCTCAGCCTGGTGGGCGGGGCATCGACATGATGCGCTATTCGGCTACCTCCCAGCCCAACCTGGACATCCCCGACGGTTGGGCCGACGCGGTGCGCCTCACCCTGGCCCTGACGCCGGCGGCTCGAGCGCTGTTCGCCAACTCGCGCTACTTCCACGGACGAAGGACCGGTCCGGGATCGGAGCGACAGCGCATCTGGGCGGCTATCGACGCGAGCCGCACGGGCAGTCCTCCCATCGCCCAGGCTCCGGACCTTGCCCGGGCTTACGCCGAGTGGGCCGAGAACGCTTACGTGTTCCTGGCGGGTGACCTTCCGCTCGAGCAGCAGCCCCTTTACGGAGAGCTGCGTTTTAAAGACTGGGTTTCCCAGGGATATCAGGGCACTCGTCCCGAAAAGGCTGACTGGGACACGCACCTGGCCACGCTCTTTCCCGATCTCCGGCTGCGTCGCTTTCTGGAGATTCGCATGGTGGACGCCCAGGCCTACGAGCACGCGCTGGCCCCGATGGCCTTCTGGGCCACCCTGCTGCAGAAGGCCGAGCACCGCGAGCGAGTTTGGAGGCACGTTCAGGACGAGCCGATCCAACTTCTTGAGCTGGCCGTCGAGCTGGCCCAGGACGATCTGGCCAGCAAAAGCCTGCGGGCCTACCTGAGCTGGGTAAAGACCCGTGAGCAGCTTGACTACCCGGCAGCCGGGCTCGACTTCGTGAAGGCGACGGCCACTCGCTCGCCGGCCAGCCAGCTCCTCAGCCTGGTAGAGAGCTGACGCGCCCGATGGATCCACTGAATCTTGTCATTCTCGGCGGCCTGGCAGCCGTCTCTGGAACCGTACTCTACTTCATGCTCCGGTCCGCTGCCAGCCAGGCGGTCAACGCGACCGTTCGGCTCGAGCCCGCCTCGCCACGAATCGGAGAGACGGTCCAGGTCGCGATTCGGGTCAACCCCACCGCCGATGTCCAGGTGGACCACATCGACCTGACCCTCGAGTGCCGACGGCGCGAGTATCGCGGCGAGTATGGGCAGAGCGAGACAACGGAGATGTTTCTGGACCTCTTCGATACGCGCGCCCGCCGGTATCGGCGCAGCTCCGGCCGGGTTGAGTATGACACGGTCTGTCGGGGCGAATGGCGCGTGGACGTAGGCCGTCGGCTCCGAGCTGGCCATCCGGAGATCTTCCAGGCCGAGATTCAGGTCAGCTCTGATGGCTTACCGACTGACCGAGAGGGGAATCTGACCATCGGCTGGGGCCTGTCGGTCCGCTTTGCCATTCCCCGCTTTCCCGACGCCGTGCTCGGACAGGAAGTGGTGGTGCGCTCGCGCTACTGAGGGCTTGATCTTACCGGGCGGGTAGCGTACATTGTACATCGTGAAGCTGGTGACTGCCTCGGAAGCTCGCAAAAACTGGTTCCGGCTCCTCGACGAGGTGGCCGCGGGCGAAGTTGTCGTTGTCCAGCGCGAGGGGCACCGAATCGTGCTCCGCTGCGAGCCGGTGAGCACGGAAATTCCAAGCTACGCGGGCTTGCTTGAAGCTGTCGACTCAGACCAGGCTGATGCCTGGCACTGGGAATGGGGACCTGACGGGATGACCTTTCGAGGCCAGTGAGCGCCCTGCTCGATACCCATTTCCTCCTCTGGATCCTCCAGGGCTCGAGCCGCCTGGCGTCATTTCCCTGGCTTGATCGTTACCGGCCCTGGACGCTATCGCCAGTATCCTTGTTGGAGATACAGTTCTTGTCCGAAGTCGGAAAGGTCAAGGTGGTCAACCCCGACTTCTCGCTGCAACTCACCTCCGACCCCCGATTCCTGCTCGATGACGCCCCCCTCTGGGGACTCTTCCGTCGCGCTCTACCGTTGAGCTGGACCAGGGACCCGTTCGACCGGCTTCTCGCGGCTCATAGCGACGCTCGCCGTCTCCCCCTGTGCACTGTCGACGGGGTCTTGAGGCAATTCCACCACAACCTGGTGGCCGAGCTCCGGAGCTGAGGCTGTTCAAGACCCTGACTTCACGCCTGCTGTAACTTGCAGCGGCCGGAAGCGGGCCTGGAAGAAGCGCAGGGAGGCCGGCTCGTAGGTCATCTCCAGCCCTCCGATGGAGGCGCGCCGCTGCCAGACCCGCTCCACCCCGTCGGCCACCAGGTCCATGTGCGAGTAGGTGTACACTCGCCGCGGGATGGTCAGACGTACCAGCTCGAGCGGTGACTCGTGGTTCTGGCCGGTGGCCTGATCGCGCCCGGCCGAGACCAGCCCCCGCTCCATCGAGCGCACCCCCGACTCGAGATAGAGCTCGGCCGCCAGCCGCTGGGCCGGGAACTCTTCCTGGGGCAAGTGGCTGAGAAACTCGCGGGCATTGAGGAAGACCGCATGCCCACCCACCGGATGGACGATAGGGATGCCGCGCTCGGAGAGCAGCCGGCCCAGGTACTGAACCTGCTCCACCCGGTTGCGCAGGTAGTCGAAGTCGGTCATCTCGTAGGCGCCCAGGGCCATGGCCTTGAGATCGCGAGCGCCCACTCCGCCGTGGCTGATGTAAACCGAAGCCAGGCGCCGGGCGCGCTCGAAGACGTCGGCGTCGTTCGTGGCCAGGATGCCCCCGATGTTGACCAGCATGTCCTTCTTGGCCGAGATGGTGCACCCGTCCCCCAGGCTCATCAACTGGCGGATGACCTCGCGAATGCTCAGGTCCTGGCAGCCGGGCTCTCGGGTCTTGATGAAGTAGGCGTTCTCGGCTACCCGGGTGGCGTCGAAGTAGAGGGGGATGCGGTAGTACCGGGCGATCTCGGAGACGCGCCGCGAAGCCGCCAGGCTGATGGGCTGGCCGCCCGCCATGTTGACGTTGGTCTCCAGGCAGATGTAGGCGATGCGCTCGGGGCCCTGCTCGGTGATCAGGCGCTCGAGCCGGTCGGGATCGAGGTCTCCCTTGAACGGACACTGGCTGTTCGGGTCGGTGGCTTCGGAGCGGATCAGGTCCACGAACACTCCCCCGGCTCGCTCCTGATGCTCGCGGGTGGTGGTGAAGTAGAGGTTGTTGATGACCATCTGGCCCGGCCGGATCAGGGTGCGCGACAGGATGTGCTCCACCGCTCGTCCCTGATGGGCGGGCAGCATGAAGCGGAAGCCGAGCACGTCCTGGATGGCCCGCTCGAGGTCTTCCCAGGCCTCGGTCCGGCCCTCCGCGTCGCGCGAGGCGACCATGCCCGCCCACTGCTCGCTGGACATGGCGTTGGTGCCGGAGTCGGTCAAGAGGTCGATGTAGACTTCGCGCGAGGGGATCAGGAAGGTGTTGTAGCCCGCCTCCTCCAGCACCCGGGCGCGGCGGTCGCGATCATTGAGGGCCATGGTTTCGACCACCCGATGGACGAAGGGCTCGGGCCGGGGGCGTCCGCCAGCACCAAGGGGCACCTCGCCCCGCACCACCAGCTCGCAGCGGGGCTGGAACCGCTCGCCCTGGACCTGGAAGGGACGCAGCCCCTTCCAGTGGGATAGCTCGGCCAGAGCGTCCAGCGCATAGACCAGCTGCATCTCGGTGTAGACGCGCCGGGGCACGCGCAGCAGCAAGAGATCGGGCGCCTCGTCGGGGAAGAAGCTGCCGGGGATGGCCGCCCGCACTCCCGAGGAGAGATAGAGGGCGGCCGCCAGAGCAGCCGCCCGGCTTCCCCGGCCTTTGAGCATGCGCTCGGCCTCCAGGGCCACTCCGTCCGTGCCGGCCGAGGCTTGCACCGGCAATCCCCGCTCGTGCAGCTCTCGCACCAAGAAGTCGAGCTTGCGGCGCCGGAAATGGTGATAGCCCATGTCGCTCATCTCGCGCAACCCCTGGGCCATGGCCTGCAGGTCGCGGCCGGCCTGCCCGCCGTAAGTGTGTAGTCCCTCGAAGACCACCACCAGGCTGCGCAGCGGCTCGAGGTGATCGACCAGGCGACCGGCGATGAGGCCGCCGGTCTGGCAGAACGCGTCCTCTCTGCCCGAGAGGTAGACCAGGTCGGCCAGGGAGGTGTAGCTCCGCATCAACCGCTCCAGGCTCTCGGAGAGCTCCTCCATCTCGCGCAGGTAGTAGCAGGCGCTGCCGAGGCGGGTGGCGTCCAGGACCAGCGGGACGGCTCGCGAGCGACACCTTTGCGACACCTGCTCGAGGTTGGACAAGGACAATACGCTGCCCCCCAGAAGCGGAACCGAGGCCGTGGCTACCACTGCTGCCACCTCCTCGGTCGCCAGGGCGCGCTCCAGGCCGGCCAGGTCGAAGTCTCCCCCGAAGAGGCCACCCGACTGGCCGCACAGGTCGAGCACCGTGCCGCCCTGGTCGGTGGCCAGCGGCCTCAGTGTGGCCAGGCTCTTGTTGGTCAGCACCACCTGACCGGGCCGCATCAAGATCCTCAGCAAGAGGTTCTCGGCCCCACGCCCCGAGTGGGTGGGCACCACCCAGTCCAGGCCCAGTTGCTCGCGCACCGCTGCTTCCAGAGCATAGAAGCTCTCGCTGCCGGCGTAGGCCTCGTCGCCCATGGCCAGGGCCGCCCACTGCCGGTCGCTCACCGCCGCCGGCGAGGCGGCCGAGCCCAGGTCGAGATAGACTGACTTGCGGGCCAGCCGGTGCACATTCCAGCCGGCGCCCTCCAGGGCCAGATGGCGTTGCTCCGGGCTGGGCTGGTGGATTTTCTCCACCATCTTGACTCGATAAGGCTCGGCGTAATGCATGGCAAGGTCCTCCGTGGTGAGGCCATTTTAGGCGGGGTCCGGAGGGTGGAAACTGATCCGGATCAGGGCAGCTTGAAGTTGTATTCGAAAAAGAAGAAGTTCCCGTTCGGATTGGCCGGGAAGCTCGACTGGATCACCGCTCCCCCGAAAACGTGCCCGAAGTAAGCCGACAGCTTGTGGTTGGAGTCAAACTGGTGCTCTACGCCTATGTCCACGAGGTTGGCCAGCCCCGTGTTGCCGCCGCTGGGCCGGCCGGCATAGCCGTTGATCAGCGTGCGCCGGGTGGGTCCCGCGCCCACGTACCAGAGGTCGGCCGCCTGGGCCAGGCGCAGGTTGTGGAACTCGAGGCGGGCGGTGGTCTGGTCACCGGGCTTGAGCATGAGCTGGAGGAACAGGTCCTGCAGGTTGGACTCGGTGTAGAACGGGGTCAGGGCATAGAGCCGGATGGTGGGGAAGGGTGCGATGAAGGTGCCATGCACGTTGTCGTTGGGGTTGGCGTCGCCTGAATAGTAACTGTAGCCGCCCCGCACCCAGGGCTCCCAGCCAGTTTCTTTGAACTTGTACCCCAGCTCGGCGCTGAAGGCGTCGGCCCGGTGGGTCTGCTGACCCCAGCTGCCGCTCTGGTGGGCATACCAGAGAAGGGCATCCCCGTTGTCGCCCAGCTTGTGGATGAAGTGCCCGCCCAGGGTATCGATGTGGTCGCCGCCTTCGGCTCCGATCAGGCCCCGCCGGGCGGGAGGGCGGTTGTCCACCTGGGGCACGTTGCGATCGTCGTCGGCGTGCACCCAGAAGAGCTGGGCCTCGCCGTCGCTCAGCAGCGCGCCATTCTTGAAGGTGATGGACAGATCGCTGATCAGGTTCTGGTTGAGCTCGGTCTGAAAGTCGGGCTCAAATCCGCCCTGGGTGGGGATGGCCACGAATCCGGTCAGGTGCAGCTCGCCCGTGTCGCCATCGAGGCGCAGCCCGTCGAAGGTCCGGGCGAAGGGGGAGAAGTCGAAGGTGCCGATCAGCCGATCCTTGAGGCGGGTGCGCTTGAGCCAGGCCAGGGTGGGATCCTTGGGCATGATCTCCACGGCGCTGCCGAACTCCATCCTTCCCATCTGGGCCTGGAACCTGTCCGGGTCGCCCAGCTTGAGATAGGCCTGTCGCAGCCCTAGCGAGCTGAAGTCGCTTTGCCCCGCGTGGTTGTAAAGGATGGCGCCCGGGCCCATCTGCCCCACCGGGGCCGGCCCGATGGCGTTGTTGGGAAGCCCCAGCAGCTGCACGCCCTGCAGCTCGACCATGCCTTCGAAGCTCTTGGGCTCTCGGTAGCCGAGACGGGCCCGCAGACGGGCGTGGCCGAAGGTGTAGTCGTCCTGCAGGGGAGCCACCGGCTCGAACCAGTCCCAGCTCTCCCCGCGCAGGCGCAAGTCGCCTTCGAGGATGGCGGTGCCAGGGGCCGGCGAGGGCTTAGGGGACGGCGAGGCCTGGGGGGCCTCCGGCGAGTCCTGGGGGGCCGGCGAGGCCTCCGGGGCAGAGGGTGAGGGTGCCGGCGACGGGGCCTGCCCCCAGGCCCCCAACGAAAGGAGCAACCACCACAACAGCGCCAGCACCCTCATGGCCTGAGTGTGCCCGCCCGTGGTCCGGGTCTCATTGATTCAGATCAAGAGGTTCGCTCGCCAGCCGGCACGGCGGTGTGTGGGGGTTTACCCGCAGGTTCGGCACGGTTTTCCAGCTCGCCCCCGGGATGTGCGGGTTTTGCCCGCACATGTGCCGACAGACTCGGCACATTCGCCAGCTCGCCACCGGGCTGTGCGGGTTTTGCCCGCACATGTGCCGACAGACTCGGCACATTTCCAGCCCGCCCCCGGGATGTGCGGGTTTTGCCCGCCCGTCGGTCGGCCGGCACGCTCTGCTGAGCAAACCTGATGGTCTTGATCCAGATCAAGGCCCCCCGGTGCCCCCCGGCCCTATGATCGGGACGAATCCGGGGGGATGCTGGAGGGACTGTGAAAGACCTATCCCGTCGTCGATTTCTTCAGGGCCTCGGTGCCCTTGGAGTGACCGTCATCCTGGACGGTTGCAGCGGCCAGCCGCAGGCGCCGCTCTCGGTGCTGACCCCGGTCTCGGTGGACAATCCGCTCAAAGACTACCCCAGCCGGGACTGGGAGAAGGCCTATCGCGACCTGGCCAAGGTAGACAGCTCATTCGTTTTCCTGTGCGCCCCCAACGACACGCACAACTGCTTGCTGCGTGCTCACGTCAAGAACGACGTGGTGGTGCGCATCTCGCCCACCTACGGCTACGGCAAGGCCACCGACCTCTATGGCACCAAGCCTTCCCACCGCTGGGATCCACGCTGCTGCCAGAAGGGCATCGCCCTGGCTCGCCGCTTCTACGGTGACCGCCGGGTCAAGTCTCCGATGGTCCGCAAGGGCTTTAAAGAGTGGGTGGAAAAGGGCTTCCCCCGCGACCCCAATACCGGCGCTCCGCCGCCCGAGCTCTTCAAGCGCGGCTTTGACGGTTTCGTGAAGGTGAGCTGGGACGAGGCCAACGACCTCTCCGCCAAAGCGCTCATCAACATTGCGACCACTTACAACGGCGACCAGGGCAAGAAGTTCCTCACCGCCCAGGGCTACGAGAGCGAGTGCGTCGAGGCCACCGGCGGCGCCGGCGTGCAGGTGCTCAAGTTCCGCGGCGGCATGCCGCTGCTGGGCGCTACCCGCATCATGGCCCAGTACCGGATGGCCAACTCCATGGCCCTGCTCGACGCCAAGTTGCGCGGCCTCGGACCCGACGACGCGGTGGGGGCGAGGGGCTTTGACAACTACTCCTGGCACACCGATCTTCCGCCTGGCCACCCCATGGTGACCGGCCAGCAGACGCTGGACTGGGATCTGTCCTCGGCCGAGCACTCCAAGCTGCTGGTGGTCTGGGGCATGAACTGGATCACCA
>CAYYHB010000162.1:0-11845 GCA_964471395.1 uncultured Burkholderiales bacterium | reverse complement strand
CCACCCTGGCCGCCCTCTCCATCTCGGGCGATCCGCGCCGCGAGCCCTTCGAGCCGGGCTACCCGGGAGTGATGCGCATGACCGACCCTTACTGCTACCGCTGCACCTTCGGCCTCAGCCCCGACAGATGCCAGCGCGAGTGCGCTCAAGACCTGGAGCGGGCTCTGATCGAGGCCGGGCCGGAGACGGTGGCGGCCGTGATCGTGGAGGGGGTGACGGGCGCCAACGGGGTCTTCCCCGCCCCGCCTGGCTACTTTACGCACCTGCGCGAGCTGTGCGACCGCTACGGGGTGCTCATGATCGCTGACGAGGTGCTCTCGGGCTTCGGCCGCACCGGCAAGTGGTTCGCGGTGGATCACGAGCCGGTCGTGCCGGATCTGTTGACCTGCGCCAAGGGGCTGACCGGTGGTTACGCGCCCGGAGGCGCGGTGGTGGCGCACGAGCGCATCGCCCGTCACTTCGACGAGGAGGTGCTGCTCTGCGGGCTGACCGCTTATGCTCACCCGCTCACCTGCACGGCCATAAGGGCTGCGATCGAGGCCTACCGGGCCGACAACCTGATCGAGCGAGCCGCGCAGTTGGGCCAGTGGCTGGCAGGGCGGCTGTCCATCCTGCGGCAGCGGCCATGCGTCGGCGACGTGCGGGGCATTGGCCTGCTGTGGGCGGTGGAGCTGGTGCGGCCCGGCACCCGCGAGCCGCTGGACGCCACCGGGGTCTATAACGCTTTGAAAAAGCGCCGGGTGTATACCCACCGGCGCGACAACATGATCTATCTGGCGCCTCCGCTGGTGATCAGCCAGGATCAGCTCGACGAGGTCGTGGGGCTGCTCGAGCAGGCTCTAGACGAAGGGGCAGCATGAAAGTCGTCAAGGACGCCTACGAGGCCCTGCAGGGGCTGGAGTCGGGCATGAGCGTTATGTCCGGGGGCTTCGGCCTGTGCGGCAACCCCGAGCAGTGCATCAAGACCCTGGCCGAGAGCGGAATCAAGAACCTCACCATCATCAGCAACAACTGCGGCAACCAGGGCCGCGGGCTGGCGGTGCTCTTGCAGAATCGACAGGTATCCAAAGTGATCTGCAGCTTCATCGGGGGCAATCCCGATCTGGCCGCTCAATATCTGGCCGGGGAGGTGCAGGTCGAGCTCAACCCGCAGGGCACCCTGGCCGAGCGCATCCGGGCGGGCGGGGCCGGGCTGGGGGGCTTCTTCACCCCCACCGGGGTGGGCACGTCCGTGGCCGACGGCAAAGAGCTGCGAGAAATCGACGGGCGCCTCTATCTGTTCGAGAAGCCCCTCAAGGCCGACTTCGCCCTGGTGCGAGCGGCCCTGGGAGACAAGTTCGGCAACCTGCGCTTTTACCGAACCTCGCGCAACTTCAACCCCCTGATGGCCATGGCCGCCCGGGTGACTGTGGCTGAAGTTGACAAGCTCGTGGAGGTGGGCGAGCTCGACCCGGACGACATCCACTTGCCGGGACTTTTCGTCGACCGCATCTTTGAAGCGAGCCACGAGAACCCCATCGAGCACCGCACGGTGCGAGCCAGGGAGGCCAGATGAGCTGGAGTCGAGAGGAGCAGGCCCGACGCGCCGGCGCCGAGCTAAAGGACGGGGACATCGTCAATCTGGGCATCGGACTGCCCACCGAGGTGGCCAACTACGTGCCCGAAGGCATCCAGGTGATGTTCCACTCTGAGAACGGCCTCCTGGGCATGGGCCCTTTCCCTTACGAGGACGAGCTCGACCCGCAGATCATCAACGCCGGCAAGCAGACCGTGACACTGGCGCCGGGCGCCAGCCTGTTTGACTCGGCCCTTTCCTTTGCCATGATCCGGGGGGGGCACGTGGACGTGGCCATCCTGGGCGGCCTGGAGGTGGCCCAGAATGGCGACCTGGCCAACTGGATGATCCCCGGCAAGATGGTCACCGGCATGGGGGGAGCCATGGATCTGGCCGGCGGCGCCAAGAAGACGCTGGTTATGCAGACCCACACCTCCAAGACGGGCGAGAGCAAGCTGATGGATCGGCTCGGCCTGCCCGCCACGGCGCTGGGCTGCGTCAACCGGGTGATCACCGAGCTGGGCGTTTTCGACTGCTGCGGGGACCACTTTCTGTGCTTGGAGCTGGCTCCGGGGGTCAGCCGGGAGGAGGCGGTGGAGAAAACCCGGGGAGAGCTGCGCTTCGCCTGATGCGGAGGCTGCTCTGCGGGCTCTTGCTGCTGGCCGGGATGACAGATTGCCAACAACCGGCTCAGGTCCAGCCGAGCCCGGTGGTGAGAGTGCTTCCAAGCCCGACCCGGGAAGTGCGCCCGGAAAGCTCGCCGACGGTGGTCGCCACGCCTGCTCCCAGGCCAGCCGCGCCTGCCAGGTCGGCTTCCCCTCGCTCGCGGGACTCGACCTTCACCCAACCCGAGACGCGGGTAAACGCAGAAGTCGTTGAGGGCTGGTTCGATGTCCGCGGCCAGCGCCTGGTCGTAACCTCAGGGCACCACGGCGGCTGGCATCGCTAGACGCTGCCGTCAATTGGCCACTGCGGTCAGGAAACGATCCCACCACGGCACCAAGGTCACGCTCCCACGGCTCGGCGGCTGGCATCGTCGCATCGTCCGGCAACCCAAGCTGGGCCCATCAGCTGGGGCGCGGTTCGAAACTGGCTGGCGGGATCAGGGATCACAGAACGGGCAGCTGAGCTCATCAAAAGGTAGCTCCACCTCCCCCACCGCGGCTTCGGCCACGTAAGTCAGCTCGAAGTCGCAGCTCTTGCAGGCGAAAACCATGCGCGACTCGCCCTGATGGCGGAACACCCGGGCCGACCAGCGCTCCTGCCATTCGCGCTGCAGACCTGGAGCGATGCGCAGCCGTCCGGGCAGCTCGCTCCCTTCCAACGCGGCTCGGGCCATGGACTGCTCCAGCATCCAGGTGGCCCGGCGGGCGCTGGCCAGGCCGCGATCCAGGTCGCCCAGCGTTTTTTGCTCGACGAAGGCGCGCACCGAGGCCATGGCCTGCTCAAGCTCGGCCAGACCGTCCACCTCGCGGCCCTCGAGCCATTCGCGCACTCCGGCCAGATGGCGCTCGAGGCGCGTGAACCCGTAGGCGAAGTCGACCGCAAAGATCTTCTGAGCCAGCACCTCTTCGACCAGGTTCTCGAGGTGGCGGCCGGGGTTGATGGGTTGCTCCACGAGCAAGGCTTCGGCCGGACAGGCCGGTTTCCCCGGGTGCTCCCGCTGGCGCCACGACCTGGCCTGCTCCCAGCCGCTTCCGGTCTGAAGTCGTCCGCGTGCTCGCGGCTCCCCGCTTTCCCGACAACTGGCCAAGGATTCCCCAACCTCTGACCGAAAACAACCCTGTGAAGAGCGATCTCGACCTGCTGCTGGAAACTCTCCCACCCGAGTCGCGTGAGACGGCCCGTGCCATGTGGGCCGGCATGCCCGCCGACATGCGCCACGAGCTCACCCTCACGCTGGGGGCCTTCGTGGGCCTTTTGCGCCAGAAGCCTGGCACGGCCGCCGACCTGGTCAAGATGATCCGTCGGCTGGCCGCCCCGGTCTACGCGCCGGTCAGCAAGGTGGCCATCGTGGGCCCGGTCAACGTGGGCAAATCGACCCTCTTCAACGCGCTGGTCAACGACCCCGAGCTGCAGGCCGAGGTGTCGCCCATTCCCGGCACGACCCGGGCGGCCCTCACCTCCGACAAAGGGCTGTTCGCTCTGGTGGACACGCCGGGGGCCGACCGCCCCCAGACCATGGGGCTGGAAGAGCGCGAGCGGGCCTTCAAGGCAGCCGCCGGGGCCGACTTCCTGATCATCGTGTTCGACGCCACGGTGGGGGTTAACACTTCGGCCCGCATCCTCTTCGGCGAGCTAAAAGCGCTGGGCAAGCCGTATCTGGTCTGCCTGAACAAGATCGACATGGTGACGGGCAAGCTGAAGGCCGAGGTGGTGCGCTCGGCAGCCCAGGTGCTGGATCTCGACCCGGAGTCGGTGGTGCCGCTCTCAGCCCAGGAAGGCAATGGAGTAGAGCAACTGCTGCTCGAGCTCGCTGCGGCCGAGCCGCGCTTGTTGGGCAAGCTGGGTGAGGTGCTCACCCCCCTGCGGCGCAAGCTGGGCTGGCAGGCCGTGCGCCGGGCGGCGGTAGCCTCGGGGCTGGTGGCCCTCTCGCCCATCCCGATCCTGGACCTCATCCCGCTGACAGCCATCCAGGCTACCATGGTGCTGACCCTGGCCCGCATCTACGGGCGCGACCTGACCTGGAAGCGCGGACTGGAGATACTGGCCACCTTCGGGGCCGGCTTGCTGGGACGGACCCTGTTCCAGCAGTTGTCCAAACTGGGCGGGGTGCCCGGCTGGGCGCTCTCGGCCTCGGTGGCCAGCTCGGCCACGGTGGCCATCGGCTTTGCAGTGATGCGCTGGTTCGAAACCGGCCAGAAGCCGACCCACAAAGATATGCTCGAGGTGGCATCCCAGACCCAGAAGGCGCTGACGGCAAAGCTACGCGGCAAGAAGCCAGGCAAGAAGCAGCTCACCGAGGACCTGGAAGATCTCCTGCCCGAGGTCACCCGCCACCTCGACCCCGAGGATGCCCCGCGGACAGAGTGAGCCGGCAGGCCTTTCCTGGGAGGGCCAGAAGGTTTCCCGAGATGCTTGCGGACGCACCCTACGAGACCGGAGAACCGGTCATGCACCCGCTGGTTGGCCTGGTGGCCGGTCTGGCGGGGGGCGGGGCCATGATGGGAGTTTCTGCCCTGGCCGACAGGCTGACCCCGATGGCGCTCGGCTTCGGGCTGGGCGACGCCACCCGCGGCCTGGTCGTCTGGCTGGGCCTGGCCGCCTTTCTGGGATTGATGTACGGTGTTTCCCAGCTGCGGGCCCGTCCGCGCGACCTGATCGGGGTGGGAGCCTTCTACGGCATCTTTCTCTGGATCGCTCCGGCCGTCTTCGGCCGCCTGTTCCTTGCGCAGCATACCGCCATGCTGCGCACCGTCCCCTGGTTTCTCAGCTGCCTGACCTTCGGCGTGGTGCTGGGCATTCTGGCGGTGCTGGTGGAGCGCACTCGCTCCACCTCTACGGCCGTGGTGGCGCGGGATTGAGGAGGGTATGAGGGTGAACACGCTCAAGGGCATGCTGGACACGATCCGAGAGCTGATGGCCTTCCTGTGGGCCAACAAACTGTGGTGGATGTCCCCCATCGTGGTGGTGCTGCTGCTGGTGGGCGGGCTGGTGGTGCTGGGCTCGAGCACCGGCCTGGGCCCGTTCGTCTACTCGCTGTTCTAATGCTGAAGGCCTGGCGAGAGATCGGGATGGCCTTCGGCAGCTTCCAGGCCCGCTGGCTGCTCACGCTGATCTACTTTTCCCTGGTGGGCCTGTGTGCGGTGCCCGCCTTCTTCGCCGACCGGCTGCAACTACGCGCCAGGCCCGGCGCTGCCACGGGCTGGAATGAGCGCCCCCCTACTCCCACCGACCTGGCTTCGGCCGCCCGCCAGTTCTGAGCCGAGTGCACATTCTCGGAATCTCCGCCTTCTACCACGACTCGGCCGCCGCTCTGTTGCGCGATGGGGAGCTGGTGGCCGCCGTCCAGGAAGAGCGCTACAGCCGGGTCAAATTCGATGCCCGCTATCCGGCCGCGGCGATCGATTACTGCCTGCGCTCGGCCGGAATCACGGCCCAGGATTTGGACTACGTGGTCTTCTACGAGAAGCCCCTGCCCAAGTTCGAGCGCATCCTCTCCTCGCATCTAGCCAGCTTCCCCCGCTCGTGGCAGGTGTTCCGCGAAGCCGCCATCGCCTGGCTGGGCGACAAGCTGTGGGTCAAGACCACCCTGGCTCGCAACCTGGGCGTTCCACTGGAGAAGATCCTGTTCGTCGAGCACCACCTCAGCCACGCAGCCAGCGCCGTCTTCTGCGCGCCCTTTCAGGAGACGGCCGTGCTCACCATCGACGGGGTGGGCGAGTGGACCACCACGGCGCTGGGCAAGGCCACCACCGACTGGCAGGGCGGGACAGCAAACCGCATCGAGCTGACCCGCGAGCTGCGCTTTCCCCACTCGTTGGGGCTGCTCTACTCGGCCTTCACCGCCTGGCTGGGGTTCAAGGTCAACAGCGGCGAGTACAAGCTGATGGGCATGGCCCCCTACGGCGAGCCACGCTATCTCGACAAGCTCGAGAAGCTCGTTCAGGTCTTCCCGGACGGCAGCTTCCGCTTGAACATGGACTACTTCAGTTTCCACCGCTCGCTCACCCAGAGCTTCAGCCCCCGCTTCTGTCAGTTGCTCGGGCCGCCCCGCGAGCCCGAAAGCCCGTTCTTCACGGCCACCACCGGCGACGACCTGACCGGACGCGAGGAGGCGGCCCGCCAGAACCAGTACTACGCCGACGTGGCCGCCAGCCTGCAGCGCTTGACCGAGGAGATCCTGCTCAAGATGGCGGCGCACCTGCACCGCGAGACGGGATTGAAGAACCTTTCCATCGCCGGTGGCGTGGCCCTCAACAGCGTGGCCAACGGGCGAATCATGCGCGAGTCGCCCTTCGAGCAGGTCTACATCCAGCCCAACGCCGGCGATGCGGGGGGGGCGCTGGGAGCGGCCCTCTACGCCTACCACGTCCTGCTCGGACGGCCCCGCAAGTTCGCCATGGAGCACGCCTATTATGGCGAGGAGTCCGAGCCGGGTGCCATTCAATCCGCCATCCAGGCCCAGGGACTGCCCTCCGAGCACCTCGAGGACCCCGGCGCCCAGGCCGAGCGCCTGGTGGACACCATGCTGAAGGGAGGCGTGGTGGCCGTGCACCAGGGGCGGGCCGAGTGGGGTCCGCGCGCCCTGGGCAACCGTTCCATACTGGCTGATCCGCGGCGTGACGAGATGAAAGAGATCGTCAACAGCAAGGTCAAGTTTCGCGAGAGCTTCCGTCCCTTCGCCCCGGTGGTGCTCGAGGAGCGAGCCGAGGAGTTTTTTGCCATGGGGCGCTCGGCCGGCCAGTATCCCCAGCGCTTCATGCTGATGGTCAGCCCGCTGGTGGAGGGCCGTGAGACGGACATCCCGGCCGTCTCCCACATGGGCACCGGCCGCCTGCAGGTGGTGCGTCCCGAGTGGAACGCCCTCTACGCCGAATGCATCGCCCGTTTCGGGCAAGAAACCGGGGTTCCGGTGCTGCTCAACACCAGCTTCAACCTGCGCGGCGAGCCCCTGGTCAACACCCCGACCGAAGCCCTCACCACCTTCGGAGCCAGCGACATCGACCTGCTTTCGATCGGACCCTACCTGGTGCGCAAGAGCGGCTGAATCGTCTCGGCCACGAACCGGTGCCCCTCCCGGTTGAAGTGAGACTCCTGTCGAAAGTAGAGCGAGGCCACCCGCTCGGGGCCCAATGCGCGCAAAGCCAGGTTCAAGTTGAGGTAAGGGATCTGCTCACGCTGGCACAGATCCTCCAAAAAGCGCTCCGGCTTGAGCAGATCATATTTCTGGTCGAAACCGGGATAGCTCTCTTTCCAGCGCTCGGCCGCCTGACTGTCCACCACCTGGCGCTCGGAGAAGAAGACCACCACAAAGCGTGCCCCGCTCTTCTCGACCTCGGCCTTGAGCTCGGGCAAGATGGTGGCCGCTTGCCGGTAGGCCTGCTCGACCTCGCTCTCCATCTGGCGCTGAAAGATGCGCATGGCCGGCGGGGGCGGCTCCCAGTCCTGGCTTTTCTTGACCTGACCCCGGCGCACGCGTTGCTTGAAACGGTAGATGTCAAAGAGCAGCTTGAGCTTGGGCTCGCGGGGCTTGCTGGTGGGGAAGGGGGCCACCCGACTGACCAGCTCGTTGCCGGGGCGGCTCTCCCAGTCGAGGTTGCCGATCAGGTCGTTGCCCGTAAAGAGGGCCAGCACGACCAGATCGGGCTTGAGCTCGGCCAGGTGGGCACGCGCGTAGTGCAGCTGGTGGATCAGCTCCCAGCCGCCTACCCCCCCGTTGATCACCTCCACCCCCAGCTTCTGCTCGAGCAGATCGGGAAAGGTCTCGTTCTGCTCCACCCCGTAGCCGCAGGTGTAGGAGTCACCCAGAATCAAGATGCGCTCGCCCTGCTTGGGCCCCACCTCCTGGTCGCGCAGGCCCAGGCTATTGGTCTTGAAGGCCACGTCGTAGTAGGTGCTGATCATCCGCTGGTTAAGGTGGGGGGCGAACTTGTAGCCGGTCTCGCGGCTCGGGTCCCAGGGGTACCATAATGCGGGAGGATAGTCGGCCACCTGCAGGACCACCTCGCACAACGCGAGCGCGAAGACCACCGACAGCACTGAGACCAGTGCCAGCAAGACCACCCGCGGCTTTTTTCTGGTCACGACGAGGGACTTTCCCTGACGGCCTTCAGATCCTTTTCAGGTCAAAACGGTAATCTCCCGGTAACAACACTCGAAAAACAGGAGAGCCAGACGATGATTCAGACCAACTTCAGCAGCACCATCCCGGGGAGCAACTACGTGAGCCGGGCCAGCTCGGGGGGCCAACAGGCCTCCCCGGAGGCCCAGGACGGCGTTGGCGCTGCTCGCGAGGATGCCGGGCTGATGCCCAGCCGCCTGCCGGGGGCCGGGTCCGCCTCTGAGTCGAAAGGCTCTTCTTTCGGCGCGATCGGTCGCACCTTCGCCCTGTGCGTGGCCCTGTTGGCCGCCGGCGGGCTGAGCGGCTGCGCCAGCATGGGCCAGCACGGCCGCGGTCCCAGCCAGGAGCCACCCAGCGCCAGCTACCAGACCGGTCAGGGCATGCGCGACATCGGTCTTGGTTTCCGCGATATGGGAAAGGGATTCTACGAGAGCGTGCTCAAGCCCATTGGTCACGCGGCCCGCGACAGCGCCCGCGACTTCAGTCGGGGCATCTCGGGCCAGCCGCAGGAGCAGCCGCCCGCCCAGCAGCGACGCTGAGCTCAGCGACCCGGCTCGGCCAGGTTGAGCTCGATCTCGCGCGCGCCCTGGCCATAGATCATGCTGAAGTGATCCCCTGCCACCCTGGCCAGCTCCAACTGCGGGATGGCTGAGCGCGTGGCCTGGAGCTGCTCAGGGCCCACAATCCCGTTCTCAGCCATGAGCAACCGGACGGGTTGCCGCACCCGGGCCGCCAGTCCTAACCAGTCCTCAGCCTGCACGGCTGTCAGCAGTCGGGCCAGGGTCTCGGGTCGAGTGCGGCAGATCACCTTCGGCCGGCATCGTGGGCGCAGCCACGGGATTCGGGGTGCCCGCGCTGGCCGTTGGCCTGACCGGCACCTATGCCGCGCTGGGGGCCGGGGCCGGCAACCTGGTGGCGCGGGCCAACCAGCGCGCCCTTCGCCGTTTGTTTTCACGCCAGAGTCAGTAACGCCAGCAGGCTCCCCAATGCGCTTCAGTCATTTGGCACAATCAGATAGCAGGTGCTGCCCGAGTAGAGGCCCTGGAAAGCTCCGGAGCCGGTGGGCACCTCCACCTTGCGCGACTTCACCGAAGGCTTTGTCAGCCAGGGCTGGACCGCCGCCAGAATCTCCTCGCGCGAGCGCAGCAGCTTGAAGTCGGTGGTGTAGGCCGCCCCTTCGCCCCGGCGGGGGGGATGCTTCAGGCTCAGGATACGGCGTACCGATTGGCCCCGCCAGAACGCCAACAACTCCTCGCCCTCCTGGGGTTGGGAGTTGAGCTCACCCGGGCGAGCCGAGGCCAGCACCAGGATGGCGTAGGTGGTCATGGGCGGAGGCTCGCCCTTGAGAGCCTTCACCAGGGCTAGCTTGAGCGTGGTCTGCACGTAGCCGACGTCGTCGCGCTTCTCCTGCACCGCGCCTTCGACCCGCACCACGGCTACGCTGGGGCTGGAGACGACCAGCCATTCCAGGCTGTCGGCCACCATGATCTCGGCCCGGGCCAGCGTAACCAGGAATAGCAGCCCGACCAGGACGCGCCCCCCAGCGCTCATCAGCAGCTCAGCAGGTCACGATGGGCGAGCGCCGCAGCACCGGCTTGCCGCCCTCGCTGACCACGTTGAGTTGCAGATACTGGCTGGCGAACTTGCCGTGCTTGCAGGTGCGATCACCCGGCTCGCACCTGGCGGCGGAGCTGTCCGAGCGCGGGGTCAGGCCCGAGGCCACCAGCATCTCGGCCGAAACGGCCGACTTGAGGTGGTTCTTGACCTCCTCGATCTCGCGGTCGGTCACTTTGTCATGGTTGGAGGCGAACAGCTTGCCTTCGGCGTCGAAGGCCAGCACCAGACCGCCGTTCATCCGGGCCCGAGCGCCTTCCATGACGCCGTAGTCGGGGCCCTCCAGGTCGATGTCCTGGTTGTACTTGTAGAGCACGAAGGTCTCGCCGCGATTGTTGGTATGGGCCTGATCGAACTCGAAGGGCAGGTCTTTGCCCAGCTTGAGCTCGTCGCGGTAGTTGTCCAGGAACTCGAGGGCCCCATCCTCGGACTCGATGGCCGCCCGGTCGAGGGTCAACCTGGGCAGAGCGGCTTCGTGCTTGTCAAAGGCTGCCAGATCCGCTTCGCTGATGATCTTGCGACCCACGAAGACGCTCTCGAGCAAGGGGCGCAGTGCGCCGTCGAAGTCGACCTGGTCGGCCTTGAGCATGGCCAGGGCCACCTCGCGATAGGTCGGCTCGCCCACGGGGGCAAACTCGGTGCCCCTCATCAACAGCATACCGGCCATGTCGCGAGCCTCGCCCAGTGCATCGGCAAACGAGCGGGAGGTATCCGACGAGGTCACGCTGTAGAGCCCGAACAAGACCTCGTAGAAGGCGCCGGTGAAAAGATTGGCGTAGGCGTGCGGCTCCTGGCCCAGCCCGCTGAACGGATCCTTGGGATCGATGTAGGGCAGGAAGTGCTGGTCCTTGTATTTGTGAGTATTGAGAGCCTGGCGCAGGCAGTCGGTGTCGATGCCGTCCATCTTGCCGGCCACCGAGCCCAGGTTCTCGGCCACGCCGGAAACCAGGTTGGGGATGGCCAGGTTGCCCTGGGTCTCCTGCTGCAGTGCTTCCACCACCTGGGGATCATTGAGGGCCACCAGCATGGCCAGCATGTCCCCGAACGACTCGTGGAAGCCGCCCGCCGAAACGGTCAGCGAGCTGAGGTAATTGTGGCGGATGCCGTCGAGCACCGCGTGGCCGGTCTCGTGGGCCACGATGTCGGCCGAGGTGCCGGTGCGGTGCAGCTCGCTGGTGGACGGATCGGTGAAGTGGAAGAAATTGATCGAGCCCGCCTCGGAATGGTAGAAGGCGTTGGCCGTGTTGCCCCCGGCGTGGGGGTGGATGATCATCTGCTGGCGCTCGAGATCTTTGGAGAAACCCCAGGGAATCTCGCGCCCGAGGTAACCCTCGGCCACCTGCAGCGCCCGGTTGGCGGTATAAAAGGTATTGGTGGAGTCAAAGCGCGGGTCGTCCAGGTCGTACACCATGTTGCCGTTCTCATCGGGACGGGCTACCGGCATGTTGCGCGGGACGGACACCTTGAAGCGCTCGTTGGCCGGGCCGCCGCTGGTGGGCTCGAACTCCATGGGAGCCTGGGCCGGAGGCAGCATCCCTTCGTCTTGAGGCAGATAGCTCACCACTCCTTTGGGAGGCTCCTCAGGAGCGGCCTCCGACTTCTTGAAGGTTTCCTTCGGCTCAGCGGCCGCCTCCGCTTTCGGCTGCTTGGCCGAGCGGGCGCGACGAGCGGCCTCGAGACTCACCTGGCTTACTGCGTTCAAGACTTCCACAATGGCTGGCTCCTTGGAGAGGTTCCCCCGGGCTGCATTCTAAGGGCTGAAAAATGTATGAATGGTTGCTCGGATGTGAACACAGGACCAATGGAGCGGTATACCCGCCTTTCCCCCCTTTTCCCGTCCTGTCTGGATTCGAGCGGTCTTGGCCTTGAACGGGATTCCGTGCTTTCCGGCC
>CAYYHB010000161.1:8269-11871 GCA_964471395.1 uncultured Burkholderiales bacterium | reverse complement strand
GCCCAGCGACGACCCGGCCATCGAAGCGCTGCGCAACCGCCAGTGCAAGAACTTCATGGCCCTCAACCTGATGGCTCTGGGGACGCCCATGCTCTTGATGGGAGACGAGGTGCGGCGCACCCAGCTGGGCAACAACAACGCTTACTGTCAGGACAACGAGATCAGCTGGTTCGACTGGAGCCTGGTCGAGCGCCACGCCGACTTGCTGCGCTTCGTCAGCCAGCTGGTAGCCGCCCACGTGGGCCGGGAAGCCTCGGCTAACGAGGGGCTGACCCTCACCCAGCTGCTGCGCCAGGGCCGGGTGGAGTGGCACGGAACCCGGCTCGGCCAGCCCGACTGGCGGGACATCTCTCACTCGCTGGCCTTCACCGCGCGACTGGCCGATGGCAAGCGAATCATGCACGGCATGCTGAACGCCTACTGGGAGCCCCTGGAGTTCGAGCTGCCCTCACGAGGGTGGAAGCGCTGGCTGGATACCAGCCTGCCCTCGCCGGATGACATCGCTCCCTGGGAGGACAAGCCGGCGCTGCAGGCCTCCACCTACCACGTCGAGGCGCGCTCGGTGGTGGTGTTGATGGATCTTCTCTGAATGCAAAGAGGCCGCGCCTGAACGCGGCCTCTGTTGCTGAACCAGAAGGGTCCGTCAGGGTGCCGGAGGCTGCCCCGCGTTCCCGGCGGCGCGGAAGTAGTCGTCGATCTGGTAGAAATCCTCCACCAGTGCCTTCAACTCGGTATCGCGCAGCGCGACCATGGCGCGCTGGGGCTTGGCTGCTCCGCCCGTGGCCGACATCTGCAGCCGGCGGTCGGCGAGATCGGTCTCCCCGATCAAGCTCAGGCGCAGCGTGGATACCCGGTTCTTGATCTGGTAGCCCTTGACGGCTCCTTCCATCTCGAACTCGCGCGGCGCGAGGGTGGCCCACTGGTCGCGGGCCTTGATCAGCTTCTGCTTGAGCTTGTCCCAGGTGGCGGCGTTGGCATAAAAGCGTACCTCGATGCCGTTCTGGACGAAGTAGAAGCCCACCACGGGCTCTTTGTATTTGGTGTGGCAGGCCACCAGGGTGAGAGTGGAGCCCTGCTCGTCGGTCAGCTTGGGGGCCGCGCCCAGAACGGTGAGCCCGTCGTAGGCCGGGCTGCCCTGGGCCAGGGTTGGCGCCATGCCAAGCAGCAGCAAAATCAGCGACGACAGGAGCGGTCGACCCAAAATCAGAGCCAGGGAAAAGTTACGCATCATGCCTCCTATCATCATCTCAGGGATTGGCCCACTCGGGAGCGCCCGCCCGCTCCATCATCTTCTTGGTGGGCCAGTACCCTTTCTGGACCGTCTTGCACTCGCTGTCAGGGCGCATTCCCTTGATCGCTCGAGGCGTCTTGCGCATTTTGCGCGCGATGGACATCAGGTAACCGTCGGATAGGTGTTGCGAGCCGCCGCACTCGAGAGCCTCCAGCCTCCACAGGGCGTAGACCTGGCCCGCCAGACGCGTGCTGTCGAGCATCGGCAGGAGGATGTTCTCCACGTCGGGAGCCTGGACGATGGTATCGAGCTCGGCCAGCTCGTCCGGCTCGGGCTGACTGGGGTCAGCGAGGTAGATCACAGCCGGGACGATGCGAGCCAGGCGCTCGTCACTGTAATACTTCAAGAAGGCGTGGTCGGTGGGAATGTCCTGGTTGTCGTAGACCACCGCCCGGTTCTTGAACATGGTGTCATACTGCTGGGTGGTCATGAGCGGAAAGGTTCCGCCGCTGGCGGCGCCGCGCACCATGGAGCGCATCTTGAGGACCTCGTCCTGCTCATCGCCCAGGATGCGAGACATGGTCATCCACATGAACTTGCAGCGGTGCCTGTCGGCGTGGGCAGGCACGCCGCCCTTGAACCAGATGTCGTAGTCGAGGTCTGAGCCGGCCAGCGTGGCCGTGTTGAGGTGGATATCCTGCCCGGGCTGATAGACCTCGCCTTGCTGATCCTCCTCGCTGAACTTCAGCTCGGGCACCACGGCCGCGGCGGAAACCTCGCACCCCATGCTGTGACCGGCAATGTTCAGGGCCGCCCTGGGAAACTTCTGCTGCAGGGCCAGCAGTACCTGGCGCAGCGCGTTCCGGCCGGTCACGTGGGCCCGGGGGATCATGTCGAAGTATTCCCCCTCCATCGACAACAGCCCGCCTTGAACGGCAGAGTCCCACTGAAATCCGACCATCACGGCCTTCTTGCCCAGCTTGTCGAAGGCCGCCTTGAAGCGAGGGCCGATCGTGCTGTACTGCTCGGTGCTGGTATCGCGCTCGGTGGCAAAGCCGTGCACAATGACCACGATATGATCGGGATGGGGATTCTCGGCGACCACCTGGGTCACGACATCGGCGACGGCCTGATCGCTCAGCTTTCCCGAAGAATCGACCCAGACCGGGACGTAAGGGGTCTGAGCCGAGGCGCCGAGCATCAGGCTGGCCAGAAGAACGAGACTGGCCAGAACTCGCTTGGATGAGAACAACAAGGACGTTTCCTCCTGGGCTGGGGAGCACAGACCCCGCGTGCTCGACAGAAACTGACCGCTGGAACTACCTTGCAGGGGGGGACTCTTCCTGCCCCTGATCCAGATCATCCTGCAGTTTGGTTTCGTCTTTCTCACTCTTGGAGCTGGCCAATCTTCGCCGGACCAGATGCTTGTAAATTTCGCTCATCAAGAAATTCACCAGGGCGTAGATGATGATCAGCTTCTGAGGCTGAGAGTGCACCATCGTGCTCAGGAAGAGGGCCAGGCCGAGGTTGCGGTTGGCCGAGGCAATGGCCATGGCCACCCGCGTCTCGGGCGCGGGCCCGCCCAGGAAGTGGCCGATCGCGAGCGAGACCACCGACAGCGAGAGCAGCGCCCCCCAGCTCCCGGCAGCGATCTCGAGAATGTCCCCGGCCACCGCCGCGATGGTCAGGATGACCAGCAGCAACATGCAAAGGTTGGCTGCCACGCTCAGAGGTCGACTCAAGCGGGCCCTCAGCTTCGGAAATCGGTAGGTCAAAAACAAGCCCAGCGCCACCGGGATGACCTGCACCGTGAAGACCTGCTGAGCCACCTGCTCAATCGGGACCAAGGCCCGCAGGCCGTGCAGGTGGGCCATCAAGATCAGGGTCAGGGGGGCGGTTATCACCCCCGCTCCCGCCACGATCAACTGCATCGCCATGGCGGTCGAAAGCGGGCTCCCCAACTGGACGGCTCGCTTGGCTGACATGGGCGCCCCCGGGGAACAGGCCATCAGGGCCAGGGCGACCCGGGTCGGCCAGGGAATGCCCTCGATGAAGGTGAGCACCGTGGCAAAGGCCGGAACCAGCACCAACACGGACAGCATGGCGCGCGCGATCAGGGGAAACTGCATGGCCACTCGCAGGACGTCGCGGAAGCTCACGGTGACGGCCGCATCCAATAGCGACAAGAAGATCACCAGGCTGGGAAAGAGTTGAGCCATGCCGGGCCATTCCTGGCCGGACAGAGGGCACCCTCTTTATCGCGGCCACGGACGGTCCTGAATAGGGCACCCATTTCGGGCGTGTCCAGGGACGGTCCTGAATAGGGCGCCCATTTCGGGCGTGGCCACGGACGGTCCTGAATAGGGCGCCC
>CAYYHB010000161.1:0-8169 GCA_964471395.1 uncultured Burkholderiales bacterium | reverse complement strand
CTGAATAGGGCGCCCATTTCGGGCGTGTCCACGGACGGTCCTGAATAGGGCGCCCCATTCGGGCGTGTCCACGGACGGTCCTGAATAGGGCGCCCATTTCGGGCGTGTCCACGGACGGTCCTGAATAGGGCGCCCATTTCGGGCGTGGCCACGGACTCGGGGGGACCAGGCCGTCCCCCACCGAAGCGCCCCGGAGTGCACGGCGAGCTGCAAAACCTGCTCGATCAGATCCGCCAGGGTGGCGAGGTGGAATCTGCGGGCGAGTTCACCATCGACCAGTTCGCGGCCGCTCGCAAGCTGGCGCGCACTCAGTTCCCCACCCCCTACCTCTACGCCGTCAAGCTGGTGCAGTGGGCGGTGGCCAGCGGCGCTTCCATGGTGCGCATCAGGATCTGGCCGAGCTCCTTCGAGCTGGTGCACGACGGCCTTCCAATCGGGGAGCAGCTGGCCCAGCTGGTGCGCTGGGCCCTCTCCTCGCCTACCGGCAGTGAGCGCCGCTACGTACACCTGGCCTCAGCCATCCTGGCCCTGCAGGCCCTGCGGCCCCGGCGGGTGGACATGATCAGCCAGGGGCAACGTCTGCTCGTGGCCGGCGAGAAGGATCAGCTCCAGACGGTGCGACCCATCACCAATGACCGCTTCAAAGTGAGCGGGCTGCCCCTCAAGACCAACACCGACGCGGTGGGGCTCTTCCTGGAGCCTAACATATCGCTGGTGGGCATGGTCCGCCCCGAAGTGGGACTGCTGGTCCATCACTGCGCTTACTCGGAGATCCCCGTCTACCTCAACGGCTCCCCGCTCTGCCGGGCCCTGCTCGGCAGCCGCCAGCACGCCCCGCGCGTGGTCAAGGGGCGCACCCGCCTCTACATCCCCTCGGGCTCCCACTCCATGCCCCTGCGGGTGGCCCTGATGCCGGCCGGCGAGACCGCGGGCATCTCGGTGCCCGGGCCCGAGACCGGGGGAGTCTTCTCGCGCGGGCGCTTCTGGATGCGCGAGCAACCCGAGGTCTTCAAGCCCATCGGGGACGCCAGGGCCTGCTGGCCCTCTCCTCCCGATGCGGTGGCGCTCCCCCACATCTCCCTGGCCGACTTTCCCATGTTTAGAGGCTGGGCCATCCTGCTCGACTACAAGGGAACCTTTGAGCACGCCCTCACGGCGGCGTTCCGCTCCAACCTGATCCAGCTGGTGCAAGACGGGGTCATCATCGAGACCGTCCAGCCTCGGGTCAACGAGAGCCGACTGCAGGCCGAGGGGATCGTGGCCACGGGGCTCTTGCCCCTGGACCTCTCCCACTTTCGCTTCGTGCGCAACGAGCAGTTCATCGCGCTGATCGAAGAGGTCATCCACTTGCTCGAGCTGGGGCGTTGAGCCACCTGTAGCCTGGAAGGAACATCTGCTACAATCAATCCATGGGCTCGCGCCGTGCGGTCACTCTGGGAACCACCCTGGTGGTGGCTTTGCTGGTCGCGGTATTGGGATTTTGCCTGGTCAGCGGAAGCCTGACGCATCTGCGACTCGTGTCCCGCGGCGACTCCTCCTCACAGGCCCTGGATCTGGCCCGCTCGGCAGTGGCGATGGCCATCGCTCGATTGCAGTCAGGGCAGAACCAGCCGGAAGTTCAAATTGCCGGAGCGAAGGGAGAAGGGCTGCTCAGTTTTGGCTCTCAGGCGGATGCCTGGGGGATCCCCCGCTCGCTGGACAATCTGGCCGGGGACAGCTCCCAACCTGGCTTCGAAGGGCGTCCGCTGCCTCCCTACTGCTCGCAGCTCATCGCCGTCGGTCGCTATCGGGGAGTAGAGCGTCGGGTCCTGGCCCTGGTGCACCTGCCGACCTTCCCGTACGCGGCTGCCTGCGAAGGCCCGTTGCAGGCGCCCGGCGGGCTGATCGTGGCTCGCCTGGAGCCCGATGGCGAGATGTGGCCGGCCAGCCTGCGATCCAATGCCGACATGGAGATCGGCTCCGGCAGCCATATCGTCGGCGATCTCGTGGCCACGGGAACCATCTTGCTGGCTCCTCCCGAGTCGGTGCAGGTGGACGGGAGGTTGCGGCCTCACCAGCCGGCCGAGTCGCTCCTTTCGCTGGACCTGAGCCAGTTTGACCCGCAGGTGCTCGGCCGGCCGTCCAACGACCTGGCCCCGAGCCTGGGCGACATCACCCTGAGCGGCCTGAATCGGGCCTCATCCGGGCTGACTGTGACCGGAGACCTGACGCTCCAGGATGCCCTCGTCTTTGTGGAGGGCGATCTGGCCCTGAACGGCTCGCTGCGGGGCACGGGTATCGTGGTGGCGACCGGAGACCTGACGCTGAACGGCCACAGCGACCTGCAGGCCAGCAGTCGAGTTGGGGTGGCCGCGGGAGGAACCCTCTCGGTGCGGGGTCAGGGACGCCACGACTCGATGCTGCGCGGTGTGCTCTATTCGCGTCAGGGGATGGACCTGCGCCAGCTGACCGTCCAGGGCTCGGTGGTGAGCGCCGGCTCGCAGCCGGCCCGGTTCGAGTCGGTCTCGCTGCTCTACGAAGAGCAGAGCGCGCGCCTGCCCGGCCTGAGTGCCGGCTCGGGGGTCGACGAGGTCACGGTCTCGATCATGCCAGGTGGGGTCATCCAGGAGGCGAGCACGGGCGATACCTTCTCCAAGTTCATCGCCGCACGCCAGACGGACGATCTCTATCACGTCGTCCATATGGAGAACAAACTTCCTCGGTCGGGCGGGTTAGTCAACACCCAGATGGACCCGATGCCACTGGACGATCTGGTGGACTGGATTCTGGCCAGCGCCTCTGTGCAGTGCTCGCCGTCAGACCTGGAGGAGTATTTGATGGCTCGTTTCCAGCCCGGCGGCTCGGGCGGCCCTTCCGAGCAGCTGCCGAGCTTTGAGCCGAGCAAGCTCCTCTCGCTTTCGGACCGCTTCCGGGTGGCTCTGTGGGAAGAGCCTTAGGGCGTTTCGTTGCGCATCAAGAAGCGCCTGGTCAGCGCGAACCGCTCGGGTACTCCTCCGTCGGGCGCCGGGCTGGCCAGCTCGATCTCGAGGAGAACGCAGTCGTCCAGCAGGCGGGCTTGGAATCGCTCTACCTGAGTCGCCAGCACTCGTTCCACCCGGCTCTCGTCGCACAGTGACAAGAGCTCCGTGGCCGTGAGCCGGAAGGCGACCCGGTTTTGTGGCAAGCGGCCCAGATCGGGCGGGGAGGGAGGCCAGTGTCTCAAAAAGAGCTTCTTCTGGTCGGCGCTCCACCAGCAAGCGATCAGCTCCTCGGTCAGAATCTGACGCCCGGCTGCGTTGACGCCTGCCAGCGGCTGCAGAGCGAGGGCTCGGCCCTGATCGGCCAGGCTCACCCCTTCGGGCGTGGTGCGGACCAGGGCCCTGCCCAGCGTGGCCAGAGCCACACTGGCGGTTTGCTGCAGCCCGGCCTGCTCCGAGCCGCGCACCAGGCCCTTGCTCATGGGCAAGAAGATGCGCACCAGAAGACCGAGCAGCATCAAGCTCAACACCCCTGCGAGCAGCACTTCCAGCAGCGTGAACGCTCGGCGCTCAGCGACGGACATTGGCTCGGATGACCTCCCGAACGTGCTCGCGGGTCATCCCCCGCTCGGTCCAGGTGACCGTGACCCGGATACGCCGCAGCAAATCGAGAGGCACCTCCGGGTCGTTCACGCGCTCGAACTCTACCGACGGCACCAGGATGGCGCCTCGTGCCTCAACGGGTGTCAGAGCCGGGCCTGGACCGGGAACCAGGCTGGCGAACGGTGCGGCGGAATATTCTTCGATCAGCGAGGTGGCCAGAGCGTCGGCCTGGAGCTTCTGACCCGACAGGCGCACGGTGGCGGTTGCGGCCGGATAGAGGCTCAAGACCGCGATGATCATAAGGGCTACGATGCAGAAAGAGAGGATGATCTCGAGCAGGCTCAGCCCTCTCACAGCCGGCTCACCACGCTGACCAGGGGCTCCAAGGTCATCCAGGCGACCCCGGCGGCCACGATCCCCATGAACATCAAGATCGTGGGCTCGGCCGCGGCCAGTAGCGAATCCAGGCGAGCCTCCAGATCCAGCCTCTGCAGACGCGCCAACCAGTCGAGGACGTCAGGGAGCTGTCCGCTCTCTTCACCAGCTCTGAGCAGCTGCAGCATCGTGCGGGGGAAGAAGCTAGCAGCCTCGAGACTCTCCGTCAGCGTCTCACCCTCGCGAAGACGCGCGCTGCACCGGGGACGATGTTCCTCCAGACTCGGATCGCCGGTGGCCAGGAAGGCCTGATCGAGGGCCTCGAGCACCGAAATGCCTACCCTCAGCTGCAGGGCCAGGGCCTCGCAGAAGCGCACAATCGTGACTCGCTCCAGCAGCGGTCCGAGCAGGGGCACTCTGGCGGCCAGGCGTCTCAGGCCCAGCCGTGAGGGCGGGTGCTTGAGAGCGGCCCGAACTGCCAGGACCGCTCCCACCAGAAGGCCCCCCACCAGGATGAGCGTGTAGGGGCTGGCCAGCAGGCTGCTGACCCTCAGCACGAGCCTGGTGGAAGCGGGCAGATCGCCACCCAACTGGTCAAACAGACCTTTCAGCCCGCTCATCATGAAGGGGGGCGCGAGCACCAGGACCAGGCAGCAGATCAACAGCAAGATTAACGGGTAGCTCAAGGTTGCCCGCAGCCTCATGGCGAACGCACGCCTCTGCTCCTCGTAGCTGGCCAGAGTCTCCAGCACTTTCAGCAGGGCTCCCGAGGACTCGCCCACCCGAACCAGCCGCAGGTGAAACGGTGTGAAGGACGGAGAAGATTTGTGCAGGGCCACCGAGAGCGTGTTGCCCTGCTCGACCGCCCGCAGGATCAGGCCAGACACCTCGCGCTCGGCCTGGTTCGAGCCCTGAACGGCCAGGACGTGAAATGACCGCGTCAGCGGCAATCCGGCTGCCAGCATGGTTGAAAGCGAGCGAAGCATCACCACCAGGGAGCGCTGGGGCAGCCGGTGACTCGCCGTCGGGACCGCCGCTCCCAGGGGCTCCACCGGCCGGGGCCGGGGGGCTGGCTTTGGTGGCGGTGGAGGGGGAGTGGGAGGCTGCCAGGCACCTCCCTGGCCGGTCAGGCGCCGCTCGAGATCGCGGGCAAATCCGGTGACGCGGATCAGGTCGGTGGGGCTCAGGCTGCCGCCGTCGTGCTCGGCGTAAATCAGACCGCACACGCGCTGGTCGCTCGTCTTGAGAGGCACGCACAGCACCGAGCGGATGCCGGCCAGCAGAAGGCTGGTAGAGTCCTTCAGAAGGGGGTCGGAGGCCACATCGCCGGTCAGAACCGGCTGCCCGGTCTGCTTCACCTGGTCGAGCAAGACCTGGCTCAGGCTCGGGTCGCCCCTGGAGGCCTGAACCCTCAACTCGCCCTCCTGCTCGTACATCAGGGCCAACCGCTGCGTGGGCATCTGCCGGGCAAGGTATTCGAGAGCCTGGTCAAAGACCCGGCGCAGCCCCGAATCGCTCAGAGCGATCACGCCAGGGCCACCGCGAGATGGTGCCAGGCCTCGTCGAGGTCCGGGAACCGGGCTTGAGGGTCTTTGGCCAGCATGCGCAGCAGCACGGCATCGGTCTGAGGTGAGAGCGTCGGCTTCAGGCTCGAGGGAGGAGGCGGGTTCTCACTGATGTGCATGAAGATCAGCTGAATCGGGTCGGCGTTCTCAAAGGGCTTTCGTCCCGTCAAGAGCTCGTAGGCCAGCACGCCAAGGGAATACTGATCGGCAGCCGGGCCAACCCGCTGCCCTGCGACCTGCTCGGGGGCCATGTAGGCGGGCGTTCCCAGGGCGGTTCCGGTCTCGGTCAGGGTCTCCGAGTCCAGGGCACGGGCCAGGCCAAAGTCGCTCACTTTGGGCAGCCCCCTGGCTGTGAGGAGAATGTTCTCCGGCTTGAGGTCGCGGTGCACGATTCCCTTGCGATGGGCGTAGCTGACAGCCGCAAAGATGGGCTCGAGCACCTGTCGCGCTTGCTCTCCGTCCAGGCCCTCGGGACGCAGGCGGGCCCGCAGGGTACCCCCCTCCACCAGCTCCATCAGGAGGTAGGTGCGTCCGTCTTCCTGGATCCCCCAGTCGAGCACGTGGACCACGTTGGGATGGTTGAGCTGGCGACAGACGTCGATCTCGCGCTCGAAGCGACGCTTCTGGTCCTCGTCACTGGCCAGGCTGCGGTGCAGGATCTTGATAGCCACCGCTTTCGTCGCATCCAGGCTGGCGGCCGGAATTCCGCGGTAGACCTGGGCCATGCCTCCCCCGCCGAGCAGGTCCACCAGGAGGTATCCCCCCAGTTGCCGGGCGACCCGAGAGGCGTCGGCAGGAGCCTCGGCCAGCATGGCCTCCACCTGTCTGGCGCGGCGCACCTGTTGAGCCTGGCGCAGCACCACCCAGAGGGCGCCTGTCGCCAGGACTCCCCCCAGACCCAACCAGGGCGCATAGCGACGAGCCAGGACCAGGGGACTCGCGGGGGTCAGGCTCCGCCTGGACCCGTCCAGGGGAAACACCCCCTCGCGCGAGCTGAGCAACATGCCGGCCAGGGTCTGCTCGGAGTGGCTGCGGTAGCCGGCCAGCTTGAAGTCCATCACCACGATTCCCTCGGGGTCGAGGTCCAGGCTCAATCGCTGTCCCGATAGGCCCACGTAGTGCTGGTTGACAAAGACCTGAGCGCCCGGCGGGTCGGTCTGGAAGGTGATCCAAACCGAGCGCCTTTCGGGCTCCTGGGCGCCCGCCACCAGCGCGAGAACCAGGCTCAGCAAGACTTGCCGAAGCAACATCCATGGTAGTTCGCCCCGGGCCGACCCGGGCCCCTCCGTCGGCCAAAGCGGGTAAGCCTGCCGGCGGCGGAACTGATTACTGACGATCTCGTCGAGTCTGGTTGCGCTTCCCGGCAGCTCGCAGATGTGACTTGATCTTGATGTCGAGGACCTGATTGTCTGGATTTGGGGTTTTGGCCCTGGTCGCCACCTTGGAGGGCTTGCTGGCATTCTTCTGCACTCGGGTCTTGGGGTTGGGAGCCTTGTTCGACATTCTCGTCGTTTTGACTGGCTTGATCGGTTGTTGCGTCAGGGTCGCGACCCGCTTCTCGAATCGCTCCAGCGTCTCCCGAAAGAGCGTTGCCTTGCGTTGTGTGCGCAGGTTGCCCCGAGCCGGCCTGCGGCGGGCAGGAGGGCGCTTGCCTCGACCTTCTAGATGCTGACGCTGGGCTAGATCACGGTACTTGTCGCGCAAGCGGCGCGAGCGTTCGACCTTCTGCTTCAGTCTGGCCAGGGAATACTCACGAATCTTGGGAGTAAAACTTGAAAGCACAAACTCATACTCCGGTGAAGTGCAAAGTTCTTGCGCCTCGTTACGGGAAATTGCCATCAAACTGCCCTCCTTCGCGTAGGAAGCCTTCCAGAGGGGTAAGGCAAGTCCTGGTTGGGCGAGCGTTCAGCCAGCCTTCCGACCGCATCGACCTGCTGGTGACCGACCGGTCGCGGAGAAAACTGCATCCAGACGAGCCATGCTCTCGACGCACTCGACGGTTTTCAAGCCGGGTAGACCAGGGAGGTTGCCCTCCCTGGCCCCCCACAGAACCGGACGTGCGCAATTAACGTTGAACCATTTGTCCAGCACCTCGTGAATGTCGTCCTTCGGTATGTGCACTCGTCGAACGGGGGGCGCCTGGTATCGCCCTTCCTTGACTCCCTCAAGAAGGCCGTCAAGGTTGGTCACCATGTTCCTGGCGTAGTCGTCTGCAATGCATCCGTCCACGCCAGGCGCTCCGTCTTTCCGGGTTCTCCGAAAGGCTTCCAACAGGAAGTCTCGGTCAATCAGATGGGCCAGGTTATTGAACGCCAGATCTGGCGCTTCTCTCGCCCGTTGTGCTATCTGTTGAAGTTTCGTGTTGACGGTTGTCGAAGTCAGCGCTTCGGCCATCTTTCCCTCCTTCAGTTCTCAACACCCGGCACTCCCTTCCCTCCACAGGGTCCCCGCAGTCTGGTTCCCCTGTTTCAGCGGTACTATGGAGTGCTCCGACTCCTCAACACCCTTCCCGCCTCGTTCCGTTGCCTTCACTCGGCGGTACCTAACCATCGCCCAGCTCTCGCGATTCGCTCCCTTCTGCCCGGTGGCGCCAGGGCAATGAGGGCCGAGAGTTTTCTTACCCGGTTCTCTCATCCGGTCGCGGCTGTGGTTGGGAGTGGTGAGGTCTC
>CAYYHB010000160.1:7937-12021 GCA_964471395.1 uncultured Burkholderiales bacterium | reverse complement strand
GGCTTGCCAGCATCGGCGCGCGGGGCGGGCTTGCCGGCCTCGGAGCGCGGGGCGGGCGTGGGCTTGCCAGAATCGCCACCTGGCTCAGGCATACCCTCTCTCGGGGCGAGCTTTCCGGCCCGAGGAGCAGGTGACTCGTCGGCCGGGCGATCAAAGCTCTGATTCTGGTTCGAATCACGGCTCTGGCCTTTCGACCCTTGGACCTTCTCAGGAACACCTGACTGGGTGCGCTTGACTCCACCTTCGGACTCCTCGTGCCCCGAGGCGGGCTCGCTGCTGACCTGCTCGCGGGTATCCTTTGGTCTTGCGGCCTCCGGCAGCGTGCTCGGGTGAGCGGTAAAGCCTCGCTCCAGGAACCTCTCGGGGGGAGTCTGAGGTTGCGGCAGGTGAACGCGCTGACCGTCCTTGCTACGCTGACTTCCGGGCAAATCCAACTGCTTACCATCGCTGGCGGGCAACTTCTGCTCCGATTGCTTCGGCTCAGCCGGCTCGGGTAAGAGCCGCTTGGCGACAGCGTCCAGACTCTGATCGCGCTGCGGGGCCGATTGCTGAGTATGTTCCTTAGGAGCCTGCTGCTCGAGCTCCTTGGACAGGTTCTGACCGGCCTGGCTCAGCTTGCGAAGAAACTGAAGATTCTCGGCACTGAAAGAGTCTTGCTCGAATCCTCCCAACTCGGCCATCAGCTCGCTGGCCTCTCGGTGAAGGGCCTCAGCATCAGCGCGGGAGCCGGATGAGACCACCGCACTCCAGCGATCAGCCAGCTGCTGGCTGCGTTCGAGCATCTCGTTGCGACGGGAGACGGTCTCCGTCTGCTTGCGAGTCTGAGCCTCTCGCTCCTGATGAATCTCCGCGTGCTTTTGCGCCTCGCGCATGCTATCCGCCAGACTGGTCTCGTTCCTGGGCTCCGGAAAGAGCGGCTTGGGAGTCAGGACCGTCTCGCGTGGGATATCGCGCAGGATACTCTCGTAACCGGTCTTCAACCTGTCGGAGGCCACCAATTTGGAGATGTCCGGGCCTTTCGAGCCATCAAGAAGGGACCCGGTCCCGGGCTTGCCCGGCAGGTTCGTGAGATTGAGGTTGCTGTTGGAGTTGGCGATCATCTGACCGATAGATGACATGCCGAGCATCAAGAAAGCCAACCTCGGAGACCTCCAATGACGGTTCGAAGGGAATACCTGGGTAGATTATCCCTCCCTTCCGCCTCTCAGTCTAGCAGGAGACAGGAGACTGGCCAGGGCTACCTCTGAGACGTGGAAGAGAACAAGTTTTCGTGAACCGCCGGCACAAAAACAGAACACTTGCTCGCAGGATATCACTCCTGTTCCAAGAAGGATATTCAACAAGAGCCGGTACCCGGCAATCGAGCGACCCCCCCCGACCGAGCGCAGAAGCATTGCGGGGGACAGCGCCTTCTTCAATCAACTATCTTACAGAGGTGATCCTATGTCTGCTTATCTTTCCGAATTTCTATGCTGCGCTCCGCAGGAAATGCTTCGGGGAGTGGTGCGAGCCGCCCGCGAGGTTACCCGCAGGGAATGGGAGCTAGGCGCCTGGCTGCTGGCTGTCGACCGGTCCCTGGCCTACGAGAAGGCTGGTTTCCGCAGTGCCGTTGGCTTTGCCATTCGACGCGCGGGCCTGGAGCCCCACAAAGCTAGCAATCTGCTCCGCATTACTCAGGCACTGGAGAGGCTCCCGCTGCTTGCGGCCGCCTACAAGGAAGGGCGCGTTGGTTATGCCAAGATACGGGAGATCACGCGAGTGGCTGAACCTGAGACGGATGAGTCCTGGCTTGAGTTTGCGCTGGGCCACACCACGGATCAGGTTCGCCAAAAACTATCCTGCAGCCCTCGAACCTACGAGCTCCGGGCAGCTTCGCGTCAGAGGGACGCTCTGTTTCGCACCAGGCCGGATTCCTCAGAGTGCCAGACCCTACCAGATGATGCGGGCTCGCCAGTCATCGAGATGCTGGTCCAGGCTCCGGGAGCGACAGAAGACTCTCAAGCCCCGACCCTGTCTCCTTCCAGCTCTCCGACCCCGTCCGGACTCTCCTCGGCAGAAGTGGGTGGATGTTCGCTCTTCACAGAGCAATCAGGTTCGTTGCCCCACCCCCACTTTGTCCACGTCGCCATGGACTTTACTCCCGAGGAATACGCCGAGTGGCAGTCCACTCGAGAACGGCTTTCCAGACAGTTTGGGCGACGACTGAGCTACAAAGAGGTGGTCTTGGAGTTGATCCGTCGGCATCTGGCCACCTCGCCCCGCTCGGAGCTCGAGCGCAATCCCGTCGTGGTCCGTCTTGGGACAGACGGACAGGGCTTCCTGGAGACCGACCGCGGGAATCTTCCGATCAGCCCCGGACGCGATCATGAATACCTTAGCCTGGCAGGCAGCGTGGTGGTGCAGGCAGTCCCTGGCCAGGCAGAGGATAGAAGCAAACCGACCGAGCCTTCGGTGTTGGTGCTGGGGCGAGGGCGCCGAAGAAAGCTGCCCGCAAACCTCATCCGGGCTCTCATCGCGCGTTCCGGCGGTCGGTGCGAGTCCTGCGGGCGAGGTGGCTTACTGCATGCCCACCACAAGAGGCCCGTCGCCCGGGGCGGAGCTCACACACTCGACAATCTGAGTCTGCTGTGCGTTTCCTGCCACGGGCACACCCACCAGCAAGACTTCAAGACAGGGAGCCCGTGGGCCCAGGCTCGGGATCGCCGCCGCAAGAACAAGACCCATCAGGGCTCCCCACCGAGCCGGCTCTCCCGTGCGACGATACCCAACTCGAGTTGAGGCCCGTCTGGTAGCCAGGTTGAACCCCCTGTGTGAAGGCTGAATCGATGGCCCAAGTCAACGTTCAATTGTCGTCATCTTCTAATCCGGTGGTCGTCGGTAGCCTTCAGAGCCGTGGTGTGTCCGGCCGGGTGAGCCGCCCCGAGCCACACAGCCGGGGCACCGTTGTCCTGAGCGGCGCTACGGGTCGTTCAGGGCATGCGTTGCAGTCTAAGAACCATCAACTTCCACTGGCAGCGACCCCGCTGGGGGTCGACGATCAGGCGTTCACGCACTCGGGAGTAGAGATCCTTGACCTCCAGATTCCCGAGCAATGGGGGGCCGAAGGCTGCCTTCCAGAACCCGACGACCTGGTCGGCAAAGCGCTCGCGATCTCTCGTCTGCTCGAACTCGCGCCAATAGATGTCATCCAGCTCGATCTCGTGAGTTTCGCGCACTTGCATGCCGCGACCCAGCGGGGCCAGCCATTCGTCGCGATTGCGGTAGTAAGTTGGAATGCAAAGGCCAGCGAGCTCACTGGCCGAGAGCACTTCAGCCAGGCACGTTTGCACAACCTCCATCAGACTTTCAGCCCCGGTCACCCCCTGGTCATCGGCGCGGCTGCCGACCATCACCACCTGGCCGCCGGGCACGAGCTCGACCTGACGATGGGTCACCCAGGACTCCCAGTCTCTGGCTGCCTGCTCCTTCCAGAGGGGGTCAGGCACGTCAGCCAGGCTGGAGAAGATGACCTTCAGTGCACCCGGAGGGTGACTCAGCCAGTGCGTGGCGATGGAAGACCAGCCCAACTGCAAGGTGGCCTCGGGGAAGAGCTGGCGGTAGAAAGAGCCGCCCCGAGCCGAGGCATAGACTCCGGTCTGACCGGTAAGATACCCATCCGGCCCCGCCACCAACTGGATCAGTGAATTGAAATCGTTCTGTGGCAAGTCGGTGTGGGTTACCTCCACCACTTGATCGCTCCGGCGCGCCCTCAACACGTCCAGGGCGCGCCGGATCGGCTCGAGCGAGTTGCGCCCCTGAGAAGAGCCGAAGTCGGCAATCCGAACGACGGAGGCCAGCGGTACTTCGCCCGCGGCGGCCTCAAGAGCAGCATAGCCAAAACTTGCAGCCCCCGCTTGCTGCTGGGAGTGCTGGTTGTAGAATCCGTGGCCCTCCATGACGGTGGGCCTGCGATGCGTGTCCATAGATGTCGGAATGCCTTGCAGCCAGCAGGACTCCTGCCAAAGGATTGCCGGTGATGCCCCTGCTTGAAGCGCCTGCTCTCGCACTGAGACCTCCCCGCGTCTGCCCTGAGAGCCACCCCGTG
>CAYYHB010000160.1:0-7837 GCA_964471395.1 uncultured Burkholderiales bacterium | reverse complement strand
CCTGACCGCCTCCCCTGCTCTCGCACTGAGACCTCCCCGCGTCTGCCCTGAGAGCCACCCCGTGCCCTGACGACCTCCCTGCTCCTCACCGCCCCGCGCGTGCCCTGACCGCCTCCTCTCGCCCTGAGAAACCCACCCCGTCCTGACCGCCTCCCCTGACCTCCTCTCGCACTGAGACCTCCCCGCGTGTACTCTCGCCCTGAGACCGACGGAGCGCCTCCCAGCCGGCCCGCACTGCCTCAGAGAGACACATGGAGCCCCGGGTGAACAACCCCCGCGGCCTGGAGTGAGTTCGTCCACCCCGGCCGAGGGAACGGTCCGTGAGCCCGTTCATCAACTGTTCATCTGCCCCCCCCGAATTCAACGCTTCCTCAACGCTCGAGCTCCCCGTCCAGAGACGGCGGGGCCGTTTCATGGGGCAGACAGATTCGGAGGTTTTACCGTGAACGCGAACTTCTTGTATGAACCACCCCAGAGCCCCCGGGACGAGAGCGAGGCCCTGCAACTTTATCTTCGCCAGTTGCTCGAGCGCGAGGAGATGGAACAGGCCGCGGAGGTTCTCCTTCAGCTGGCCGAGATTTCCGATACCCAGGTTCGAATCGGGATGCACGAGGTAACGAAACTCGGGCAACTGGAGCAGATCATGGAGAAGCTGGGAGAGGGCGACAGTTGGATGCGACTGGCTCGGGCCTCCGTGCTCCAGGGCTTGCGAAGCCTGGCCGGTCCCAACACCGCAAGCCACACGACCGTCTGGTCCGAGCAGCCCCGGGCTGAGCTCTTCGGAGCTCTGCGCCTGAGCTACCAGTGCCGAACTCTGACCCCGGAGCGCTGGCCCAGCGCCAAGGCGATGAGACTCTTCGCCTGTCTGGTCGCTCGCCAGGCAGGACCTGTCAGCTGCGCGGCTGCCATCGAGATGCTTTGGCCCGAGCTGACCCCCGGTCGAGGCCGCTCCTCGCTGCGCAACTGCATCTATCAGATCCGTTACGCGCTCCGCGATCTCCTCGGCCTCCCTGGAGAAGGGTTGATACGCTGCCGGATGCAGGACACCCTCAGCCTGGATGCGCGCTTTGAGACCGATGTGGACTCTTTCGAGCAAGCCGCCGAGCAAGCCCGCAAACTCCAGTACAATCAGCCACTGGATGCCTTGCGCCTGGCCAGCTCGGCCGACAGTCTCTACCGGGCCCCACTCCTCGAGGGACTGGAGGATGCCTGGATCCAGCCATTGCGAGCCCGCCTGGCGGCGGCACGCGGCAGCCTCCTCCACGTGCTGGCGAACTGTCAGTTGACTCTTGGGCATACACAGCTGGCTGAGCAGACCGCGCGCCGCGCCCTGCAACACGACGATCTGTGCGAGCAGGCCTGGGCCGATCTGCTGGCGGCTCAGATCAGTCAGGGTCGCGAGTCGGAGGCCCGGCGCCTGTATCGCGATGCGGTAGCCCATTTCCAGAGCGAGTTAGGTTTTCGGCCCACCGCCCTGGGCGAGGCCTACGACCGGCTCCTCGCCCCACCCGCCTTCCGCAAGGTCAGTTAAACCAGAGCAAAGGAGCCGACCGGACTCTCGTGAGCCGGCCACGCCAAGACTCGAGCACCAAACTGGTTCAATCTAACAAAAGGAGTCTATCCATCATGAACATCGCAACCTGCACCAACAGTAGTCTCATCAGCGCACCGCAGCGGGCCCAGAGCCAGCCGCCGGGGGATACATCCACCGAGCCTGCCGACCGCGTCGAGCGAGGGATCGTCTTTGAGGCTGCCAGCCGCACGATTGGAGTGGCCAGCGGCCTGGCCCTGACCTTCAACCGGATGATCGTGGGCGGATGTGCCGGGGCCGGCCAGGGAATCGTCAAGGCGACCGGCCTTAAGGACGACCAGGCGGACCTCGGTTTCAAAGTCGCCATGACCGCCAACCTGGCAGCGACCGGCGCGCTGGCCGGAGGCCTCGGGTATGAGGCCCTGGCCCTCAGCCCCGCCGAGGGTGCCGCGGCGGGAGCGGTCACCAATGCCCTCATTGGGAACCAGGACTGGAAATCGGCTGCCCCGGCTTTCCAGCAGCAGATCCGTGGAACTGCCGATGAATGGGTCGAGGCCAGTCTGGCCAGGCTGCCCGAGCAGATCTCCCAGGGCCAGGGTGCTGCCGCAACTGTGGCTCGGGGCCTGGTGGGGGAGGTCGTGGGGCTGTCGGCCGGCGTGTATGCCAGTAGCGCGGTTGCCCCCCAGAGCTTTCAGGCCGGGTATGATTGGGGCACTCGCAGTGTCGAGCGCCTCGCCAGCTGGATTGCTCCGGCTTCCGACGAGAGCAAGACGTAACGCCTCGGCACCAAACCGACCTGTCACACTCTACAACCCGCTGGAAGCAGTTCCGGCGCGTTCTCTTGATTGTGCTGATGGGCTCAGCCAGGAACAGAACCAGGCTATGCCCATTAGCACTAGGAGCCGGCCAGGCTCCTTCTTCTTTTCCGGCTTGAGTCCGAGTCGGCGCAATGTCCTGACCAGGGGCGACCCGCCCGGTTCGCTGGCGACACGAATCGCCGCTGTTCCGGCCTGGCGACGCTCCTGCATAGAGTGCAAGGCCGCCAGCAGGTCGGTCAATGTCCCCTCCAGGTAGTACCGACAAGAGGAGCACGCAGTCGCACCCGCGCCCATACCAGGTCGGCCCATCCGACATGAGGAGCAAGCGGTCGCACCTCCTGGCCGGACCTGCTATCGCGCCTCGTACCCAGCAAGGCCAGGCTGCCCTCCTATGACGTGAGAGCACCCGTCGCACTTCCCCTGGTCCGGACCTTCCATCGCACCTGGCCGGCAATACCAGGTAACCCTGGCACCCGCTCTGGTCGCACTTCCCCTGGTCCGGATACCGGGCAATACCCGGGGTCGCATTTCCCCGGGTCGGACATGTGGCACCCGACCCGGACGCATTGTCCCCTGGTCGGACCGAAGGTCGGTCATCAAACAGACCAGACGGCGATCCGGCTGGGACCCTGCCCAAAGGGCCGAGTGGTTCGTCCTGGTTCACAGCTCGGGGACTTCCAAGACGTCTCGATGACAACCCCGAGTCTCAGGCAAGACATGATCGCCCAACCCAAGCAACCAAGGAGGATTCCTCGTCATGATCATCACTATCCCCCCCCTTCCCCGGATGCCATCCCGGGCTCTGAGCGAGCCTCCCCCGACACCCGACCCGGCCCCGCTGCCGGACCCACCGAGTGAGCCGAAGAGCTACTTCAGCGACAGCGCCCGCAGCGGCCGCCGCGACCTGCTCTTCGGAGTCGCCCTGGCGGCCGGGACGCCCGGAGTTCTTCCACCCACCGCCGGAAAGCTGGTGAGCGGAATCGTGGGCGGCCTCGGCCTCATCTCGGGCTATGGCGAGGTGCGCGAGGGGATGCGTCGTTCCGATATCCACCAGGTGCTCGATGGTGCGCTCCACATGGGAGTCTCGGTCTCTCTGCTGGCGATGACGGCCGTCTCCAGCCCTCTGGTCGGGGCCTTCCTCAGCACGGGCGGCTATACGCTGCTGGCCGGCAAGATGCTCTACGACCATCCCAAGGACGTGCTCGACGTTGTCGCCCTGCAGCCGCTGGGTCTGATCCGGGATGCGGGCCGCAGTGTGTGGCTCGAGTTCCGGCCCGAGCCCGATTTGCCTGAGAAGCCCCCGGAGACCACGACGCCGGCCGAGCAGGAGAAAACGCCGTGAACATGACCATCACCAACCACACCTCCCCCACCGTCACCTCTCGACCGATCCGACTGGCCGAAGGCGCCGCCGGCGCCGTGATCGGAGCCGTTGTGGACAGCGTCGGGATCGGCGGAGCCACGCTGATTCGCACGCCCCAACTGGTGGGCAAGGCCTACTGCGATCTGTGGACCTCGGAGAAGACCCTGGCCTACAAGTCGACCACCTCCCTCATCATCCCGGCAGTCGCCCTGCTGGCCACGCCCCTGGCGACGGCCGTGGGGCTGGCCGTGGGTGCTTACCAGGGCGCCCAAGAGGGCTACGCCAACGGCCTGCCGGTGGCCGCCCAGCGCTCGGTGGAGCTGGTTCTGTCGTATCACCAGTTCCTTCAGGATACTTTGAAAGGTTGATGGAGACTGTGCAGATCACCAACGTTCGAGTCAATTATCTTCCTCAAGATCCGCTGGTCAGCAGGCCGGCGGAGATGATCCTGGACAGCGGGGAGGTCGGGGACCGCCTGGAAGGCCCGCGGCTGCGGGTGGATGATGGCGAGCCTGCCCAACCCGATGCTCAGGGGAACTACCTCTTCCAGCCTGGCACCCGCGAATTCCAGCAGGCCAACTCGCTGGTGTGCGCCACCAGGACTCTGCGGCTCTTCGAGCAAGCCCTGGGGCACGAGATCCCCTGGGCCTTTCGCGGCAAGCTGCAGATCCATCCCCACTACGGACAGGGCTTCAATGCCTTCTACCTGCGCCAGGACCACTCCATCAATTTCTTCGACGGCCTGGACACCACCACCAACAAAGTGGTGGCGGGCAGCGAGTCGCTGGATGTGATCAGCCATGAGACCGGACACGCCGTGCTCGATGCCCTGCGACCGGGCCTGGTGGGCTGGTTTGGCAGCGAACAGGCAGCCGCGTTCCACGAGTCGTTCGGCGACCTGGCCACCATCCTCACCTCGCTGCACGACCCGCACGTGCTGGACAAGCTGGTGCAGGACACCGGAGGCGACCTGCACCGGCCCAACCAGGTGGCTCGCCTGGCCGAGGAGCTGTCGCTGGGGATCAATCACGTCCACCTCGGCGGCAGCCGCCCGGACGACTGGGCCATGCGCGATGCCAACAACAACTTTACCTACGTCCCGCCCTCCCAGCTGCCCGATCGGGCCCCACCCGAGGAGCTCTCTCGCGAGCCCCACAGCTTCAGTCGGATCTTCACCGGTGCCTGCTGGGACGTTCTGGCCCGCATGACCGAGGAGAACATGCGCCAGGGCCTGGATCCGCGCCAGGCCATCGTGGCCGCTCGCGACGCCATGCTCACGCTGTGCGCTCACGCCGTGGAGCTGGGCCCCAACCGCCTCAAGCGGCTGGGCCAGATGGCCGACTCCATGCTCAAGGCCGACCGGCGCTACCACGCCGGCAAATTCCAGGGCATCCTGACCGAGGTCATGATGCGGCGCGGGCTGCTCTCAGCCGGCGCAGCCGAGGAGGTGCCGGCTCTTCGTCTGGAGCGGGTCCCCAGCTCGGCGCCGGAGGCCGAGGCGCTGCTCGGCGACCAGCTCGGGCTGGGTCCACTCCCCGCTCTTGGCTGCGAGTCCATCCAGCGCAACGGCGAAGGCGAGACCTTCCTCCGCTACACCCAGGTGCGCGAAGTGGAGCTCGAGCCCGGCACCTCCACCGACCTGGCGGCCAGCCTCACGCTGGGGTTTGATCGCGAGGGGCGCCTCTTCCACCGCCTGTGGGAGCCGATCGACCAGGAAGCGGTCGAGCTGGCACGCCAGGAAGTCGAGGTGCGCACCTCTCAGGGCGCCATCCGCGAGCTTCCACCCCGGAGCTCGGCCGACCTCATGACTGCCGACGACGGGATCTACGCGGGCTACCTGGTGGGGGCCCCGGGAGGCCACCAGAAACTGGTGCGCATCCCCGGCGCCTGATTCCGGACTCTGGCGCCGCCCCCACAACATCTCACCCGCGTGGCCGAGCCCATCGGAGCCAACCAAAATCGCGCCCGGCCTGGCCCGACCAACTCTCGACGCCCGCCAGAGCCATCGGAGGCACCCGAAACTGGCGCGCGGGCTGACCCGACTAACTCAGGGAGCCAGGACAACAACATCGGCATTGGCTTCATACCGCCTACCGAGCCCGGCCTCCCCCCAACAAGACCATGCAAGATTTCAAGGAGGAACCATGAACATTACCCAAACCCATCGAGAGCTGGGCGCGCATCGTCCCGGCGAGCTTCTGGTGCGACTCAATGAGGGAGCCAACCTGGCCACAGACGTGGTCTCCGACCTCGAGGCTCAGATCGTCGATCGCTTCGAGCTTCCCAGCCCCGGCTCCAGCCTGGACGGGGGAGCCACCGTGCTGCACCTGAAGCTGCCCGAGTCCACCAGCACCGAGCAGGCGATCGACAAGCTGGAGAACGATCCTCGGGTCCGCTACGCGGTCCCCAACCACATCTTCGAGCTCGACGCCCAGGAGCGCCGGCCCGACGACCTCTCCGCCGAGCTCTGGGGGATGCAGGCCATCCACGCTCCCGAGGCCTGGGCCATCACCACTGGCTCGAGCAACGGGCCGGTCATCGCGGTGCTGGACACGGGGGTGGATCTCACCCACCCCGACCTGATGGCCAATCTGTGGACCAATGCAGGCGAGATTCCCGGAAACGGAATTGACGATGACGGCAACGGCGTGGTGGACGACGTGCACGGCTACAATCCCAACGACAACTCCGGCAACATCCAGGACGGGCACCGGCACGGTACCCACACGGCCGGGACCATCGGGGCCGTGGGCAACAATGGGCAAGGCGTCGTGGGCGTCAACTGGCAGGCTCGTATCATGGCCATCAAGATCTTCAATGACAAAGGCCAGACCAGCGCCGCCAGCATCATCAAAGGTCTGGAGTATGCCAACAAGATGGGCGCCCGCATCACCTCCAACTCCTGGGGCGGGACCCAGTACAACCAGGCCATCAAGGATGCCTTCGCGGGCTCCTCGGCCCTGCACATCGCAGCGGCCGGAAACAGTCGCACCAACACCGACCTGAAGGGTCACTACCCGAGCACCTACGACATTCCCAACATGGTCAGCGTGGCGGCCACCACCCGCAACGACTCGCGGGCCAGCTTCTCCAACTATGGAGCCACCACGGTGGATCTGGCCGCCCCCGGGCAGGACATCGTGTCCACCGTCCCCGGAGGCGGAACCGAGTCTCTCAACGGCACCTCCATGGCCTGCCCCCACGTCAGCGGGGTGGCCGGGCTGATCGCCACCCTCTACCCTGAGGCGAGCAACGAGGAGATCAAGAGACGACTGCTTTCAGGCGTGGATCAGGTCGAGTCGCTGCAGGGCCTGGTAGCCACCGGCGGACGCCTGAACGCGGCCCGCAGCCTGGAGGACGATAAGACCGCCCCGGGGAGTCCCGAGCAGTTCCAGGTGCAGTCCAGCGATTCTCGCAGCCTGATCCTGTCCTGGGTCGCCCCCGGAGACGACCACAGCCAGGGGACGGCCTCCCGATACGACCTGCGCGTCAGCGACCGACCCATTATCGACGAGGAGAGCTTCCAGCAAGCCCGGCCCGTGCCCGTGGCCCGCCCGCGCTCGGGAGGCAGCCGGGAGAAGCTCGTCCTGCCGGTGCGCCCCTCGGAGTCGAGCCAGGAGGTGTACGTGGCTCTCAAGGCAAGCGACAACGTGGGCAACATCTCGCCCATGGTCAGCGCCCGGGGCCAGGTGAATGCCTCCCAGAAGGCCTTTCAAGACGGCGGGCCTGCCACCTGGAACATCCAGGGAGACTGGGCCCAGGTCGAGGGGGGCGTCTGGACCGACAGCCCCGACGGCGATCTGGTGAGCGGCAAGACCAGCGTTCTCTCGAGCCAGCCCTTCTCACTCAAGGGCTTGAAGAACGCGACGCTGGTCTTCGACGCCAGGCACGACCTGGATGACAGCGGCGGCGACGTGGTCTGGATCCAGGTCAGCAAGGACGGCGGCCGCAACTGGTCTCCGGTGGGCTCGCTCACCGGCCGGTCGGACTGGCAGCCGCACGGGATGGACCTGTCGGCCTATGACGGCAAGAACATCCAGTTCCAATTCACGCTGGTCGCCGGCGGCTTTGGACGGCGCGACGGGCTCTACCTCAAGGACATCAAAGTCCTGGGTGAGCCGCGCT
>CAYYHB010000159.1:0-12492 GCA_964471395.1 uncultured Burkholderiales bacterium | reverse complement strand
TCAACCTCAAAACCGCCAAGAAGGCCGACGGAACCACCTCGGGCTACTTCACCCTCTACGCTCCCGACGCCGACGTTACGCTCCAGGGCAGGTTCGATGCCAGCAAGGGCATTTTGGAGCCCTCCGAAGTCTGGGGCTCGATCATCGGCAAGAACATCACCATCAAGAACGCCTCCAAAGTGGTCTACGACCTGGAGCTGAACAGCAACACCACGGGGGCCAGCAACATCGAGGTGCTCTCGCACCAGCGACTGTAGGGCGCTGTCCGTGGAAGGCTTCTGGAATTGGCGCGGCGCCGTACCGCGCGATTTGATTCTGGCGCGCGGGAGAATTAGAAGTCCGGCCGCAAACCCCCTTGTGGTGGCCAGACGAACCCCCTTGACATGGTTTTCCGGCTGCGCGACGCCCAACAGATTGTGCTAGAGTGAAGTGCTGAAGGTTTTGCAGTGATTGGCGCCGGCAGACTTGTATGGAGGCGCCCCCGAAGGATAGGCAAGACCTTCAGCACGTAACGCTCAACACATTATAATTGTGCCTTCGTTCTCCAGCTGACCGCCGGAGTTTCCCGGCCCAGGCCCGCACCTCAAGGCTCGAAACGATTCCAGGGAGAGCCTTCGGGAGCGCAGCGAGCCTCGAGCTCCTGGCCACTGAACGGATGAAGCAACCGGAGGCAACTGGCGAAGAGGGCGATACTGCGGTCTTTGAGAGGCTTTCTGGCCCCATAGCGCGCGTCTCCCAGGATAGGACAGCCGATGGCGGCCAGTTGGGCCCGGATCTGGTGGGGCCGGCCAGTGCGAGGGTTGATCTCGAGCAGGGCCAGGAACTCGGCCGTCTTGAGCGTCCGGTAGGTCAGCTCGGCCGGGCGGCCGCTCGGACTGACTCGGGCCAGGTTGCGCCGGCGGTCATGCGCGAGCAGGTGGCGCAGCTCGCCCTCGGGCGGCTCGGGCGCTGGCCGGGTGACGGCCAGATAGGTCTTCTGGACTTCCCGGTTGGCGAACTGGCGCGACAGCCGGCGCACGCTCTCGGGGTCGAGGCCAAACACCATGACGCCACCCACCGGGCGGTCGAGCCGGTGGACAGGGTCGCACCTGTGGCCCTGCCTGGCCAGCCAGTCGAGCACGGAGGGCTGGCCGTCTCGATCGGCCTGAGAGGCCACCCCGGCCGGCTTGAGCAGGAACAGAAGCCGCTCGTCCTGCCATAGGATGCGCGGCTCCTCAGGCACAGAGCGGTCGGGGCGGGCGAGCGGGGGGGAGCAGCAGGATGACGATCAGGACCAGTTCGGGCACATGCACTGGCTGAATCGGGTTGCAGACCAGGGCCGCGCCCAGCCAGGCGAAGCCCACCGGGTCGAAGCGCCGGCTCAGGGTATCCAGAGCGCCGGTCAGGCCGGCCAGGACAACCACCAGGTTGGCCGCCTCTCGGTAGCTGGGGGCGTTCACCGTGAGGGCTCCCCACAGTAAAATGAGCGCGGCCACCAGGCGCAGCACGGTCGGAAAGGCCATCTCGGGTCGGGTCTTCCAGGCGGGGGCGTTGAAGACCTCTCAAGGGGATGGAAGGGCGCGCCTGGCGGTCGTGATGGGCTGGGCGCCCCGGCCAGCAGGCTCAGGTGCTCGCCGACCCAGGAAGGTGCTCAGAAAGCGGGCTGGTCGACAGGTACTCGAGGGCCTGACCCGCAGAGATCACGGTTTGCGACCATCCTGGCCACCTCGATGAGAAACGAGTTGCTCAGCGCCGTGCCGACGCAGATGGACGAGTTACGGTGGAGCGGCGGTCATCACACAGACGCGGCACTCCCCCATCCTCGCAGCATCATTGCGCGCTCGTGCCTGTCCTCTGGCAACGCTTACGAACACCTGCTCGATACCGCCGGTATTAAAAACGAACAAATATTCTCCAGGAAGCCTGGGAAATTTAACGAAAATAAACTCCACAACCGGATACTTTCCAAAGCCATCCTTCTCTTCTTTTCTTCCCTTCCAAGAAACCGACAACTCGAGGTGCCTCTATGTCCTTTTCCCTGTCGCATTATGTCCATCACAGTCCCGAAGAGATGTTCCGAGCTGCTGGCCGAGCTGCGCATCGTGTGAGCGAGAACGAGTGGGAACTGGGAGCCTGGTTGCTGGCAATCGAGCGAACCCGAGCCTACGAGTCCTCGGGATTTCGCAGCACCGTCGGCTATGCCGTGGTCAGCCTGGGTCTCGAAGCTCAAAAAGCGGGCAATTTGCTCCGCATCATGGGAGCTCTTGAGGAACTTCCTCGCTTGAGCAGCGCCTTCAAAACCGGCGAGATCGGTTATGCCAAGGTCCGAGAAGTCACGCGAGTGGTCACCCCTGAGACCGAAAGCGCCTGGCTCGAGTTTGCCCGCAGCCATACAACCGACCAGGTACGCCAGCGGGTGGTGTGCAGCCCGGCGGCATTCGAGCGGCGGTTCCGGGCGATCCGGAACCAGGCCGACAGCCTCTTCTCGCGAGGGGAGACGGACAAGACGGGCAGTGGCGCGGAGGAGCCCGGGGCTGGCCGGCAGCAAGCGGTGCTGGCGCAGGGGCAACCAATGGGGAACGCCTCGCAGTCAACGGGCAAGGCTGGGGGCAAGGGCTCCGAGAGCGCGGCGACTGAGAGCGCCAAAACGCTGCCCCTGGAGACTGCCGGCACTGGCTCGGCCCGGGAGCAAACACTCGTCAGCCTCGACGAGGACGGCCTTCCGGAACCCCAGCGAGTGCGTCTGGTCGTGGAGCTCAGCACCGAGGAGTACGCTGAGTGGGGAGCCACGGTTGAACGGGTGTCCCGTCAGCTCGGGCGTCGAGCGAGTTCCAGGGAGGTGATTTTGGAGCTGGCGCGCCGCCACGTTGCCAGCACCAGTGGCTCCTCGCTCCAGCGCAACCCGGTCGTGGTTCGCCTGGAGCCGGATGGGGCGGGGTTCGTTCAGACCGACCGTGGACCCCTGGCCGTTTCTCGCCAGAGCTCGGAGGACTATCTTGCCCGGGCCGACTCGATTGTGGTCCCGGGCGCGCAGGTCTCCGTGCTACCCCTGGGAGGGCGACGTCGCAAGAAGCTTCCGTCCAATGTATTGCAGGCACTTGTAGCCCGGTCAGCGGGGTGCTGCGAGTGCTGTTCTCAGCGCGGTCTGCTCCACATTCACCACATTCGGCCGCTCTCGCGTGGAGGAACGAATGAACTGGAAAACCTCCGTCTGCTCTGCTCGAACTGTCACAGCCGAGAGCACGCCCAGGACTTCAAGCCCGGGAGTCCCTGGGAGCGGGCCCGGGAGAGACGCCGGCGGCGCAATTCGGCCGGTCGCCGTGCCCGGGCCAGGGGCTCGGACCCCTAGTCGAAGGTTGACGAACAGTCGGTCGTCCCAATAGGGAATGACGAGGATCGCTGTTACTGCCAGTCGCCGATCAGCTCGAAGGCGCCCCACTGGAACGGGGTGGAGCCGGGCTGACGAATCAGCTTGATCTGCGCCTGGCGCAGGGCTTCGGCCTTGCTCTTGCCGGACAGAAGCTGGGTGTAGAACTCCACCATGAGCTCGGCGGTGGCACTGTCGCTCACTTTCCAGAGACTGGCCAGAATACTGCGGCTGCCGGCTATGCTGAAGGCCTGGGCCATGGTGCCCACGTCGTTGCCCGAGAGGGGAGCACGCTGGCCCAGGTTGGTCTGGCAGGCCGACAGCGTCACCAGCGACACGCCCTGAAAATCGAGCCCATAGATCTCCCCGTTGGTGAGCTTGTTGTCGGGCCCGGCCAGCACCAGGTAACTCTCGTTGACGTCACGTGAGTTCAGAACGCCATGGGTGGCCAGGTGGACGACAGCCACCTGGCCGGGAGCGATGAGCCGTTCCCGGGTCGCCTGGTCTTCGTAGAAGGTGGCTTTCTGGGCAAAGAGCGGTGCCAGGCCCTCAACTTCCTGGCGAGCTCCGGGCAGGGTGCGGTCGGGATTGGCCAGGGCCAGCAGGCTGCCCGGCTTGCTGGCGGCAGGCTGGACGGCCAGGTTCAGGATCTCGGCCGAGGTGGCCACCACCACCGCCTTGCGCTCGATCAGAAAGCCCTCCTGATTCCTCAGGGCGGCGAACGGAAGGTAGAAAAGCGAGCCGTTGGGCACCACGACCAGGGTGGTCTTGTCGGTCAGGTCCTGCTCGAGTGGACCGATCAGGGTCTGATAGAGCTCCGAAAGGGGGGTCAGGTCGCCCTGCTCGATGATGACGGTGCGGGCGCGACGCACGCTCTGCTCGAGCTCCTGGCGACCGATCGGAGACTGATAGATCTTCAGGTCTCGGGCGGTGGCCACGAAGAGGGTCAGCTCCTTCTCGCCGGGCGCATACTGCACCAGCAGGGCGTCGGCCGGCAGGCGGGCCTGCAGCGAGGCGAAGCTGGCCGGCTTGACGCTGACCAGGCGCTCGAGCTCGGGGTCGTTGGCGCGCAGGGTGTTGATGGCCCGGTAGAACTCGGCCTTGTTGTTGGCCAGCCGGGTCTGCAGCCTGGCCACTCGGGGCCGGTCGCCCTGAGCCTCGGCGGCCCGCAGCTCGGCCAGTATCTCCTCGCCCCGGGTGCGGCTCTGCTCGATTTCGCGCAGCGCCCTGTCGGCCTTCGGGTCACGGCTCTTGACGCGGGACAGATCCAGGCCGGAGACCTGGCTCTGGCTGCTGGTCTGGGCGATGACCTCCATGGCCTGGGCTTGCTTGCCCTGCTTGAGCAGCACCTGGACCAGGGTATCCACGAAGAGGCGGGTCTCGGGCTTGGCCAGCAACTCCTGCTTGCCCCGATAGCTGGCCCCGGACTCGGCCAGCCAGTTGCTGACCTCCTGCAATGACTCTTGCAGCCAGGCCTCGGCCTGAGGAAAGCGCCCCCGCTCGGCCTCCAGGCAGCCCAGAAAGCCAGTGGCCCAGAAGCGTCCGGCCGGATAAGGCAGCTTCGCGGTCAGCTTCTCAGCTTTGCGCAGAGACTGCTCGACGCGGGCTCGGTCCAGTTGCACACCCGGGGTCAGGAAGGCCTGATAGCCCACCTCCACCAGCACGTCGATCTCGTCCACCGGATTGCGGGCCCGGGCGAAGTCGGCGGCAGCCTGCTCGAATTCGCTCAGGGCCACGGGCACCTGGCCGTGCAGCAAATGGTAGCGAGCCATCCCCCGGTGGTGCTGTCCGCGAATCTGCTCCTGGCCCAGAAAGACGACCGAGGCGGGAAACTTCTTCAGCTCCCCATCAATGGCGTCTAGCAGGCGCTGATCCTCATCGAGCCAGGCCTCCACCCCGGGCAGCAGGGCGAAGTGGTTGGCGCGCTCGGTGCGCAGGCGCAGGCTCAAGTAGAGAAACTCGGGCTCCATCCCGTTGGAGGCCTGGTATGCCTGGTCGGCGAGCAGAATGGCCTGGGAGAAGATTCCGACCGACAGGCCGGCCCAGGCGTCGCGCGAGGGAATGCGTCCCTCGCGGTGGTCGAAAAAACTGAATTCCCAGGCCTGCCAGCCCCAGAGGAAGGTCCACTGGCCGGCCCGGGTGATGTCCAGCGGCCAGTAGGGGTCAGTTGCCGTGGGAGAAGCTTTCCTGGTCGTTTCAAGCGTTCGCTGGCAGGCCCGAGCGTACTCGTCCGGAGTGGGAGCTCCCTCGCGGTCGAGGCGGGCCTGGAACTCGAAGCTCTCGCACTCGGACAGGGCCAGCGCGGCCCCGGCGCTGCTTCGTTGGGAAGCAAGCTCGCGGGCGCGACTGAAGGCCCGCGTTGCCCGAGCCAGATTGGTGGTGCGGTAGGCCACCGCCCCCTCGATGAGGTGGACGCGCAGCTCGATCTCGAGCTCGAGGGGATGCTCTGCCTTGAGCTCGTCGGCCAGTTGGAAGACCACCCCCACGTCGTTTCGAAGCTGGGCCACCGCCAGGCGCCGAAGCTGGAGCAAGCGCCGCTCGGCCGGGTCCCGAGTCAGCTGCAGGGCCTCGCGATAGCGCCGGTCTGCCTCGTCATAGGCGCCCATCTTGGCCAGCAGGTCGGCCTCGACCGGGACGGCCCGGGCCGGAAGAGCGAGCAAGCAGAGCAGGGTCAGGATGAGACTCAGAGCACGCACTGAAGGGCGGGTTTCCTCGCCGGCCAGGACAGGGCCTGCTCTTCCGGGCGGGGCGGCCCGACCAGGGTGCCGATCTCGGGCGGGTCCTTGGACTGCACTGAAGAGGGCGCCCCATTCGGGGGGGGTCCGTGGACTGCTCTGAATGGGGCGCCCTATTCGGGCGGGTCCGTGGACTGCTCTGAATGGGGCACCCTATTCGGGCGGGTCCGTGGACTGCGGCGCCCCCGTGGACCTGGCCCTACCGGGAAAAGCCGCGCCAGGCGATCTCCATGCTCTCCCAGTAGAGCTTCTCGAAGCGGGCCGCAGTGTTGAAAGGGCGGTGCGCCTCGAGCAGGTCGTACTGGCCCAGGTAGACCCAATCCCACAAGATGGCGTTGTAGCAGAGCATGCGGGTCTGGACCCGGCGTCGCAGGGCGGCTGTCTCGTGATCGGCGAAACCGCAGCGGCGCAGGCGCTCGAGGCAGGCGGCCTGCCATTCGGGCGAGTGCTGGGTATCCAGGAAAGGCTCGAGCAGCAAGGACCAGACGTCCTCGGGGGCGACCGGGGCGACCCCGTGGTGCTGGCACCAGCTCTCCAACTCGGCCTTCTGGCTGGCCGGCGCGAACAGAATCTCCCGGCTGCGCAGAACCAGGCTGGGAGGGTTGGTGGTGGGCCAGAGGCCCAGCAGGTCTGTGGGACGCAACGTGCTGCGGCGGGCAGGGGCGAATGGGTAGCACTGGAAGCGAATCTGACCGGGCTCGCAGGAGACATGGAAACTCACCAGGTAGGTTTAAGCGCCTGGCGCCCGGGTCCCTGGCCACGCTGCACCCAGACTGCAGCCCGACACCGGGGGCTCTTCGGCCACGCTGGCCCGAGCAGGCACTTGCAGGCTCCTGGAGTTGGAAAATCCTCAGCCCATCGCGCCAGCGCCAGACCTCCGGGATTCCGTGCAAGCCCAGGTGCTTGCACGGTCACTCGAGCGAATGAAGATAAGCCCGAGAGGGCCGGCTGAAGTCGTAGCCGGCCTGCCAGCTCGCGGGCAGGCTCTCGCGGGGGACCTGGACAAAGCCCAGGCGCTCGAAGAACTCGGCCACGTAGTCTTGCACGGTCAGGGCAAATACGGCCCGCTTGCCGTCCTGGCGGGCCTTCTCCAGGATGGCCCGGACCAGCTCGCGGGCCCGGCCCCGGGCCTGGTAGCGCGGCAGGGTGCAGAGCTTGCCCAGCTCGTAGCAGTCTTCATACTCGAGCACGGCGGCGGCGGCCACGATCTGGTCGTTGACAGAGTAGACCATGAACTTGCGCACCATCTCGAGCAGATCTTCCTCGGTGATGGGCTTGAGGGTGCCCTCGTCGACGTAGGGCTGCATGAGGGCAAAGATGTCGCGCACGTCGGTTTCGGCGGCGGCCCGCAGCACGTTGGGATACTCGCGGGTGAAAAGAGTACCCGAGCCCGAGTGGGTGAAGACCTCCTCGAAGATGGCACCGCGCCGGGCCTGCACCAGCACCAGGTCGACCCGGTGCAACTCTTGCTGCTCGAGCAGAAAGCGCAGACGCTCCTCGGGCAGGTTAAGGGGGACGTGCTCGGCCAGGGCCTGCTCGAGCTCGGCCACGGTGGGATAGGAGCGAAAGCGGCCCGCCAGCTCAAGGCCGGCCAGCGAGCCGGGGAAGAAGATCTTGCGGGCCCCCAGGGCCACGGCGCAGTGGAGGACGGCGCGGTCGAGCCCGGGCTCGGCCAGAGCCACCAGGGGCACGTTTCCGGCCGAAAGCTCGGTCTGCAGGCGGCCGATGAAGGCGGCCGTAGTGAGGTCAGCTTCCCGGGCCGGAACGATCAGGAAGCGCTCTCCGGAGCGGTTCCAGAGCTTGAGCTTGCGCTCCAGGCGCGGGTCGGCCGTGCAGAAGAGCACCTGCCGGATGCGGGCGGCGTTGAGCACGCGCAGGTCGAGCAAGAGCTCGTCGCAGTCTTCCGAGCGCTCGAAGCAGAAGGCGAAAAGGGTGTCGCGAAAGCGCTGGCAGTAATGCAAGAGCTCGAGGGTGGAGAGCATCTGGGAATCGACAACCATGGGGAAAGCTGCTTTGCGCCGATGTGGCCTTCACCTGCCCCTGCCGCCCGAGCTGCCGGCTCGGCCAACTCCATCCGGAGCCGATGACGACGCCGCGCTGAGGTGCAGGAAATTTCCCGCTGACCAGAAACCCTGCCCCAGCACGTCGCAAGGGGGGCACCATGGCGCCAATACGAATTCTTCTAACAGTCTTCCTCTTGCTGTTGGCGGGGTGCTCCAGCGGCCTGCGGCCGGACGGAACTCCGGCTCCTCCGCCCGGTCCCTCGGGCAGCGCCTCCCTCACGCTCAAGGTGGACGTGCGGCCGCTGGCGGCCTCCCCGCGCGGGATACCCACCACGCTGATCATCCGCGTGGTGGACGCTCAGGAGATCGAGCGCGACGTCATCGCTCCCGTTTCCATCCCGCTGGGGAACGACCCGCTGGTGCTGCACACCATGACCGGCATTCCGCTGGGGATGCGCGTCGTCCGGTTGCAGGTCCTCGACGACGAGCAATCGCTGCTGGGGGGCGCCATCTCGGCCCCCCTGATGATCGTGGCCGGTCCCAACACCCCTCTCACCCTGCAGGTGCAGTTCGCCCCTCTTCTTCGCTTTCGCACCGAGCCCGGCAACACGCTGGCCAACCAACCCTTTGCTCCGCCCGTTCAGGTCGAGCTGCTCGACCCCAGCGGCCAGCTCGTGACCACCCCGGATGCAGTCACGCTCGCTCTCTCCAGCAACCCCGGAGGGGCCAGTCTCAGCGGTACGCTGACGGTCCAAGCGAGCAACGGCCTGGCCTCCTTCCCGGGAGTGGCCCTGGATCAGCCCGGGACCGGCTATCAGCTGCTGGCCACGGCCACCGGTTTTGGCTCCGCCCGCAGCCAGTCGTTCGACGTGGCCGCCAGCGTGGGGCCGCCGGCCCGGCTGGTCTTCTTCACGCAGCCCCCGGCCGCTCTGGCCGGCCAGGCTCTCGCCCCCCCGATTCAGGTGGTGGTCCAGGACGCAGCCGGAGTCACGGTGCCCACCGCCTCCGACCCGGTCGTGGTGTCGCTCGGCTCCAACCCGGGCGCAACCGTGCTCAACGGCACCCTCAGCGTCCAACCGGTCAACGGGGCGGCCACCTTCTCCGACCTGCACCTCACTGTGCCAGGAACGGGCTACACCCTGGTGGCCTCCTCGGCCGCGCTCCCGGCAGTGACAAGCAGCCCGTTCAACATCACCACCGTCCCCTCCCAACTGGTCTTTGGCACCCAGCCCTCCAACGGCCAGGCCCGCGAGATCATGACCACACTGACCGTGGAGGTGCAGGATATCTTCGGCAACGTGGTGCCCGGAGCCAGCGACGCGATCACGGTGACCCTCAACAGCCCGGCTCCTCCGACTCTGGGCGGCACCACGACCGTGGCGGCGGTGAACGGAGTGGCCACCTTCAACGACCTGACGGTCAGTATGTCGGGCAACGGCTACACACTGCAAGCGACCGCGCCGGGGCTGACGACGGCCCTGAGCGCGCCCTTCGATCAGAGCTTTCCCCGCGGATACCTCTTGCCGATTGCTGGCCTGCCCTTGGGCGGGCTCACCTCACCGACGCGAGGCGCCATGAGCCAGAACGGCGATTTTCTCTATGTTGGGGAGTTCAAAACTCCGGGCCACGTGGTGGGGTATTCCGTGAATCCGGTCAGCGGGGCGCTGGCCGTGCTCGGAACCTCTCCCTTCGCGACCCTGGGAGACCTGGTGGGCGGAGTGGCCGTGACGCCCGACGATGCCCAGGTCGTGGTCACGAATGCCGGCACCGGAAACGTGGTCCACCTGGCCCTGGACAACATCACCGGCGCTCTCACCGGGGGCACCGCGGCTCTTACCGACCCCCAGCCTCTGGGAGTGGTCGTCCGTCCCGGGACGCCCCAGTACGCCTACGTGATGAGTAACTTCTCCGCCAGCGTGACCGGCTTCGACCTGACCACCATGCTGGCGGTGCCGGGCTCGGGATTCAGCACGGCGCCCGGCATCACCCAGACGGCAGTGCTGCACCCCAACAACAACTTCCTGTTCGTGACCTCGGGCGACGTCCTGGCGATCAATCCGGTGGACGGCGGGATAAGCCCTGTTTTCGGCTCGCCCTTTGCGACCGCCAGCGGCCGCTCGCAGGCTCTCGATCCCACGGGCTCGTTTCTTTACACGACGCAGGTCAACCAGATCGCGGTCCATTCGGTCAATGCCGCCACCGGGGCGCTGACCCCCATTCCCGGCTCCCCCTTTACGGTGGCGGGCGATCTGACCTCGGCCCGCATCGTGCTGAACGGCGAGTTTTTGTACACCTACGTGGTGGGCAGCAGCGACATCCTCATCTTCGCTCTGGATCCGGTAACGGGGGTGCCCACGGCCATCGACGATAGCCCCGTGACGGCCGGAAACGTCGCCTTCGAGCTTATCACCGACCCGCTGGGGCGTTTCCTCTACGCCGCCGACAACGCGGCCGGTCAGGTCTTCGGGTTCAGCATCGTGCCCTGAATCGGGTTCTGAAATAGGGTAGCCAGGGGCCTCGCGGCCCCCAGCTCCCACACCACCGTACGTAGGGTTCCCTATACGGCGGTTCACACGGGAGGGGCGTCCCCCCGCCAAGCGTTACCTTGCAGAACTCTTGAGTCGTTGCATCTCTTCGAGGAGGCTGACATATCCGAGGGTGCGTAAGAAGCGAGTCGATATCACCTGGTTCATATGCGAGGCTCCTGCGTTCCACCAGGGGCCTCGCCCGTTTCCGGCTGATAGAGCTGCCCGTTGGGGGTCCAGGCCTCGCCTTACGAGTTCTCTGAAACGAGTACGCGGTTTCTTCCATTGCCGCCAAAAGATGACTCGGATTTTCCGCCGCACCCATTCATCGAACCGCTCGAACGCTGCCTTCACATCACACAGTTTGTAGTAGCCGGCCCATCCCCTGATTTTCGGGGCGAGCTGCCCTAAGGTTCGTGCGATGTTCCGCCCACGTCCCGGTCTCAGTATCAGTCGGGCCTTGGCTCTCAGTCGCTTTTCCCTGTCGGGTGCAATTCTGAGAGGGGCCTTTCTCTCCGCTGTGACCGAGTAGCCGAGAAACTGTCTTCGCCAGGGCCTGTCTACCGCGCTCTTCCGCTGATTCACGTTGAGCCGTAGCCTGTTGGTAAGAAAGCGGATTATCGAGGTCATCAACCGCTGACCGGCACGCTTGGACCGAACGTAGATGTTGCAGTCATCTGCGTAGCGACAGAAATGGTGCCCTCTTCTCTCCAATTCCTTATCCATGACGTCGAGCATCACGTTGCTCAGCAGCGGGGAAAGGGGGCCGCCCTGCGGCGTGCCTTCCAAGGTCGGGGAAGTCAATCCCCCATCCATCATTCCCGCGTTTAGGAATCTCCTGATCAAGCGGAGCGCCTCTTTGTCCTCGATACGGCGAGCCAAGATGGCCATCAGCACATCGTGGTTCACACGGTCGAAGAATTTTTCGAGGTCCACATCTACCACCCATCGGTAGCCTTCCTGGATGTGCTGTCTGGCCTGCTTGACTGCATCGTGGGTGCCTAATCCGGGACGAAAACCGAAGCTCGATTTTGAAAACTCCGGGTCGAATACGGGCGTCAGCACTTGGAGCAGGGCTTGCTGGACAACGCGGTCCAGAACTGTCGGGATTCCCAGTTTGCGCACTCCTCCGCTTGCCTTCGGGATTTCCACCGTCCGTACAGGCTGAGGTTGATAGGTTCCGGCCGCAATCTCTCGACTAACGGACGTCAGCACAACGCCAAGGTTCTCACCGAGCTCTTCGATGGTCTTCCCATCTACGCCCGGTGCCCCGCCGTTGCGTTTTACTCGCTGATACGCCTTGAGCATGTTGTCAGGGCGCACCATCCTCTCGATGATGCTTGTGCCCGGCCAGGCCGGGATTGCATCAAACAGTTCAAGTTGCATCGTCTCTCCCCGGTGTTGCCCCTCTGGCGCCGCGTGAGCTTGCTGCGCTGTGGGCGGCCATCGGGTTTCCGACCCTACTCTCCGTCCCACAGACGGCCATCTCAGGCCGTTTTTTGCTGCTCCGTTCAACGTGAGCTTTTGGCACCGGTTGGTTCTGGTGTTCGGCCCTTCGCCGCCGCGCCGGTGGCTTAATATGGCCTATGCTGACTGCTGCCCACCGTTACATCGCCTCTCAGCGACGCCTGCCTCGCGGCTGGTCGGCAGCTCTCCCAGGGTAAGGCGCGTGACTTTCGCTCCATCTACCCGCTGCATATACGTCGACCTGGTCCGGATGACCATTGGGCTTTGAGTAACTATGCCCTCTCGCCCACCAAGCCGACGCCTCGTATGCAGTTCGTGTTCCTCAGGTCGGAGCTTTGCCTGCAGCTTCCTTCCCACCCCGCCTCGCGGCGACGCAGTTGCTGTTCGGCTAGGGGTTCCCGGTCATCAGGGCCCCC
>CAYYHB010000158.1:0-12510 GCA_964471395.1 uncultured Burkholderiales bacterium | reverse complement strand
TTGCTCCTTTCGATGTGGCTCCACTACGTCGGAGCCGGGCAGTTGTTGCTGTGGTCGGCGGTGGGAATTGCTGCAAAGCTTGCAGCCTTCGCCCGGGAAGTTCCCCTCAAGAGGAAATTCGCCCCGCTTCTCGTTTTCCTGTCTAACGCGACGAAAAAGTCGCGTTGGGACAAATATTCAAGCCAATTTTGCCGCTCCATGGTGCGCGAAACACTGGCCGATCTCCTGCCGAAAAGCAAAGAAGTCGGGTCTCCCTCGCGGGAAGACCCGACTTCTTCGTTCTGGAGCCTCGTCGGGCGACGTTTACCGCCGTCCGACCGGCTCCGCCTCGATGCGACGTGGCTGGGCCCAGTTGGGACCGTGCAACACCTCGACGGCCACCGGCACGTCCAGCTGGCGCACACTCTCCATGATGCGAGCCACTTCACGAGCGAGGTTCTCTTTCTGCTTGGGCTCGATCTCGAAGATCAACTCGTCGCGCAGCTGCATCGCCAGCATTCCGGGCAGGCTTCCCTCCCGCTGACGATGGGCGATCTGCACCATGGCCGTCTTGAGAAGGTCGGCTGCCGAGGCCTGCACGGCCGCACCGCGGGCGGTGCGCTCAGCCGTGTCGCGGATGTCAGAGTTGCGGCTGGTCAGCTCGGGCATCGGACGGCGCCGACTCTGCAGGCTGGTTACCCAACCCCGAGTCCGGGCCTCCTCCAACTGCTGGTCCAGGAACCGTTTCAGCTGGGGGTACTTCTCAGCGAAACGTCCCTGGAACTGCTCGAGCCAACTGCAAGCATCACCGGGCGTGACCCCTTGGCGACGGGCCAGACGGTGCACGCCAGCCAGGCTCAGGGCCACCTCACGGGCGTCCTTGAGCACGTCCTCGTCCACTTCGTCGGGCGCCACATCCAGAAGCTCGGAAGCCAGCTTGCGGGCGGCGTCCTCGGAGCGGGTGAAGCTCTTGAGCAGCCCGCTCTCCTTGGACAGATGAGCGGCCAGGCGAAGGTCGAGCTGAGAATAGCGCACGCCCAGCAGGGTGCGCTTGCGATCACGGGGGATCAGCGCTCCTTTGAGGTGGGTGCGCAACTCGTCGCGAATGCCGAGATTGGGTAACTCCTCAACCTCGGCCAGCAGGCGGTTGAAAGTAGCCACCGCCCCTCCAACCAGGCTGGGGCCCATCCACTGGATGCGCTCGGAGGAAGTCACCAGGTGGTCGGCCGAGCGCAGCAGCCAACCGTGGCGGGGGTGCACCAGCCTGGGCAGGGCCTCGAGGTAGTAGGCGCGCAGCTCCTTGAGTGCCCGCCAATCGCGCACCAGGTTGCCGATCTCGTGCTGCTCGGACACCTGGACCAGCAGCTCAGGGCCAACGGTAGCGCCATTCTTTGGTCGGTTCAGGACCTGCAGGCCCATTCGATCGAACAGAACCTCGGTAAGGTCCTTGGCCGACTCAAGATCGAACTTCTCGCCCGCGTAACCGAAGATCCGGGTCTCCAGGTCGCGGGTCAGGCGATCGATGTGGTCGGAGAAGTCATCCAGGCGCCCTGCGTCCAGGCCGACCCCGTTCTTTTCCATCGAAGCGGCCACCCAGACCATGGGCATCTCGACCTCTTCGAACGGTTCGAGCAGATCGTTCTCAGCCAGACGGTCCTCAAGGATTCGAGCCAGACGACCCAGCCCCAGCACCCGCAGGCCGGCCCAGGGGGTCAGCTCATCGGCAGGAACCTCGGACAGTCGGCGAGCGCCAGGGCCTCGGCCAAGTAGCTCGGACTCGCTGGGGATGTCGACCCCGTAACGCCGTCCAATCTCGTCGAGCCAGAAGTTGCCTTCCACCGAGTCGAGCTGGTGGGCGGCCACGGCCACATCGAAGAAGCTGCTCTGGGGCCAGTTGCCCTCTACCCCGTCCAGCAACAGGGCACCACGCAGGTTGTGGACGTGCTTGCGCCGATCCTCGCGCTCGAGGGCGGGACGCAAAAGCTCGACGGCAGCGGCGGGCTTCATGTCCGTCTTGCGTGTACCGAGCGGCACCACCAGAGCCTGCTGGTCATTGGTGGAAACGGCCAGGCCAACCAGATCGCTGCCGCTCCCCAGCCAGAGAATCGACAGCGGTCCATCAGCCTGGGCGATGCGCCCGAGCGCCTCCCTGGCCTCGGCGCCCTTAGCAAAGCGGATCTCAACCGGCGAGACCTCAGCGTGAGCGCCGTTTCCATTGCCATTGGGGGCAGCGACGCTCGACTCGAGCGACTCGAGCAACTCCTCCACTTCCAAGCGTCGGAAGACGTCCCTGACGCGGGACGGGAAGTTCAACTTGTAGCGGAACTTCTCCCAGCAGACTTCCAGCTCGAGGTCGGTGCGGATGGAGGCCCGGGTCTTAAAGTCGAGGGCCAGATCGCGGTTCTCAGAGAGCGGATTGCGCCACTTGGCCGGCAGGAGCTCGAGCGAGCCGAGCAGGTCCTCCAGGCTGCCGTGCTGGGAGAGGAGCTTCTTAGCGGTCACCTCGCCGATGCCCGGAACGCCAGTGATGTTGTCGGAGGAGTCCCCGGCCAGGGCGCGCAGGTCGGCCAGTTGGGCCGGGCTCAAGTTGAAGCGCTTGCGCACCAGCTCGTCGTCGTAGACCAGCATATCCGAAATGCCGCGCCGGGTGGTAAGAACGCGCACATTGGGCCGGACCAGCTGCAACAGGTCGAGGTCGCCTGAGATGATCATCACCTGCATCCCCTCGTCCGCGGCCATCCGCGAGAGGGTCCCGATGCAATCGTCGGCCTCGTGGCCGCGGACCCGGTAGACCTGCACCCCGAAGGCACGGATCAGGTCCTCGATGAGGGGAAGCTGATGAGCGAGCTCTTCAGGCATCTCCATCCGCTGCGCATTGTAGTCTTGATAGCTGCGCACGCGCTCGGTGGGAACGCCCTTGTCGAAGGCCACCGCGACGTGCGTGGGCTTTTGCATCTGCACCAGCTTCATGAACATGTCGGCGAAACCGACCACGGCGTTCGTGGGGGTGCCAGAAGTGGTCTTGGTCGGTGGAACCGCATAAAAGGCGCGATAAGCCAGACCGTTGCCATCAATGAGAAGCAGTTTCCTGCTGTCGGACTCCATATGCATTCGATTCTCCATAGCTCACCCGCGTGTTCTGGCGCTGCCTTTACTCAGCGCGCCAGACGCCGGCGGGACGGCAAAGGCCCGCGGTGAGTCCCCCCACACACGGGCCAGGGCGCAATCTTAGTGAATTGCGTGCCGGGCGATATTTGCGATTGTAGATTCTGACCTGGACCCGGACAAGGGGCCCCCGTCAGGGGCGCCTATGTTCTGCGACCGAGGGGGTAATCCCTTCCCCCGGGGAGAAACTCGCCTGTGCCTGCAGGGGCTTGGCGATCGGACCTCAAGCGCCCCAAAAAGCCTTCGCAGCGCCCTCAGGAAGTCGAAGCAGCCATCGTTTCTTGATTCTCCACCACCAGGGCATCGGCCACGATCTCGGCGATGTCTCGGGTGTCGATCTCGCCCGCAAGATCCTTACGACCCAGGGCATCGCTCATCATCGTCAGGCAGAACGGGCAGGCCGAGGCGATCATCTTGGGCTTCTTGGGCAGCTCGAGCGCGTCTTGCAGGCGCAGGTCGTTGACCTTCACCCCGTGCTCCTCCATCCACATCCGCCCGCCGCCCGCGCCGCAGCAGCGACCCCGCTCGCGGGAAAGCTCCATCTCCTCCAGGCGCACCCCCGTAGCCGCCAGAACCTCTCGGGGCTGCTCGTAGATGTCGTTATAGCGCCCGAGATAACAAGAGTCGTGATAGGTCGTCTCGGTGGCCTCCCCAAAGCGCACCTTGATCTTGCCTTCCTTCATCAAGTCGGCAATCAGCTGGGAGTGATGCTGCACGACGTAGTCCCCTCCGAACTGGGGGTACTCGTTCTTGATGGTGTTGAAGCAGTGCGGGCAGGCCGCCACCACGCGCTTGACGTTGTAGCGGTTCATGGTCTCGACGTTCTGTTGGGCGAGCACCTGGTAGAGAAACTCGTTACCGATGCGGCGAGCCGGGTCGCCGCTGCAGCCCTCCTCCTTGCCCAGAATGGCGAACTTCAGGCCGGCCGCCCGCATGATCTTGACTAGCGCCATGCTGACCTTCTTGTTGCGCTCATCAAACGAGCCGGCGCAGCCAACCCAGTAGAGCACGTCGATCTCGCCTGGCTCGTCGGCCATCTCCTTGACCTCGAGGTCCTTGGCCCAGTCGGCCCGCTGCGAAAAGCCGATGCCCCAGGGGTTGGAGTTGTTCTCCATATTCTTGAAAGCCCGCTGCACCTCTTGAGGAAATTTACCCTCGACCTGCACCAGGTAGCGGCGCATGTCCACAATCTCCTGGACGTACTCGATGAAGACCGGGCAAGCCTGCTCACAGGCCCGGCAGGTGGTGCAGGCAAACAGGGCCTCTTCCGAGACGGCCGGAATCGAGTTCTGGAGAATCCGCAGCTCCTGGGTGGGCTCCTTGCCGGCCCGCTTGTCGATCACTCCCTGGCCGTGCTCGACAAGCTCCTCGCGCAGTTGCTCGGAGATCTTCTTGGGATGCAGGGGCTTTTCGCTGGCGAAGGCCGGGCAGACCGAGGTACAGCGTCCGCACTCGGTGCACGAGAGCCAGTCGTGATAGTTCTTCCAGGTCATCTGGTCGAGGGTGGAGACGCCGTATTCCTCATTCTCCAGGTCGAGCTTGGTCAGCTCGCCGTAAGGGCGCTTCTTGTTGAAATAAACGTTGGGAATGCCAGTGATGATATGGAGGTGCTTTGAGTAGGGCAGATAAGCACCAAAACCCAGCACCAGAGCCAGGTTGATCCACCAGGACACCTCGCGGATCGTGCTCAAGGTGGCCGGGTCCCCTCCGGCCACGCCGCCAAAACTGGCATAGAGGTTCGAGGTGATCGGGTGGGTGCGCATCATCAGGGTATAATCCTCAGGCGTCATCGACGACATGAGGTGCACGCCCACGTCGGCTGCTCCCCACACCAGCTCCACCACCATCAGGCTCCAGATCAGGCTAAGAATGACCAGGGCATCGGTGGAGGGCTCGGGGAACCTGGGCCTGATCACCACCCGGCGCCAGACCGCCATGAAGACACCGACCATGACCAGCACGATGAAGCACTCTTTGATGATGGAGTAGAAGGCGCCCAGCGGCTCATTCATTGCCAGCAGCGGCAAGTTGAACTCGGGTCCGAAGAAGCCTCGCAGGATCAAGGTGCCGTTGGCGATGGCCAGCACGCAGAAACCCCAGAAAATCAGCGAGTGCAGGACCCCTCCATAAGCACGCTTGAGCAGGCGCTTCTGGCCGAAAGCGAAGACCAGCACGTCGGCGATGCGATCGCCAGGCCTGTCAAAACGGTTGTCGGGCTTGCCTGCCTTGACGAAGCGATAGAGTTTCAGCGCTTGGCGCAGAAACAGGGCGGCGGCCACCGCCACCATCAGGGTCGATACTAAGATTCGCATGCTCGACTTACTCCGCCGGATGGCCCGAGAGATAGGATAGTCGCGGGTTTGCTGTCGGGGCGCGTGAGTCCTTTTGGACCGCTCCTGTCGTAGCTGAATTTCCAGCTCGGACTTGTCATCAAGCGGTGGCGGTCCCTATACTGAGGCGATGAAAGTGGAGTGCTGAAGATCTTGCAGTAACTGGCGCCGACAGACTTGTATGGAGGCCGCCCCGAAGGATAGGCAAAACCTTCAGCACGTAACGCTCAACACATTATGCCCTTCAAAACCCTGTGGCGCAGCCCCAATGGCTCGCTCTACCTCGCCTCGCTGTTTTTTGCTCTCATGGGCCTGTGCATCAAGGTGCTCACGGGCTCGGACTCGGCCACCGAAGGATTGGGGTGGCGCCTGGCCGGCAGCCACGACATGGACCCGGTTCCCATCGCCTTCTACCGCTCCTTGTTCCCAACCCTGGCCCTGCTGCCCTGGGTGTGGCACGACCTCTTCAAGAGCGAGACCCGACGCCATCTCCCCGTGCTCATCCTGCGCGGTCTGGCGGGCGGGGGGGCCATGGTGGCCTACTTTGTGGCCATCGACCGCACCGAGCTCTCGACGGCGGTGCTGCTCAACTACACCTCCCCGGTCTGGGCCGCCTTGCTGGCCGGCTACTTCCTCAAGGAGAGCGTGCCGCGCAACATCTATCTGGCTTTTCCGGTAGCCTTCACGGGGGTCTACTTCCTGACCGGCGGGGCCGGGGAAGCTCCCGCGCCAGGGCGCATGGTCGGCTACCTTGCAGGCCTGGGCTCGGCCGTGCTGGCGGGCATCGCCTACACCTCGGTGCGCCAGCTCAGCTCCCACGTCTCGGCCCTCATGGTGGTCTTCTGGTTCTCGCTGGTGAGCTGCGTGATGGTGCTGCCCTGGATGAGCTCGCATCGCCTCCCCTCCCCCGGCGAGTGGGTGCTCTTGCTGCTCGCCGGGATCTTCGCTGGCATCGCCCAGTGGGCCATGACCATCGGCTATCAGCTCAATAAAGCCGCCCGGGCCAGCACTCTGAACATCGCCACCGTGGCCATCACCTCTCTTCTGGCCGTCACCCTGCTCGGAGAGCGCTTCACCCCTCGTGACGGGGTGGGGATGCTGTTGATCCTGCTCGGCCTGGTGATCGCCTCGCGGCGCTCGACTTGAAAGGTGTTGCGCGTTGAAAGAGAAGCCACTCGGGCGAATGGACGGCCGCCGGACGCCGCCTGGCTGAGCGCTTCTCGACCCGCTGAGCCCCAAAAGGATGCCCACAGCAGACACAGGCCAAGATGATAGCCATGCTCAACACCGCAGCCCCACCGGGAGGAGGCCCGGACGGCACAGCTCAAAGGTGCCGGCCATGAGCGCAAGATAACAAATTGCCCGCCAGATCGTGCTCATCACCTGAGCAGGATAACTGGCGGGCAGTCAAGCCAGCGGCAAGGCCGCCGAGGCAGGGGTCAAGGAGCTGTCAAGCCGCAGCCGGAGCAGCCTCGGACTGAGGAGCAGCTGCCTGCTGCGGAGCGGCCTGCTTGGCAGCCGCCTCTTCGGCCTGCTTTTTCATCTCCAGGGCTTTGCGCACGGCCGCGCCCGGATCGACCAGGCCTTTGCCCTGCAGGATCGGCATCATGTCGGGGCGCGGCTCGGCCGTGTCCTTGAGCACCTGGATGACCTCGCGTGCGCTCAGATTGGGGTTGGCCTGCACCACCAGGGCGGCCACGCCGGCCGTCACCGGGGTGGCCATCGAGGTGCCCGAAAGCAGCACGTAGTAGTCGCCCAGCTTGGCCACGTTGGCGTGGTCGATCTCCGAGCCCGGCGAGCGGTGGGAAACCATGTTCACGCCCGGTGCGGCGATGTCGGGCTTGATGTTCTTGTCGCGAGTGGTCGGGCCGCGGCTCGAGAAGAAGGCCATGGTGTCGTCGTCGTGAGTGGCCGTGTTCTTGTCGTCGTAGGCACCCACGGTGAGCACCTCGGCGCCGACGGCCGGCGTTCCGATGGTTTCGCGGGCCGGGCCGGAGTTGCCGGCGGCCACCACGGGCACGATGCCGGCGTCCAGGGCGGCCTTCACGGCCAGCACCACCACGTCGTCCTTCTCTTTGAGGTTGGAGCCAGCGCCCAGACTCAAGCTGATGACCTTGATGTTGTAGCGCTCCTTGTTCTCGATGGCCCACTGTACGCCCTTGATGACGTTGGCCAGCGAGCCCCCGCCCTGCCCATCGAGCACCTTGACGCCGATGATGTTGGCCTCGAAGGCCGGGCCTTTGAACTTGCCGTTGGCCTTGCTGCCGTCGCCCGCCACCAGGCCGGCGCAGTGACTGCCGTGACCGTTGTCGTCGTAAGCGTTCTCGACGCCGTCGCGACCGTTGCAATAATCCTTGAAGGCCACCAGCCGCTCACCCAGGTCGGGGTGGGGATAGACGCCCGTGTCGACCACGGCCACCCCGATCCCCTTGCCGGTGAAGCCCAGGTCCCAGGCGTCCTGCACGGTGAGCACTTCCTTGACCGCGTCGATGCGGTCAACGGGGCGTGGCAGCTTGCTCGCGAGCGGCGTCAGCTCCATCGGGGTGACGTAGCTGACGGTGCTCTGGGTGACGATCTCCGGAGCCGAGCGCGTGAAGGACTCCTTCGGCTGCTCCTCGGCGCGGGCCGACTCGGCGCGCTTGGGAGCCGTGAAGGCGACTCGAGAGATGTCGTTGATCGATGTGCAAGTCATAGCCGGATTAACCTCCTGAGGGTGGGTGGACCTCTGCGCAGAGAATCTAGCACGGGAGGGTGGCCTCGTTGGGTAACAGGTTGTTACCAAAAAGCCAGAGGGCTCGCTTGACGCCCGGGAGGCCTCCATGCATAATGCAGGCGACTCTGATAGTGTAAGGGGGACAAGGTAATGACCTTGCTCTTGGAGAAGCCCACCGTGATGGGCGAGTTAGACAAGCATCTGTGGTGTCAGGGAAATCACTTCCGCGCCTACAACAACCTGGGCGCCCACTTCACCGCCCCCTCCACCGTGCGCTTCGGGGTCTGGGCCCCCAACGCCCACTACGTCTCGGTGGTGGGCGACTTCAATGGCTGGAGCCCGGGAGCCCACCCCCTCTCACTGGACCGGGACACCGGGATCTGGAGCGGTCTGGCCGAGGGGCTGAGCCAGGGGCAGGCTTACAAATACTGGGTTCAGGCCACCAACCGCCGTCACTCCGAGCGCTGCGACCCGTTCGGATTCTGGGCCGAGAACCGCCCCAGCACCGCCTCGCGCCTGTGGGACCTGAAGGGCTACTCGTGGAGCGACCAGGACTGGATGACGAAACGGGCGGCCACGCCCATCCTGGAGCAGCCGCTCAACCTGTACGAAGTCCACCTCGGATCCTGGATGAAGGACATCTTTGCCAACCGCTGGCTGACCTACCGCGAGATCGCTCCCAAACTGGCCGAATACTGCCGCTCGATGGGCTACACCCATGTCGAGCTCTTGCCCATCACCGAGCATCCCTATGACGCCTCCTGGGGTTACCAGTGCACCGGCTACTTCGCCCCCACCGCGCGCTTTGGCAATCCGGACGATTTTCGTTTCCTGGTGGACACGCTCCACCAGGCCGGCATCGGCGTGGTGCTCGACTGGGTGCCGGCTCACTTCCCCCGCGACGGCCACGCCCTGGCCTACTTCGATGGCACCCACCTCTACGAGCACTCCGACCCCCGCCAGGGCGCCCACCCCGACTGGGGGACGCTGATCTTCAACTATGGCCGCAACGAGGTGCGCAACTTCCTGATCTCGAGCGCCCTGTTCTGGCTCGACCAGTACCACATCGACGGCCTGCGCGTGGATGCTGTGGCCTCCATGCTCTACCTCGACTACGGACGCGCTCACGGCGAGTGGGTTCCCAACCAGTGGGGCGGCCGCGAGAACCTGGAGGCGGTGGAGTTCCTCAAACGCTTCAACCAGGCCGTGGCCGAGCACCAGCCCGGCACCTTCACCCTGGCCGAGGAGTCCACGTCCTGGCCAGCGGTCACCCACCCGGTCGATCAGGGCGGGCTGGGCTTCACCTTCAAGTGGAACATGGGCTGGATGCACGACAACCTGGAGTACATCCAGAAGGACCCTATCCACCGCAAGTACCACCACCGCAACCTGACCTTCGGAATGATGTACCACTATTCCGAGAAGTTCATTCTGCCGTTCTCGCACGACGAGGTCGTGCACTTGAAGAAGGCCATGCTGGCCAAGATGCCCGGCGACCTCTGGCAGCAGTTCGCCAACCTGCGCTTGCTCTACGGCTACAAGGCCGGCTTCCCGGGCAAGAAACTCGACTTCATGGGCGGCGAGTTCGGGCAGTGGAACGAGTGGAACCACGAGCGCGAGCTCGACTGGCACCTCCTGCGCTTCGACGAGCATCGCCAGCTGCGCGACTGGTCGGCGGCCCTCAACCGGCTGGTGCGCGACGAGCCCGCGCTCCACCAGGCCGACTACCATTGCGAAGGATTCGAGTGGGTCTCCTGCGACGAGTGGGAGCAGAGCATCGTCTCCTTCCTGCGCTATCCCAAAGACCAGCAAGAGGCACTGCTGTTCGTGGCCAACTTTACGCCGGTGGCCTACACGGCCCACCCCGTGGGCCTGCCCTGGGGCGGCGAGTGGATCCCCGTGCTCAGCTCGGACTGGGAAGAGTTCGGAGGCAGCGGCCTGGGCCATCGCCAGCCGGTGACCGTGGAGCAGACCCCCTGGAACGGGCGCCACTGGTCGACCCGGCTGGTGGTTCCGCCCCTGGGAGTGGTCATTCTGCGCTCCCAGCGTCCGTTGCTGGAGGTTAACAAAAAGGTCGAGGACCCCCAGCCCGTTCAAGCTTAAACTCCGGCCTGTGAACGTGATCGTGCGCGCCGCCGATCCGCGCCGTGAGGCCGGACTGGCTAACGAGCTGAAGCGAGCGGGGGCCACCGCTCTGGTGGAGCTGCCCCTGGTGGACGGCTATGCCGCCCGGGTGGACGATGCGCAGCTCGACGAGCTGCGCAGGAGTGGCCTCAAGGTCGTGCCCGATCAGGCCTTCCACCTCGAGGAGCTCCCCCGGCCCGAGCAGCCCGGCCTGGAGATGGACTCGGCCGCACGCACCCTCGGTCTGCAGCAGCTCTGGGATCAAGGGCTCACCGGCAAAGGCGTGGCCATCGCTGTCATCGACACGGGGGTGGCTCCCCATCCCGACTTCTCAGGCCGCATCAGCGCTTTTGTGGACCTGGTGAACAACCGCAAGGACCCTTACGACGACCGCGGTCACGGCACCCACGTGGCTGGCATCGCGGTGGGCAGCGGCAAGGCCTCCCAGGGCAAATACTCGGGCGCGGCTCCGGAAGCCAACCTGGTGGCCCTCAAGGTGTTCGACCACGAGGGCAACACGAACTCCTCGCTGATCATCAAGGCTATCCAGTTTGCCGTCGAGAACAAAGAGCGCCTGGGCATCCGGGTGCTCAACATCTCGATTGGCGCCCCGCCCCAGATGAGCGCCCTGGACGATCCGGTGGTGCAGGCGGTGGAAGCCGCCACCCGGTCCGGCCTCTTCGTGGTCTGCGCCTCCGGCAATCGGGGACCCTGGCCGGACACCATCGACACCCCGGGCATCGCCCCCTCGGCCCTGACGGTGGGAGCCACCAACGACATGAACACTCCCGACCTGAAGGACGACAAGGTCTCCCGCTTCAGCGGCTCGGGGCCCACCCCGATCGACAAGATCATGAAGCCCGATCTGGTGGCTCCCGGCGAGAACATCGTCTCCACCGGGCTCAAGGGCGACTACGTGGAGCAGTCGGGCACCTCGATGGCCACCCCGCTGGTCTCGGGCATCGCCGCCCTGCTCTATCAGGCCCACCCCCAGGTGCAGCCCAAGCAGATGAAATCGACCCTCAAGGGCACCGCCCAGAAGATCCGCAGCTACATCGAAGAGGTGCAGGGCAAGGGCGTGATCCAGCCGCTCAAGGCGAAGGCCGCCCTGGCCGGTACGCCCACCAGGGTGGCCGCAGACGTGCTCGCAACTTGGGTGGAGCCCCCACGGTAAGCCTGCGGCTCGAGCCTCGTTTGTGCTGACGCGACCAATTCTACGATCTCGACCAGGACGGTCGCTCCCGTCCCGAGGAGGTCAGAACGCTGGCCGAGCTGGGAGTGGTGGAGTTGAGCTGTCGCGGCCGCCAAGGCCGCTCTGACGAGGGGGTTCGCTTTGCCGACGGCCGAGTTCGGCCGACCTATGACTGGGTGGGCGAGGACCCTGACGGGCGCAGGCTAGAACGGCCGCCAGCTCGCGCTGGCGTGCCTGACGCATCGCCTCGTCGGGAAACTTGATCGCCTCGGAGTCGCTCTAGGCTGCAGCCACCACGCACTCCAGGCCCTCGGCGGTCAAGAGGCCCATCCGATTCAGTTGGATGGCCGCTCCCACGCAGGTATCGAAGAAAAGCAGTCCTTGCCGCTGGCATCGCTCGAGCCGCTCGGGGTCGAGCGGCCTGACCCGGTGGATCAACCCCGCCCGCACGTGCTCGGGAAAGCGCTCCAGGGCCTGGCCGATGAACTCCGGGTCGGCCTGCCCGCGGTCTCCGAACATCACGATCGGCATCTCCGGGTAGAGTTTGCGGTTCCTGGCGGTAGGGGGAGTTCGGCTTCCCGTCAGGGCCCTGGAGCTCCAGTCGAGTTGACCGACTGCAGCTGCTCACGAATGGCGAAGGAGCCTGGCATGAAGCTCAAGCGCATGTTCCGCCGTCGTCTGGGCGCGCTGGGGGCGTGCGCCAGGCTGCCGGTCAGCATGCTCGCCTCCGGCGCACGCAGGCAACGGGCCACTTTCTCACGGAGCTGCGGTGGCGCTCGAAGTTGCGCCACTTGCGCCGGAGAGCGAGAAGGTGCTGGCCAGGCTCGCCTGCTGTGGCGACCCGAACGAGGGCGTGACGATGCTGCACTGTAAGGAGCGTGGTGCCTTACCGCCACCTGGTCTTTACGCTGCCCAAGAAGATGGGGATCCGAGCCCGCTTCCGACAGGACCGCAGTCTCTTCCGCAGCACAGCCCGGCTGGTGACCCGACTGCTCACGCGGTGGATG
>CAYYHB010000157.1:0-12566 GCA_964471395.1 uncultured Burkholderiales bacterium | reverse complement strand
TCGTCATCATAACGATTCCCATGATGTCCAGGCCCGTTGCGCATGCGTTGCACGGCTGTTTCCAAAAGGTTGCCGTACCGACAAACCGATCCGACTGCGTGACGAACAGGTGCTCGTTCTTGATACCGGCGGTATCGGAACTTTGCTCGATTTCAAGGACCCAACTGCCAGGCCTTCCCACGAGTGTCCCTCGTAGCAGTACGTTTGCCTGAGTGCTACCACCTGCGCGGCCTGGCCGAGGACGAGATCGTAGCTGACATTGAGGGCCCACCTCAAGTGGGCGAGAGGTCCAGGGCCATGAGAACCGCCTGCTTACCCTGCACCTCAAATCCTGGCCGACGCACCAGGGAGGCCAGCATGGCCGCCACCTCCACACGGTCGACTCGATAGAGCCGGGGAGAAGCGAGCTGCGCTTCGTCTGCCCAGGACGAGCGTTGTGCCAGGCTCACCCTCTGCGGGAGGAGACCAGTCTCACTCGGCTTCAAAGCCTGCCAGGTGCTCGGCCAGCCAATCGTCATCGCCGGCCTTCAAGAGAACCTCCACAGCGGCGACCCTCTCTCCCTGAAGCTCCGATCTGGTTCGACGGCGCAGCTCCTGCAAAGGATACTCCGTCTTGCTCGCCAGGGTTTCGGCAGCCGTCGCTCTCACCTGCCAGCGGTGATCCGCCAGAAGCTCGAGAAGCCTCTCGGTCGAGCACCGCCTGGTGGCGGCCACCGCTTCGGGAAGACTGGCGGATAAATACTCCTCCACGCGCTCACCCGCCAGCCCTTGCTCAAGGGCGGCGGCCCTGACCAACTCGCTCTCGCTTTCGAGCAAGCGCGTCGGAAGCTCGATGCCCAACTTCTGGGCCCTCCTGACCATGGGCAAGGCGACTGACGGCTCCCTGAGAATACGGGAAAGGTGGCCTCTGGCCAGGGAAGGGTCAAGTCGCGCCGTCAGGACGACGAGCCACTCCTTCTCCTCGCCGGCCAACGAATCGTAACGAGACCAGAGAAGCAGCACCTCATCTCCTCGATTCTCCGCCAAGGTCTTCACTCTGCGCCGATGGGGTCCGGACAATTCGGCCAACCAGAGGTCAAGATTTTCCGGGCAGATGGGCGGAGGGTCAAACTCGCGGTCCAGGAAAATGGCGATTCGGAGACGTTCGGCCGGCTCCAACTCGGGGCTTTCGCTTAACAAACGCGCCGCCACCAACGACTGAGCCGGCTTGTTCTCCAGCCAGAGAAACTTGCGGAAGAACTCGGGCTCGCGATCCGCCGACAAACGCCTCCCCAGATGCAGAATCGAGGCCGCATCTCGGGCCCTCTCGAACTCATCGAGCATGAACCTGGTGGTGCGAGGATCATCATACAAAGACAGGCAGTAGAGTTGCAGCTTTTTGATCCCGCCATCTGACTCCGCAATCAAGCGAACGAGCAGGTCGATGAAATCCTCTCCCTGGTGCTTTCCGAGCGCGATAGCGCGCTCTGGTTGCTCGCTGACGCTCCTCAGGATGGCGGCTTGCTGCATGAACGATCCTGTGGTGAGCAGCGAAAAGAGATCGCCCGCCGTCCGAATCCGAACCTGCTCAGGCACTACAGATCACATTATCCCCAGACCACTTCGGGCATCTCCGTCTCCGCCGCCGCGACGAGATTGGAGTTATTCAAGGCGGTGAAGAAGGGGCCAAGGAGCCCCGGGCCGGAACCGATCCCTGGAATGGGGATAACCTGGGTCTCGTCGACTCGAAACATACCCAGGAAAGAAAACGAGAAGTGCAGACCGAGCTCAAAGCGGAGGTTGATCGTGTGCGAATGCACGATGGTCACGTCGCTGACGGGTCCAGAGCCTTGTTGCCGGGGACCATTGACTAACGTCACCACGTGAGTCCTGGCTCCGATACCGTAGGCGCCGTCCTCCGTGATCAGGCGCACCACCTCGAAATTGATGGGGTACACGACGTTCAAGGTTGGACCCATGGAAAGCTGCAGTCCGACCTTGCGAAATGCGCTCAGAACCGCCCGCATTTCGGGTATGACGGTCAACAGATTTGGGCTGAAGGCGATGGTGGGCCGGTAAGCGATGCGACCTCCTTGAACCATCTGGTCCCGGCGCTCGTCGAACAAACCCCACATCGCTCCCACCGACCCCACGGTGCGAGCCCCCTGCACCAGCTCGATCGGCAAAGTGCCACCGGTGGCGATGCGGAGAACCGTAAGGGCGAGATTGATGGCATCAATGTTGAAACTGAAGGCCCGGTTCAGGGCCTCCTCCCAGACCGGCTCCCAACTCAGTCCCGTTGGCAGGTTCCGGGCCGGTCGCGAGCCGGCCCGCCTCTCCAACACAACCTGGCCCTCGAGATTGAAGCTCACTCCGAAGGCGATGCCTGCCGCGGACCGATCATTGAACAGCCCGATGAAACCACCACCGTCGTTCTGAGTCACCCCGCTCACATCATACTCGATATTGAGCCCGGAGAAGGAGCCGGTGAACACTGTGACGTTGACGTGAGCCGAGAATCTCCAGTTCGCGAAGGGCAAGCTCGTATTGATGAGATCGGTGATGAACGGCTCCTGGTCGGGGGTCCCACCTCCGACGTCCTGAGTCAGGGCCGGGGTGTTGATGGTGTGTCCACGGTTACTGAGGGGAATGAGCGGCAGCCCTCGGCGAAAGTTCCGAGGCTGCGAGGTCGCCATTCTTCGGGTGTGAATAATGCGCATCGCCAGCCTCCTAAACCGGGATCCCCAGAACAATGGACGAGGTTTGATCGGCGAAATAGGCGACACTGACAAGCTCTCCATGCGAGTTCACACTCTCGGGTAAGACTCCGAACAAGAGCGCCGATACAGTCTTGGCTCCGATTCTGTCGCCCGTAGCCAGCACTGTGGAAAAACCCTGGCCGTGCGAGACAAGAAGCTCCATGCCGTCGTCCTCGGTAAAGACCTGGACGTAGAGTTGGCCGCCAGGCGCGAAGACGGGGGGCAACATGCTGATGATCCGCGAGCCCCGGGGCGAGAGGACGCCTCCGGCCTCGAAATCGGCCTCCAGGACTGCTGTTTTGTTGAGATACAGCGCGGTCTGGCTGAGGCTGGATTGCACCACCGCCGCAATCCCCCGCGCGCCCAGGCGCGGAGCCATCATGACGGTTCCCGGAATCGCGTTCTTTGCTCCTAACGCCGGGTGGGCGAAGAGAGTCTCGGGAGCCTCTCCCACCCGCCCCTGAAGGAGGTACGTCAACTGACTCCCCTCGGCGCTCTCTCCATCGAGGGGCGCCGCTGAACCGTGAACGACGTAGTCGCCCCCGTCACCGAGATCGAAGATGCCAAATCCTTTGATGTAAGCCCTGGTGCCCGGCAACAGCTCTTCGCGTGACAGGACCAGATGGGCTTGAGACGTCTCTTTATGGGGGATAAAAAACAAGCCCTGGCCTTTGCAGAGGCCCTCGGCATCGCGGTAGTGGCTGCAGAACATGATGTCCGAGCTATCGGAGATCGAAACTTCAGGATGGAGGTCGCCGTAGAGCCGAACCTGGCTGGTCACATCCTCATAGGGTGTCAGGAGTTTCTGGAAGCCTTCGCCGTGGGAACATTGCAGGGACTGTTTCCCCTCGGTGTCTCGCACCACCAAGGCACAGGCGTCCAGGTTGTTGACAGAGCCGGGCGAGATCTCTTCGACCACGCTCCCATCGGCAAGCACGTCGCCTTCCTTGAGGAGAAGCTGAACCGTTGAGGTGGCGCCGCTCGTTTCGTAGCCGATGCGATATACGCCGTTGTGCCCCTCCTGATCGGCGGCGTGAAAGGCCACATGGCGAAGATCGTTTACCGACACGGGGCCCAGGAAGGGAAGTTGGCCCTCGGAGACCCGGGCGAGAACCGCGGCCCGTTGCGTGAGAGCTTCCCCGGATGTCAAGAGAGGAACGAAGCGATAAGCATTGGGCACCGGAGATGAGTCTGGAAACTGGCCGGTTCCGCCGCTGCCGCCGCACCCGGTCAGGGAGGCGCCGACGGCGAGGCCCAACATTCTCAGAAAATTACGACGATTCAAAACGTCTGCTTGATGGGCTGACCAGGCGGCCAGCTGCCGCCCGCCTTGAGCCTGCCCTTCGCTCCTTTCCCTCCGAGACAAGCAAGGAGTTTCGCGCCTTATGTCTGCCTTCTCGGAAACAGCTCGATGACCTGCCCGCGCAATCTGGCACGGCGTGCGAGGAAGAACTGCAGGAGAGCGTTTTCGCTATAGTTGACGCCAACTCAAGCTGCGCCACTACCTTTGGAGCCGCTCAGGAACAAGTCCTTCGCGGCAAGATTCACGGCGCGGTCAGTGCGACGAGCTCAAAGCAGCAAGGCCTCCTGCTGGGCCAGTTGCTGCGCCAGCTGGTTCTTCCTGGCGGCCAGCTGGCTTTCTGAAAGCCCGTCCTGTCGTTCCGTTAGAGTTTACCGAGGTCGCTCAGACCCGAGGGACCCTCGCCCGGCTGGGTGATCCAGGGCCACTCGTGGGTCAGCATCGGCGAGTGGGAGGGCAGCATCGCGGGATACTGCGGGCAGGCCGCCTCCTTGATGGCACGCTGGGCGCCTTCCCAGATGACCTCCGAGTCCATCATCAGGCCAGCGCCGAAGAAGACCTGGCCCACGGCGCGATCGGCCACGATGCGGGTAGGACGTCAAACACCTGGTCGATGGGCGCCTCGAAGCTGGTGCCCTCGATGAGCAGCAGGCGGGTGTTGCTCGCTTCCTTGCCGGAGACGGCAGCTAAGACCGCTTTTTGATGCGGCTGGCCACACTGGTCGGAGTTTCATCCACCAGAGTCGAGCGCTCTGCGCTGACCAAGCGCTTCACCTCGAGGCGCGAGAGTCCGGCGTCGATGGCAGCCAGGACCGCGCTGCGGTCGGTGATTCGGGCGCTCTTCTCCTCGGTCCAACCCGAGCGCTGGTCCTGTTTGCTCGCCTCGGCCAACTGCTGCTTGAGCCCCGCGATCTCTTCCCTATCGACCGGTGTCCAGCCCGCGATCATGGCCAGACCCAGTTCGTTGCCCTGGCGCCTTAGAAAAATCTCGGCCACCGGTTTGAGATCTTCCGCGGCCTCCCGGCCCCAGTACACGTCTTCCAGAGCGCGAACGCCCGGCTGCGCCTTCCCGTCCAGAAGCACCCGGCAGACCGTCCACTTCGTGGTCGGATAGAGCGTTTGCTCGGCCGGGAGCTCGGCCAGCACGGGATGCCCCTCCAGCGCCTTCAGGGCCGCAGCGGCGGGCTCCATTCCCGCGTCTCGGCCCACCGAGGACACCAGCACCTGGACCGGATCGGTCTGGCCCTTGGAGAGCGACCCCAGAATCGGGAGCAGGAGGCTATACCGACCGACGCTCCGTGCCTCGACCACGTCGAGAGCGGCCCGGGCGGCGGGGCCCGTTTCTTCGAAGTCGCACAGCCGCTTCAGCAGAGAGCCCATCAGGGGGGTCAAACTGCGCTCCCGACGCTCCGAGCTGCGGTGGTCGACCCCCCGGAGGCCCCTGGCCGCGGCCCTGGACCAGGCCTTGGGGACGGACTCGACCCAGGCTGGTCGGCTCCGGTTCTTAGGGTCGCAGGTCGAGCGATGACCCGAAACACGGCAGCAGCGAAGGCTCAGCGCGCGACAGCGTTCTCGAAAGCCGGGCGCAGGGCGGGGTCGAAACGGGTGCCGAACTCGCCTCGCATCCTGGTGAGCACAGCGTTGCGGTCGGCACCTTTGTCGCTGACCGCCTCCACCCAGGCTTCGGCCACCGCCAGCACACGCGCCAGGCGCGGGATCTCCTCCTCTTTGAGCCCGTCGGGGGTGCCGGTGCCGTTGTAGCGCTCGTGGTGGTGGCGCACGATGGGGCTGACCTCACGGAAGATCTTGACCCGCTCGAGCATGCGGGCGCCGACCTCGGCATGAGCGGGGTCGTCGGGGTCGGCACACTTGACCTTGCCGATGTCATGCAGCAGCCCGGCATAGCAGAGCCGCTCGATCTCGGGGGGCGAAAGCCCCAGCTCGCGGCCCATGGCGGTGGAGATGCGGGCCACCTCGATCAGGTGATGGCGGCTGACCCGGTCGTGTTTCTCCAGAATCTCGATCAAAATCTCCACCGACTCGTTGAAGAAGTTCGTCAGCCGGCCCATGGTCTCGGCGTTCTGCAGAGCAATGGCCGCCTGGCCGCAGAGAACTTCCATGTATTTCTCGTCCGTGTCGGTGAAGCCGCCCGGGTCGGTCTTGTTGATGGCCTCGATCACGCCCAGCGGCTCGCCCCGATAGATCACCGGGCAGACCAGCAGCGATTTTGTGGTGAACTGCACCGCCTCGTCCACCACCTTGCTGTGCCGAGGGTCGCGGCGCACGTCGTTCACGCGCAGCATTTTGCGGTTCTGGATGGCAAAACCGGCCAGCGAGTGCTCGTCGAGCGGAAAGCGAACCCGCTTGACATCCTCTGAGCGCGGACCGAGCGATTCCTTAAAATACAGATCGTTGCCCCCCTCGCCGATCAGGATCAGCGAGGCTCCTTCCGAGCCGGTCAGCTCGGCTGCGGCGTGCAGGATGTGCTGAAAGAGCTGGTTGCTGTCCAGCGTGGAGGTGAGCGCGTTGCCGATCTCGAGCAATCGCTTGTAAGCCTCCATCTCGTTGGATGGGGGGGCGCTGCGAACCATCACCGGTCCCGAGCCGAGCCCCAGGCTGATGGGGTTCACCTTCAGGGTCGTGGTGCCCACCGAGCCGCGCAGGAGTGAGTCCTCGCCCTTGGGCTTGTCGCGAGTGGCCGACATGAACTTCGGCTTCTCGCCGCTCTGCTCAGCCTCTTCCCGCTCGCGCTCCTTGGACTTGGCAGCCTGGGCCCCGGTGGGGGTGGAGGCATCGATGTACTGAATGGTGACCTTGTAGGCCTCATCCTGAGCCTTCAGGATATCACCGATGAAGCCCACCAGAGCCTCCACCTCGAGGCCGGTGCGCATCTTGACGTATTCGATGGCGAAAGTGTCGTGGGGATCGGCCATGGCCACCTGGATGCGTCCGTCGCTCTTCTTCAGGCAGATCAGGTTGAACTTCTTGGCCATCGACTGGGGCACGGTTTGGGCCGTCGAGGCGCTGACTCGCATGGTGGAGAGGTCCACCGAAGGGCAGCCGGTGATGGTTGAGAGCGCGCTGAGAAGATCGGCCCGGCTGACGTCTCCGGCCTCCACCACCAGCTGCTCGAGCGGTTTGTCGCTGCTGGCGTTCTCTTGCAAGATCTGATCAAGTCGCTTCTTCTTAAGCTTCTTGTCGTTGACCAGAATCTCGGCAATTTTGTTGTCGCGCTCGGGATTCACGAACGGCCCTTTCCCGAATCTTGAAAGGACTCCTTCAGGCCGGAGCGACGGGAGAAACCCGCACCACGCCCTCGCGCGGCCAGACCAGCTCGATGCGCACGAAGAGACGCTCGCCGGGGGCGAAGGGACGGCCAGGCAGATGAGGGCAGTCGGTTTCCCACAGCACCTCGGTGAGTTGAACCAGATTCCGCTCGGGGCCGTTCTGCAGCACCAGAGCGTCCAACTCATGCCCGCGCCGGGCCTCGAGGTAGCGCATCACCCAGTAGTTGCGTCGATCACGCTCGATCATCTCGGCTGTTTCCGAGGCCCGCTGGATCTGGGCCAGTACCTCCTGCATTTGATCCCGCGAATACAGCGTTCGTCCCTGCAGGGCAGCCTTCAACTGGCGCTGCAGCACCAGGTCGCCGTAGCGGCGGATGGGCGAGGTGACCTGCAGATAGGCATCCAGGCCCAATCCGGCGTGGCGGGCCGGATCAAGCCCCATCTCGCCCTTGCGCAGGAAGCGACGTAGACGAAAGAGAGCCACCGGGTCTCGGAAATCCTCGGGATTCAGAGGTTGCTCGGGAGCGGGCTGGCTTCGGTAGATGGCTGGCACGTCCCGCTCGGCCAGGAACTCGCCCGCCAGCCGGTTGGCCAGGATCATCATCTCGCTGACCAGCACCTGACCGGGAGCGGTGGGAGACTCGCGCTCGATCTCCACCTCGCCCTGCAGGCAGCGCACGTTGAGGCGCGGGAAACCGACGGTGATGGCCCCGCCCGACTCGCGCTCGGCGCGCAGCGACTCGGCGATGGCGATCATCGGCTGCCAATCGGCCCCGGCCGCCAGCTGCACCTCCGCCTCCTGGTAAGTCAACCGCTGGCGAACCTGCACCAGGGAGGGGTGCATGCTCTTGCCCACCAGTTGGAGCGAGGCGTCGAACTCGGCCAGGAACGAGAAGGCGGGACGATCGTGACCGGCCATCAGACTGCAGGCGTGCTCGGAAAGGGGCGAGGGCAGCATGCGCACCTTGAGGTCGGGCAGGTAGATGGCCGTTCCCCGGTCGCGGGCCAACAGGTCCATCTCGCTGCCGGGCTCCACATAAGCCGAGGTATCGGCGATGTGGATGCCCACCCGGTAGCCCCCATGCTCGAGCCGCTCCAAGGACAGGGCGTCGTCGATCTCGGTGGTCTCGGCGTCGTCGATGGTGAAGGCCTCCAGGTGGCGCAGGTCGAGGCGGGCCGCATCCTGCAGGGGAGCCGGATCGGCGCTCAGAGCGCGGGCCAACTCGACCATCTCGGTGGCAAAGTCGATGGACACGCGGTTCTTGTGCAGGAGCAGATTCTCGTCAGTGGTCCAGTGCCCGGCCTTGAGCATCAGTCGGAAGGCGGCGTCCTTGCCGCTGATGCCGGCCTGCTTGAGCAGGGTCTGCACCTCCTTGAAGCGGGAAGCCTCGGTGCCGAAAAGCGCCACCTCGCGGATCCAGGTGAAGTAGCGGCGGGCAGCCTCCTCAAACTCGGCCGGATAGCCGATCGCCTCCGAGCCCTCGGGTCGCTGCCACAGCTTCTTGAGCCAGACTGAGATCTGCTCGCGATTCTGCTCCTTCTCGGCCTCCACCCGGAGGCGCGTGAGAATGTCCTCCACCTGCGCCCGGGGGCGCAGCTGGTAGCGATCTTTGTTGCGAGTGAAGTAGATTCGGTCGGCCTCGAGGGCTCGATACAGGCCCGAGAGGTCTTCGGGTTGGTAGCTGGCGCCGAAGTAGAGCTCAGCCAGCTCCTTGAGCTCGTAGCTGTCGGCCGCATCCTCGGCGAGCAGCTCGTAGATCTCGTCCAGGGGAATCTCGGCGGCCACTTCCTGGCGCCGGCGTGAGGCCGTCTGCAGGAAGGAGAGAGCCTGCTCGCGAGCAGGCTCGCTCGAGAGCGAGGTGGGGTGATGGAACACCACCTTGCTGGCGGCCACTTTGTCCTCGCGGTTGTCCTCGGTGAGAAGAAAGAGCACGTCCTTGTTGTCGCGCTTGAGACAGATGGCACAGGCCAGACGTTTGCCCTGCAGATACTCCACCAGCGCTCCCGGATTCATCGCCCGTCTTGTTCGCGAGAGGGGGCGGGCCGGACCTGTCGCGAAGGGCGCTCGTCTATGCTGAACGTCGCCGAGTCCGCTGCCCGGGCAGCCGGAGAGGTGATCCGCCAGGCCTTTGCCGGCCCGATTGCGGTGCGCCACAAGGGGGCGGTGGACCTGGTCACCGAGGTGGATACGGCCTGCGAAGCCCTGATCCGTACCCGCCTGCTGGAGGCCTTCCCGCACCACGGCTTCCTGGGCGAGGAAGGGGGTGTGACGGCCGAGGCAGCCTCGATGTGGATCGTCGATCCTCTCGATGGCACCACCAACTTCGCCCACGGCTACCCGTTCGTAGCCGTCTCTATCGGTCTGGAGGTCAACGGGGTCATGCAACTCGGCGTGGTCTATGACCCCCTGCGCGACGAGTTGTTCACCGCTCGCCGAGAGAGTGGCGCCTACCTCAACGGTCGCCCGATCACCGTCAGCGATCGCTGTCCGCTCGAGCAAGCCCTGCTGGTGACCGGGTTTCCTTACCACTACCGCCGCGACCCCGAGCGCATCCTGGACCTTTTCCGGGCGTTCTCGCTGCGAGCTCGAGGAATGCGGCGAGACGGGGCGGCGGCGCTGGACCTTTGCTATCTCGCCTGCGGGCGCTTTGACGGGTTCTACGAGCTGGGATTGGCGCCGTGGGACACGGCTGCGGGAAGCCTGATCGTGACCGAGGCGGGAGGGATGCTTACCGATCTGGAGGGGAAGCCGTTTGACATCCGGCGTGCCTCCATGCTGGCGAGCAACGTGCGACTTCACAAAGAGATGTTGGACGTGATTGCGGCGGGAGGGCGGACGTAGCCAAACGACAGACGGGGGGAGCCGATGCGGAAGCCGGAACGCGATGCGGCTCGGTCACCTCCTGCGTCGAGTGGACCAAAATCGTAACCTTTTGGCAACATGAATCGACTCAGGTTCACTCCTGAATCCTCGGGAGAAGATACACTCTTGACATGCGCTGCCAGAATCAAAACGTAGGTTGGGATTTGCCCGAGGATATCCTCCACTTTCGGAACTCGATTCCATTCGATCATCTCCCCCGCCCGAGCGGGCGCCTCGCCTCCCGGGGGTCCGGCCTCGCCCAGGTGACCTCACACGAGCTCCTGTGCGAGTTGCAGCCCCTGGAGGTCTCTGAGGAGTTGGCAGCCGGGATGCGGGTATTGATCCACCAGATAGCCTCCCACTCATAGCCGGGAAACCTGTCAGCTGCGTGCCGCCACCAGCACCGAGCTGGGCGTGCCCGTGAGCGGCACCACCGTGGGGGCCCCGAACCCCGCCTCGCGCAGCCAGCCCCGCAGCGTGGCCTCGGAGTAAGTATCCCCGCCCGGAGTCGAGAGCAGCATGTTGAGCGCAAAGAGCGCCGGCCAGAGCGAGCCGTCGCGCACAAACTCGTGGATCACCACGCGCCCGCCCGGGCGCAGGCAGGCGAAAGCCCGCCTCAAGAGCCGCTGGCAGCCCTCGGGCCCGTTGCAGTGGAGGATGTTCGAGAGCAGCACCACGCAGTATCCCTCCCCCAGCTCCGACTCGAGGTAGTCGCCCGCCACCGCCTCGAACCGCTCGCTCACCCCGGCGATCTCGGCATACTCGCGAGCAATGGGCACCACCGGCTCGAGGTCCAGCAAGCGAGCCTCGGCCTCGGGCCAGGCCTGCAAGAAGCGGATGGAATAGGTGCCAGGACCCCCACCCAGATCCAGCAAGCGAAACGCCTTGTCGCGCGGCACCGCCTCCACCACCAGGGGCGCGTGCACCGAGGCAGTGCAGTGCATGGCGTGGATGAAGCGCGGGTCGAACTCTGTGGGCGGAGGCGGCGTGTGGCCGCAGTGCAGGGCCTCGGCCAGCTTCTCCCAGCGCTCCATCGAGCGGCGATACATCGCGATCATCTCGCCCTGATCGTTGGGAGTGCCCTCGATGAGGTAGTGGCTGGCGATGGCAGCGTTGGAGTAGAGGCCCTCGCGCTCGTGCAAGAGCTCCAGGGCCGTCAGGGCGTCGAGCAGCATGCGGCAGGCCTGGGGGTTAAGATTCAGCCGGCGCGCTAGCTCGTCGGACGATCCGGGAGCCCGCTCGAGCTCGCTGAACAGGCCTCGCTCGCAGGCCTCGTGCAGGCAGCGCGATTGAAAGTGCATTGTGGCCAGCTCGCGCAACCGGCGGTGCTCTTGGACGCTCATGGGTCGGCGATGTTCTCCCCCGGTCCGGCGGCCCCTTTTCGACAGGAGCTTGCCCACCGCGTGCGAAACTGGCCGCCCATGCAACACCCCGAACGCGTGGTCGTGCTCGATTACGGCTCGCAGTATAATCTGCTCATCACGCGCCGCATCCGCGAGTGCGGCGTCTACTCCGAGCTGGTCGACCCGGCCAAGAGCTGGGAGGAGATCAGCCGCGAGCGCCCCACCGCCGTGGTGCTCTCGGGCGGGCCCAACTCGGTCTACGACCAGGGCGCCCCGGGGCTACCCAAAGGCCTGATGGACAGCGGCGTGCCGGTGCTGGGCATCTGCTATGGCATGCAGCTGATGGCCCGCGAGCTGGGCGGCCACGTGGTGCCCGGCACGGTGCGAGAGTATGGCCCGGCCCGCTTCGTGGTGGAGCAGGATTCGCCCCTCTTTGCCGGCCTTTCCCGCGAGGAGCGCTGCTGGATGAGTCACGGCGACCGGGTGGACCAGCTGCCCGACGGCTTCGTGCAACTGGCCTCCTCCGAGCACGCCCTGGCAGCCATCGGGAACCCCGAGCGGCGCTGGTACGGGCTGCAGTTTCACCCCGAGGTGAGCCACACCCCGCACGGCAAAGAAATCCTGAAGAACTTCCTCCAGCTGGCCGGCTGCCGCTTCGAGTGGGACGCCGGGCACTTCGTGCACGACGCCGTGGAAGAGATCCGCCAGAAAACCGAAGGTCAGCACGTGGCCTGCGCCCTGTCAGGGGGGGTCGATTCCAGCGTGGCCGCGGCCCTGGTCCACCAGGCCATCGGCGACCGGCTGCACTGCCTGTTCGTGGACAACGGCCTGCTGCGCCAGGGTGAGGCCGAGCAGGTGATGGAGATCCTGGGCGGGCGGGGGCTGAGCATCCGGATGATACCGGCTCAGGATCGGTTCCTGCGGGCCCTCGACGGGGTCACCGACCCCGAGGCCAAGAGAAAACGCATCGGCGAGGCTTTTATCCGGGTCTTCGAGGAAGAGCTCGACCACCGGCCCGACATCCACTTCCTGGTGC
>CAYYHB010000156.1:11131-12602 GCA_964471395.1 uncultured Burkholderiales bacterium | reverse complement strand
GCCTGAAAGGTCAGGTCGCACCGAAGAGCCCACCAGGGGCTCCGGCGCACGTACAACACCTGCTGAGCAAGCTATCCGAGTCGCTCGACCTGGACGCCCCCCGCACGGCCTTTCTGGCTCTGCGCGAGAACCTGATCTACCTGCTCGAGCTCTTTGCGGGCGTCTCGGCCGCCGCGGCAACCGAGTCCGGCTCCCTGGACGCCAAGACGAGGGCCCTTTGGAAGGCCGATGCCAGCCTGACGGACGTGGAGAACCTGCTCTGCCAGGCTCTGACGGCCCTGGAGAGCTCCCGCTCGAACCCGGCTATCGGCAACCTGCGTTCGGTCTTCTTCGTCGGCGACACCACCAGCAAGCCTTCGCCTCGCCGTCACTCGCGACTCCTACGCATGGCCGGGGCCCCTTTCCGCGGTTACGTTTTCCTGTCCGAGTTCGCCGACCTCAAGCCCCCCACCCGCGATGCCTTTGCAGAGGAGGTCAAGCGTTATCTGCCCATCCTGAAGGAGTGGCTCACTGCGGCCCAGCCTTTCTTCAAAGACCTGCGCGTCACCGAAGAGGGGATCACGGCAAATGGACACGCCCAGGTGGTGGTGGAGGCGGGCAGCTACAAGCTGGATCTCGGTCCTGCCATCCGGGTGGCCGAGTGCGCCCTCTGCCCAACGGTGACAGCTCGCGCCGAGCCGGCCAAAGTGCCTGCCGCAAAGGCTGCCACCGCGGCCAAAACCGGGTCGGCCAAGACGGCCGTGGCCAAGAAGCCCGAGGGCGAAGCCGCGACGCCGGTCAAGAGCGGCGTGGTCAGGAAGGTGCTGGTGGTCAAGCGGCCCGATGGCACGATCGTGCGCAAGGTCGTGCAGACCGTGGCGGCCTCCGATGCGGCCAAAGCGGCCAAGACCGAGCCCGTTAAAGCGCCGGTCAAGGCCGGCGAGCCTCCCGCGCCGCGACCCGAGCTGATCGCGCCCGAGCCGGGGAAAGCTACCGTCAAAGTCCCCGTCAAGCCGGTTGCGAAGAAGCCCGAGGGCGATGGCAAGGCCGAGACCGGCCAGGCGACCGAGCCCGAGCAGGTTCAGGACGCAGAGAAGACACCCAGTTCTGTTCAGGCCAAGCCCGAAAGGACCGGGGCGACAGCAGAGTCGGCCCCGGCCGAGCCCGAGAAGGCCGCGTCGAAAGCCGAGGCCTTCCAGGCCGAGCCCGAGAACAGCGAGGCGAAAACCGAGGCGGCCCCGGCCGAACCCGACAAGAGCGAGGCGAAAGCCGAGGCCGTCCCGGCCGAGCCCGAGAAGAGCGAGTCGAAAACCGAGGCGGCCCAGGCCGAGCCCGAGAAGAGCGAGTCGAAAGCCGAGGCGGCCCCGGCCGAGCCCGAGAAGGGCGAGGCGAGAACCGAGGCCGTCCCGGCCGAGCCCGAGAAGGGCGAGGCGAGAACCGAGGCCGTCCCGGCCGAGCCGGAGAAGAGCGAGTCGAAAGCCGAGGCCGTCCC
>CAYYHB010000156.1:9305-11031 GCA_964471395.1 uncultured Burkholderiales bacterium | reverse complement strand
CCGAGGCCGTCCCGGCCGAGCCGGAGAAGAGCGAGTCGAAAGCCGAGGCCGTCCCCGCCGAGCCCGACAAGAGCGAGGCGAAGAGCGAGGCGGTCGAGAAGGGCGGGGCGAAAGCCGAGAGCGAGCCGGAATCGAAAACCGTGACAGAGGAGCCAGCGAAGGCCGAGGCCAGCTCCGGGGCTGTCAAGGCACCCGTGAAGCCTCCCAGCTCATCCGGCAAGTTCGCCAAAATCGAGTCCGAGAAGACCGAGGAAGTCAGATCCGAAAACGAGACGAAATCCGGCGGTGTCAAGGCGCCGGTGAAGCCCCCGAGCTCGTCGGGCAAGTTCGCGAAAATCGACTCCGAGACGACCGAAGGGGCGAAGCCTCAGCCCCAGACCGGGTCCGAGCAAGCGTCCGTTGGGCCTGAGAAGGGCGAACCAGGGCCCGTGGTCGTCAAAGCACCCGTGAAACCGCCCTCTGGCAGGTTCGAGGCCATTCAGGACGAGCCTGAGAAGGCTGCCGTTCAGTCCGCGCCCCCGTTGCCCCAGCCTGACAAGCTCGCGCCCGAGCCCGAGGTGGCTCCGGCCAGTACCGAGCAGGTGGCCCTGCCCGAGGTGGAGCTGGCCCCCTCCCCCGAGCCTGTGGGCGAGCTGGTCGATGTCGCCGAAGAAGAATTGATCGTGGGCGCCCCGGACGAGGGCGATGTCGTTCTCGAGGAAGTCGAGGTGTCCGAGGAGGAGTTGCTGCTCGGCGCTCCCGACGAGTTCGAGGAGGCAGCTGCGCCTCCTCCGGCTCCGGCCGGCGTCTCGCTCGCCACCCAGTTGCCGATCGCCATCCCGCAGGGCGCGCCCGACCATCTGCGTCACATTCTCGAGGCCCTGAACGCTGCGCTCAAGAGCAACGACAGCTTGCAGGCGGCCGCCCAGGTGCAGGCGAGCTGGGACTTCCTGCTCCGCTATTTTGCCGGCGTCGTCTCGATGAGCTGGCGCTCAAGCGAGCGCAAACTGCCTGAGAACGCCCGGCAATTGATGCGCAACTGGGCCAATCTGGGCGCATGCCGCGAGCTCCTGGTCATGGGCCTGGGCCGCATCAATTCTTCGGAAGGCATCAACAATGCCATCCAGGCTGCCTTCAAGGGGGGCTATTTCGACCGCATCTCCAAGCGGGGTTCCGAGCTGGTGGCCTGGTGCGAGCAGCCCATCGAGGGCAGCCGCGCCGCCGAGGCCATCAATAGCTACCTTCCTGAGTTGCGCGACTGGCTCAAGAAGTCGGAGGAATACCTCGAGGGTTGCGAGCATTTCGCCGAGCCCCCCTCTCCCGATGGGCACCTCGAGATCGTGGTGCAGTATGGCGAAGCCTTCCTGGAGCTTTGCGACCCCGACTTCGTCATCCAGATCCGCGAGTGCCCCGTCTGCCTGCCCAAGCTGCGTTCGGCCCGGTCCGCCGCCGTGCCCCTGCCCGAGGAGAAGGAAGCGGCTCCCGAGCTTGCTGACCTTCTGTTCGGAGGAGCGCCCGACGAGTTTGGTACCTCCCAGATGCTGGGCGCCGCCGCTCCGCCCCAGACTCTGATCGTCAAGATGGGCGGCCCCGGACCCGCCCCGGGCAAGACGGGCATCTTCGCGGGCCTGTCCAAGAAGATGAAGGTCTCCATGCCCGCGCCCCTGTCAGCGCTGGGCATCGAGATTCCCGAGAGCATTCCCGAGCACCTGGGCCACATCCTCAATCGCGTCAGCTACGGCGTCTC
>CAYYHB010000156.1:4045-9205 GCA_964471395.1 uncultured Burkholderiales bacterium | reverse complement strand
ACCCACCCTTGCGTGACCGTCAAACCGGTGCGCTTCAAAGGCAAGCACTGCCGCATCGAGTATCAGATCGACGAGGCCGACCTGCCCAGCTCGCGCAAGGTCTACGTGGTGATCCGCTCGGCCAACGAGGCGCGCGAGATTCCGGTCTGGCAGATGCTGCCCCCGACGAGCACCCTGTCGATGTCCGACAACGCCTTCCGGGCTTTCATGGCCATTCCGATGATCGTCTACTTCTTCATCTTCACCATCGTGCATACCCAGGCCAACCGCCTGGTGGAGGGCATCCTGAGGACGGCCCTGGGGGCCGAGGCAGTGGCCCGGCCCGAGAATCTCGCCAACGTCAAGCTCACCCCGGCTGTGATCGGCTCACTGGGCGGGGTCGCCCAATTTGACGGAATGGCCTTCATTTTGTTCTCCGGGTTGGTGCCTTTCCTGGTGGCCAAGATTTTCTCGCTGGCGCCGCCTGATCAGATCCATCGCAACCGCAAGTGGTTCATCGGCTTTCTGGTTGCCCCGCTGGCCATCGTCTCAGTGAATGTGATCCCGTTCTTTCATGCCTTCTGCAGCCGCCCCGAGCTCAAGCCGATGCAGTTTACCAGCATGTATCTCTGGTTCTTCTTCCTGAACGGCTTGACGGCCTATTATCTCTACATCTCCCGGCTAAACGAGCTGGAGCAGTGGATCCAGTTACCGTTCATGCGAAAGTTCATCGGTGTGTGCGTCTGGGCGGTTTACTTCCTCTGTGCCATGATGGCAGTATTCTTGCGTTAGAGTGCGACCAACCCTGCCCGGCCCTAATTTCTGGCGCGAAAGGGGGCCCCTGACCCTCCGGACGGCTGGATTCCTCGCCCTCCTGGCGGCCCTGGGCGTCATGGTCGTCTATCACCCGCTGGTTTTCACCCGGTTGGCCTTCTGGGGCTCGGGAACCGATCTGCCCGCGCTGGGCTATCCCGTCCGCGCCTACGCGGTCATGTGCCTGAAGCAAGGCATCGTCCCCCTCTGGAATCCGTTTATCTTTGGCGGGGTTCCCTTTCATTGCGGCGCGCACCCGGTCTTCTACCCGCCGCTCTGGATGGGACTGGTGATGCCGATTCACCTGCAGATTCGCTTCGAGATCTTGTTGCACGCGTGGCTGGCCGTGGCCTCTTGCGCCTGGCTGGCTCGTTATCTGCATTGCGGCTTGCTCAGCTCTTTGCTGGCCGGCCTCTCGTTCGGACTGGGTGGCTTCTTCACCAGCCACCTCTTTGCCGGCCACCTCGAGCTGGTCGAGGCTTCGGCCTACCTGCCCCTGGCCATGCTGGCCCAGATTGCCTGCCTGCGCTATCGCGGGATCGGCTGGACGGTGCTCGCGGCCCTGGTGACCGCGTGGTGCGGGTTGATCGGAGTGTATCAGGCCCTTTACTGGATGGGCCTGCTGTGGCTTCTGCAACTCGTGCTCTGCCTGGCGGGCAGAAACTATCCCGTGCCTCCCCTCGATTTCGGTCGTTCCCTGACGCGTCTTTCTTCTGCCCGGGGCTCCGACCCGGGAGCTGAGCTCACGGCGGGGGTGAGCTTGCCAGACCGGGGCCTCGACCTTTGCTGGGCGGCGGCGCGCCTGCTCTGTTGTGGAGCTCTGGCCACCGCCCTGCTCGCTTTTCAGTGGATGCCTCAGCGCGAGATGCTGTCATTTTTCGACTGGCCCGGCACCCCGGCCGAAGGGCTCAGCGCTCCGCTCATCAACTGGCTCAACCTCCTCGTGCCGCATCTGTTCGAGCGCACCTACGTGGCTTACTCGTTCACCAGATGGACGGTGTGGGAGAATCAGCCCTATCTCGGCCTGGCCGGGCTGCTGGCCCTGGCGCTGGCCTTCCACCTTTCCGGCTGGCGCCGCTGGGCCCCGTATGCTGCTCCCGCCTTGCTGATGGGCTTGCTGGCTTGCGGCGTCTCGACCCCGGTCTGGAAGCTCTACGCGCTGCTCGATCCGGTGGGAAGCTCGTTCGAGGTGCCGGGCCGCCTGCTGGGCCCGATGACCCTATTCCTGGCCCTGTTGCAGGCTCAGGGCTACGACCGGATCCTGACCTGCTCATCGGGTCTGCGCCGCGCGCTGCGCTGGTCGCTAGGCCTGACGGTCCTGATGTGCCTGGCCTGGGGCGTGCTCTTTCATTCCCACCCCGAAAACCCGACCTGGAAAGCTCTGCTGCAGTCGATCGTCAGCGAGAGCGAGTGGCTGCTGATGATCTCCCGCTATTATCCCGAGCGACCTGACAGCATTCTGGTGGCCACCAGCCTGCGCGTGGGCTGGAGCGTGGTGGTGCTCTTCTACCTGGTGCTCTGTTTGCGCCAGGTGGGCTTTCGTCGAGACTCCTGGCTAGCCTTGTTGGTGCTGCTCGATCTGACCGTTTTCAGCTCTCCTTACCTCAATTGCAGCGAGCCGGCCAATTTTCAGATTTCTCGCGACGCCGCTCTCATCTTCAGGCGCTTCGGGCCTCAGCGCTACTCCGCCAGTCCCGAGATGGCGGGACTGAACGAGAACCTGCCGATGGGGGTCTCCTCTGTCGGGGGCTACGACCCCCTCAGCTCGCGCGCATTTGACCAGTTCGCCTCTCGTTACTTCGGCTACGACCCGGGAGAGCGCATCTCCAGCCTGCTCGAGGTCGAGCCTGCCCCCCTCTGGCGTCTGCAGGGGGTGAGCTACTATCTGCGCGGCACGGGGGACCTGAGCAAGCTGCCTGCAGCCTACGGAGAGTTGCAGAGCGTCGGGGAGGTCTTTCGCGACCATTATCTTTACCAGGATCCGGGGGCATTCTCGAGGGCTTTCGTGGTCGAGCGGGCCGAGGTGGCCTCCGACGAGCAAGTCCACCAGATGGCGCTGCGGGGGGACCCGCGCTTGAGCAGGGCGACCTTCCTCTCCCGCCCGGCGCCTGAAGACCACTCGGGGCCAGGAGGGATGGCCGGTCCGGTGCTGGTGACCCCAAACGAGGTGCTGGTCGAGGCCAGGGGGCCAGGCTACCTGGTCTTGTCCGATGTCTACACCTCCGGCTGGACGGCGACCGTGGACGGCCAGCCGGCTGAGGTCTTGAAGGCCACGGCCGGTTTGCACCGGGCCGTGGGGCTCACTCCCGGGCCCCACCGGGTACGGTTTTCGTTCCAGCCCCATTCGCTGGTCGCTGGCTCGTGGATCAGCCGGGCGGCCGCACTGGTTTGCGTGCTTGTTCTCGGGGTGGGTTGGGTGCAGAGGAAAGCTCGCAGATAGGCGAGCTCACCGAGAGCGCGCCTTCTCGACTCGCGCCCGCCACTTCTCGACCTCGGCGGGGTCGCCCAGGGCCTGCACGATCTCGAGCTTGGCCTGCAAAGCCTTCGCGGACTCTGGCTCTTCGGCCAGCACCCTGTCTACGGCGGCGCTGGCCTCCTGGAACCGCTTCTGCTTGAACAGCAGCTCTCCCAGGTCGAGCCAGTCGGCTGGCACCGGGTCCATCTCCAGAGCCCGGCGCAGGGCCAGCTCGGTGCCGGCCAGGTCGTCCGGATAGAGGTCTCTGGCCAGGGTACGGTAGGCGCGCACCCAGCTTCCGATGGCATAGCGCGTCCAGAAGGTCTGGTTGCGCAGGTTCATGCGGTAATCACCCCGCCGGGGACGACTTTCCAGGAAGGTCAGCGTCTTGCGAGCCCGCTCGAGGCGAGTGGCCCGGTCGGGAGGGGTCTCCCCTTCCTTGAGATAGCGGAACACCAGGCCCTCCGGGATCTTCTGGCCCTTCTTCAACTCGCCGATGTCCGAGGTGAGAAACACCTCCAGGCCTCGTTCCCGGCAGATGTCCACGAAGGCCTGGACATACTCCTTCTCGCCTTCTTCCCACCGTTTCTGGGTTGCCTCCCCCAGCTCGGAGGGCATCCACTGGGTTCGGTACCACTCGGCCGGCAGCAGCCCGGGAAACACTCCCACAACATCGGTGCGATGCTTGAGCACATAATGGGTGTAGTCGTACTCACCGGCGGGCAGGTCGCCATCCACGCACAGGATGGCGCCCTGAGGCAGCGAGTCGAGGATGGCCAGCATGTGGTCTTCGGGGTGGTACTGGCCTCGCTGGCTGCAGGCGGGCCAGTTGAGCACGATGGTGTAGACGGCCAGCAGAGGGAAGAGGGCCGTGAGCCGATACCAGCGGGTGCCCTTCACTTGCTCTTGAATCCAGTAGAGGCAAAGCGCGACGAATCCGGCCGCTCCGATGTAGGAGGAGGAGTAGAAGCGGTCGCTCATGTCCAGGAAGAACTCGGCCGGCGGCTGCTTGGCCAATAGAGCGAACCCGGCTCCGTAGGCAAAGAGCACCCACCCGAAGAGCATCATCAGGGTGGGTCGGGCCACCGCGGCCGCCAAGCCGCCGAACAGGAGCAGGACCAGCGGGAAAGGGAACTGGTTGCGCACCACGGATGCGAAGTAAGCCAGCACATGGGCATCCTCAGCCCTGCTGACCTGGCCCGAGGAGGGGTTGAGCTGAAAACTTCCGTAGGCCTTGCGCAACACGTGGTCTTTGAATCGCGAGAAGGTGGAGCAGTCGCCCCAGTTCATGGGAGGCTCCTGCTGGGCCCGGATGTAGAGGTAGGCGTACGGTCCGAAGCCTACCACCAGCAGGGTGGCCACGGCATACCAGGTGATCCCCCAGGGGCCGCGTCCGCGGTTGAGGATCATGTAGCCCAGCACGCCGGGCACGGCCAGCACGATCGTGTGGTGGTGGGCCGCGCCCAGCCCGAAGATGAAGCATCCGATCAGCATCCAGCGCCGCCGAGCCGCCAAACCCTCGGCCTGGGCCCAGCAAATGGCGGCCATGAGGAGGGCGCTGAGAATGCAAAGGTGCAGCGAGAAGACCTCGGCGCCGGCCCCCTGGCGCCAGGGGCTCATGGCGAAGCAGTAGAGCAGGGCCGCCGCGCTGCCGGCTCGGGCCGAGGTGACCCGGGCGAAGGCCACGGCCAGGAAACCGGCCGCCAGGGCCAGGCAGAACCCTGAGAACAGGTTCAGCCGGTAGGCCATGGAGCCTACCGGCAGGTAGGTCCAGAGGTGGCCGAGCATGGCGTAGAGGGGATAGCCCGGAGGATGGGGCACCCCAAGCACCACCGCGGCGCTCAGCACCTCGCCGCTGTCGTGCCCACCCGGCACGCCGGGAGCCAGGCTGGGGACGAGCACGGCGAAGCTGG
>CAYYHB010000156.1:0-3945 GCA_964471395.1 uncultured Burkholderiales bacterium | reverse complement strand
GGGGGCATTCGAGCCGCCCACAGGTCGAAGGAGTGGCCACTGTTCCAGCCGCGAATGTTGGTTTCGTTGCCCTGAACCATCCAGGTGCGGCCACCGAGGCGCTCGATCAGGCCGCCTTTGAGACGGAACGAGCCATTTCGAGCTGAGCCTTGTGTCAGGCGGGTCACGCCGTTGAAGTTCTGGGTCATGTTGAAGATCGTGAAGCCGCCCTTGCGAGACTGCGCCAGCGGAGTCTGAGAGTCCCCGTCAGTGTCGCTCAGGTCCTCGTCCCCATAGCGTCCAGCCAGGATGATGGCGTGAATTTGCATGGGATTCGACTGGTAGAGGTTCTGGAGATCCTGGGAACGGATGTTGAACCCGACCTTGTGGCCGACGATACCGAGAACATTGTCTCCACTCGGGGAAGGGGCGTTCGGGCTGATGCCCCATTGGAGCAAGTCTCCTCGACTTCCAGGGGTCGGGTTGCCGATAGTGACGCGTTTGCCATTGTCTTGTTCGGGGAGATTGTCGGGGTTTCCGGCCTTACCGATGTCGGTGGCGATGGTGCGCCTTCCCTTGTTGACCCCGTGCAGATTGTCGATGTTTCCCTCGGAGTAGACCATTCCGTTGAGATTGCCGCTGAGGGATTTAAGTACCAGCTGGTCACCGTTGACACGGCTATCTTTGAGCAAGGCGATGTTACCTGTCGGTATGACGACCGGCCCGGACAAGGGAACACCGGCTTCGTTGACAACCTGCTTGCCTCCGTAGGTGGCCCCGATGGTCAGGTTCATCGTCTTGACCTCGAAGACCCGGTCTACAGGCTGGTAGGTTGTTTGTGTCTGGACGTTGGTAACATTGACTGTCGTGGTGATGAGGTTCGTCACCAAATTGACGGTTGGCTGGTAGGTCGTCTGGACCGAGGTAACCGGCTGTACCTGGGGAGTCACATTGGTCTGGTAGGTGGTCTGAACGATCGGCGTGGTGCGCGTCACATTGGAGAAGGTCGTCTGGGTCCCGGTCGTGATGGTGACGTTGACCGTCACGCCCTGTCCCAGGCCTGTTCCTTGGATGACGCTGGTTGTCACGCTGGTGATGGGTGTGCGGATCGTCTGAACCGTCACATTGGTCTGGGTGCCGGTGGTCGTACGGATGGCCTGCACGTTCGTCACATTGACCGTTTGACTCCCCGTGGTGTGTGTAGTGCGAATCGTTTGGGTCCCGGGCACGCCCGTCACGGTGGGAGTCACGACGTTGGCGGGCGTCACGGTGGTGATTGGAGTCGCCAAAGGCGCAGTGAGCGCGGCACTCTGTTTGATCAGCATCCCAGGGTTGCCCACCGCATTGGTGGCTGAGGTCGCGGTGGCGAGGGCGCCCGTGGCGTTCACGACGCCCAGAGCCATGTCGGCCACGTCACCGCGTACATACACGCCGCCCTGAGCCGCGCTTCCGGAAGCGCGAATGAACGCCCCTTCTGCGCCCCCCTCGATTCCTGGTTGGGGATTAATGGTCGTGCCGAAGCCCCATGCCGCCTTTTGCAGGTCGATTGACGAGCGAGGTAACTCGACTGCACTTGTACTCCTCTTAAGTTTTGTCTTCTGGCCCATCAGTCGCTCATAGGCGTTGGGCTTGTCGGCTCCCGAGTTGTCCCAGGGAAGATTGTTGTTGCTGAAGGAGCCATAATTCCCCTGCCAGTACGCGATCTTGTCGATCCAGTTCGCGCTGTCCCAGCCAGCGGTAGCATCCGGACGGTCCTTGTGGTAGGTCATTCTGTCCGAAAACGAGGGGCGAACCGGTGCGGCCCCACCCGAGAAGTAGCCCGGGCGAGGCTCGATACGAAAGAAACTGTTGGTGTGAAACGGACCGTCCACAGTGGTCACGTTCTGCTGGGCCGAGTAGCGCTCGTCATCGGCCAGGTTGTTCGGCGTGTGGTCGCCTGGCCACTCGTCGATGAAGCGCGCATAGTCGCCAAGCGACCGCTGGCCCATCGTTACGCGGGTGCGCATCCGCGGGTTGTCGGGACGGAAAGGAGAAGCCTCGGCCACGATGGTGTAAAAACGCAGGCCGTTCTGAGGGTCGCTGGTCAGGTCGGTACGGTGGACCGGAATCGGGTAGGTCTGGCGGTCGGGGAAGATGAAGACCTTCACGAACCAGTCAGCAGTTCCGTTGTTGTCCACATCGATCCCAAGGTCGTCGACGATCTCGAGGTAAGGCTTCTGGTCGAAGCGCAGGTCATCAAAGTCAAGGCCGAGTTCCTGGAACTTGGCGTTCCCATTGTAGCCGTCCGGGTTGTGGTAGGCCTTGTTGGGGCCTGCCGGCATCTCAAACGGCTCAAAGGGGGGGATTGTGGTTGGATCACTGATGCTGTTCGTCCCGCTACTGATGGCAGCCTCGAGCCAACCGGCGGCATGCTTGACCCCAGCGTTGCAGGCATAATGGGCCTGCATATCGAGTCGCGAACGTCCGACCGAATGAAGCTCAGCCGGCAACAGCCGGAAGAGAGCGACGGCAATGAGATATAGGAGCATGAGGAAGAACAGCGCCAACAACAGCGCACTGCCACGCTGCGACGGCCGCCGATTCCTGTGGAACCCTCTGGTATTCACGAACCACCTCCTGCCTTTCTGTCAAAGCTCAATTTCTTCTTACCTCCTCTTACAGGGTGAAGACCGGGAGTTGGATGGCCGAGTCGAGAACGTAAGTGTTGACGTTGCTGCGCGGAGCGCCCTGATAGCGGTGCATCAGATCACCCGTGGCGAGTCGGTTGCCCCCCGCGGTAAAGTTGGACAGGGTGAGCTGAACCTGGATGACCGAGGGCTGCGGCCGCGAGAACCGCACGTCCAGAACATTGTTCCCGAGCATTTTCTCGGATTGAAGATTGCGATCGATCACCCCGTTATAGGTCGTGGTCTCTTGCAGCAGCAGCGGTTGGTTGGGATCGGCTGTATCCAGGAAGACTCGAAAGAAGCGAGGTTGGGGGTCACGGTAGTTGATGCCGGCGTCAGCCGGGAGCCCGCCGTCGCCGAGCAGGTTGGCGTAACTGACAAAGCGCACCTCCTGAACAGTATCCAGGGCTCCGTCGAAGTCATTATCAAACTGGGGGTAGGGGAGACATCCTTGAGTGAAAGTCGGGTTGCTGTCGTCGGGCTCGGAAGCTGTTGACAGGTAAAACACAAGTTTATCCATGATCAGACGGCTCTTCGTCTGCATCGTGATCCGGCCGCTGGCGTGGGAATACTCGGTCAGGCCGGCTTGGTAGATTGCGATCAGCGCAACGAGGATGCCGCTCATCAGCACGGTTGCGACCATCAACTCGGGTATCGTAAATCCTCGGAGTTTTCTAGAGGTGATCATCGTCTCTGACTCCTACCTGCTGAACCCGACGCACTGCACCGACTTCTGCACTCCGTAGCGGTCTCGGAAGAAGACCGTCACCCTGCACTTCTGCAGAACCTGGCTCTCCCAGCCCAAGGGGTTGTTGGTGACCAGCTCGGGCCCGGCCAGCGCGAACCACTCGATCTGTCGGGTGTAATTCTGAAAGTCCTGGGTGCTCAGACCGGCGCCCGGAACACTGAAGATGGTGTTGTAAGAGGTGCCCGTCAGCCCATTGGCATTGATGGGAACCGGAGTGATTTCCCGCCCCGCGGGACCATCGATGAGCGCCTGCTCCATGATTTTACGGGAAATCTGGACGGCCTTCGAGAGGCGCTCACTGTTGTCGGTCGACTGCAACCCGAAGGCCAGCGACCCCAGCACCCCCATCACCCCTATCGTGATGACCACGATGGCGATCAGAATCTCGATGATGGAGAACCCCTGTCTTGCTCGCCTGATCATAGGAACTTGCATGTATTGCTCCTTACTGTCTGTGTCTCAGTGTAAGTCTGGGCGGGTCCCGAGTAACCATACCAGGGTATGACTTTGCCCCATGGAGAATCTTAGCGCCAAAATGCTCCTACTTCAACT
>CAYYHB010000155.1:0-12644 GCA_964471395.1 uncultured Burkholderiales bacterium | reverse complement strand
TCCACCGATCATTTCGTGTACCTCCGCTATCGATTGTTGATGTTATTCTCCCACAGCCCCCCCCGGTCGACTAGCCCTGGCTATCGCGATTTCATGTTGCCGATGTTACCAGTTTGTAACTTAGTATGAACAACTTGTTGCCTTGGCCTGGGGGGGAGGCACCACTTTGAACTCCAAAACCCCGACAGGCTTGCCTTCCAGGAACAATTTGAGCCTGTAATCGCCCGGCGGGTCGCCGGCGGCAACTTTCCAGATATGCACCACCCAGCCGTTGAAGACATCTTCCTCGCGCTCGGTGATGCCCACCCGCCGGTCGCCCTGCACGCTGGTATCCGTGCCCCACTTCTCGGGGGGCCTGGGCAGCTCGAGCTCCTCGCGCCAGCGCACCATCGGGCGATCGGTGGAAAGGTCCATGCGCCAGCCGAAATACTGGCCTGGCCGCAACGGCACCTCGCGGCTGGGAACGAAGGTAAGGCTGCCGTTGGGCTGCTGCTGAAACAGCCCGAAGGTGATGCTGGAGACCTTCAGGTCGGGCGCCACCTCGATCACCTCGGCCCGGGCCAGGCCGGCCAGCAGCAACAGAAACACAATCAAACGCATGCTGGACAAGTTCTGGCTAAAGTCCCATCAGCCTCTTCACGAATTTGGGAGCAGGCGAGCCGAAGCTCAGCATCCGGTCATGCATGTTCTTGAGGTCGACCTGGCCCGGACTGCTCGCCTCATAGGCGCGGGCGATGTCATTGAGCTCGAGGTTGCCCACGAAGTAGGTCGAGAGCTGGGTGGATGAAAGGCATGCCCGCCGCCACTTTCCGGCCGCCTCCCCCTCCTCCTGGAAGCCGTCCTCCATCATCAGCTTGAGGGCCTCGGCCTCGGTCATGCCGGCGGTGTGCACCTTCTGATCCAGGATGCTGTTGATGATCAGTCGCAGGCGCATCTTGAGCTGCTGCATCTTGACCTCGGGCCCGCCGTAGCCGGCCTGCACCATCACTTGCTCGGCGTAGGTGGCCCAGCCCTCCACGAACGTGCCGCTCATGGTGATCACCCTGACCCGGGTGGGCGCCTGAAAGCGGTTGGCGTGGGCGATCTGCAGGTAGTGCCCGGGCATGGCCTCATGCACGGTCAGGTTTTTCAGCATGGAATCGTTGTACTCGCGAAAGAACGACTCCACCCGCTCCTTTTTCCAGTCCGCCGGGGTGGGCGAGATGGCGTAGAAGGTGGAGGGCTTCTTCTCCAGGGGGCCGGACGAGTCGCAATAGGCCACCGCCACCCCCCGGGCGAACTCGGGCATGACCATCACCTCGAGCGGGTCGTCGGGCACGCTGACCAGCTTGTGCTCTCGCACGAAGGCGGTGGTCTCCTCCAGATCGCGGGTGGCCTGGGCAACGATGGTATCGTTGTCGGGACGGTCCTGGGCCAGGCGGTCGAGCACGGCCTTGATCAAGACCCGGTCGGCCGGCGCCGGCTTGCCGGGAAAGTAGCGCTCGTAGAGTGGGCGGGCGGTGCGAGCCATCTCCTGATGGGTGAGCTTGAGCTCGGCCTCGGCCCGCTTGAGGATCTCTTCCTTGCTCAGGTCCGACTCCAGCGCAAAGCGCAGTTTCTGGCGGTAGAGCGCGTCTCCCAGCCGGAAGTCGCGGTTGGAGCGGGGCAGCAGGTCCTGCTCCAGCCAGCCTCCATACGATTTCAGGGCGGCAGCAGCCTTCTGGCGATGGGGAGCCAGGCGGGCGGTCAGGGCCGCATCACCGTTGAGGAACGTATCGATCTCGTGCTCGACGAAGCTGAGCGCCCCCTTGTTCTGGGCGATGGCCGTCTCGGTGTGGATGCGGGGCGGGTTCTCCAGGTTCTGGCAAGCCTGCTGCAGCAGCGGCTCGATGGCATCCAGCCGCTGAGCCAGCGACTCCACCCGCTCGGGCAGGGGGGCGTAGTCACGGGCCATCAGCGCGTAAAGCGCGGCCCCGGGGTTATAGGTCAGGGGATTCCACAGATGCTCCCGCAGCTTGTCCAGAGAGAAGAGGGAGTACTCCAGGCTGGTCTTCATGATCTCATAGTCCACCTGGTTCTCGATCGAGAGCTGGCCGGGGTCGATGCCCTTCAGCTGCTCGAGGTAGCGGGAAGCCAGCTCGCGGCTGCGGGCGATGCCGGCCGGGCTGTAGTCGGTCAACTGGCCGTCGAAGCGATGGTCGCCCAGGCTGGTGGCTGCCTCGGGGCTCAAAGAGAGCCACTCGTCCACATAGCGCTCGGCCAGTTTTACGAAGGTGGGGTCGGGGCTCTGGGCCCGGGCGGCCAGGGTGGCGCACAAGATCAGGCAGATCGTCAGGAATCGTCGCATCGGCGCGCCTTCGCCGATTGACATTCGGCCCCTGCCGGAAAAAAGGGTGCCCCGGCCGTGAGCGGGATCGGCCGGGGCGGGGGTGGTGTGATTCACGCGGCCGCCGGGTGAGGCTTTAGCGCTAAAGCAATTATAGCCGTCCGGGTCGGGGGATGTCTGTGAGCTGGATCACACCTGACTGAGCGAGATCATTTCGGGCCTTTCGCCCGCGTGATACGACATAAAATGTGAAGTGCCCATCCTGTCATAAAGCACTGAAAACTGTCGGTCGATTCTGCCCTGAATGTGGCACGGTGTTTGCAGTTTTGTGCCTTAAGTGCGGGGCGCCCCACTCCCAGGGAGCCAGATTCTGCAAGGCCTGTGGAGCCCCCCTGGCAGAGAGCGTAGCTCCCTCTCCGCCGCCTGCTCCTGTAGAGCAGCCCGTCACCGCAAGGTCTCCCGAGGTCCATGAGCCTGGGCCGACAGTTCAGGTCTCACAGCCCGTCGACCAGGCGGCTGCGGCAGCCTGGCAGGCCTCCGCATCGATCCTCAAAGACGGGCCCCGGCTTCTGGTCCGCCACCTGCTCGCCCGCCTTCCCCTGGCCATCCTGACTTTCGTTCCGGCCTGGCTCGTGCACACGTATTTACTGGTGGTCAAGAACGAGGGATTCACCCCCGATACCCCGCTGTCGAGCTTTATCAACACCTCGGGCAATGCGGCCTCATCAGTCGTGATCTGGGGCCTTACCTCGGCGATGGTCTGGTCGTTGCTCCTTTCCTTTCTGCGTTGCGGGCCGGCTCGGACCCTGCAGAGCCTCCTGGCCGCCCCCGGGCGGGTCATCGACCTGCTCCGACGAAACGATAAGACCGAGCTTACGGCTCTCGCGCTGGGGGCGACCGCGGCCATGCTGCTGAGCGACTGGTTCTCGGTGAACCGGCCGGCCGGGTTCTTGCTCACTCTCAGCTCCCTCTTCCTGGGGATGGGCTACTCGGGCGCCATCCTGGCCCGCATGGCGGCCGAGTTGTACCGCCGCTCCGTCAATGACCGCGCGCGGCAGTCCCTGGACCAGATGGCCGCCTTCTTCCAGGCTGTCCTGGCCGGAATGCCCATGGGTTTCTTCGTAGTGACGATGTTCTCCGCCGCTACCGCCAGCAGGCTCGCGTACGGCCTGATCCTGTTGAGTGCCGCGCTCTTCTTCATGAAGAAGAAAGGAAGATCTGGGACGCCTCCCCCGCAAGCAGCCGCGGCCTTTCTCTTCGCCCTGGGCGCAGGCCTCTTCTTCGTCGCCGTGGAGCTTCTGCTTGGTCGGGCGGCCCGAGCCGACGACGGAGGGCTCTATGAGGCGACCAAAAGCACGGAGCTCACCTGGTCCAACATCACGACATGGTGGGGGAGCGAAGGCGCCAAGAAGGCCCTTCTCAATGGTGTGGCTCCGAGCGTGGCAGCGACCCTGGGTGCGGTCATGCCGCCGCCCCTTGTCCCCCCCACCACGGGCCTGGACTACAAGGAAGACGTGACCGTCGAGAAAGAGAAAGACGAGGAGAAGTTTTACTACAACCTCGCTCTCAACAGCCAGACCTCGAAGTCTCTGCCCGCCGACGGCCGGACTCCTGCCTACGGCTACACCGTAGGTGAGACCAACGACCCCAAGGTGAAGCCGAGGAGCATCGCCCTGGGGGCCTCGTTCTCGACCACGGCTCCGACAGGTTTTGAGTTGCGAGTGGTCAGTGAGGAAGTGGCCTTCGGCGGGGAGTGCAAGCAGGTTACCGTGGTCGCTGTGCCGCCCACCGACGCGGCCTACGCTCCCGGAGAGATCCCCGGGGTGGTCTATGCTGAGGGCAGCGCACCGGACGGCCGCTTGCTGCGCGACCACCTCAAGCTCTCCATCCTGGTGGGCACCGGCAAGCTGCATATCGAGCCCCTGGAGCGGAGCTGGCTGCGCGCGGACGGCCAGGACAGCTTCAACCTGACGGCCTGGATCGAGCCGACCCACGGAGCGCAGATCACCGACGAGGAGAGGAAGTCTACCCTGGAGCTGGCCACCTACGGCCCCAACGCGAATTGGATCGGCGTCAGCGCGCCCGGGGATGGCGAGTTCTATCGCTACTGGACGGTTCAGGCCGCTGAAGCTCCCGACCCCAAGTCCATGCCCCAGCCCCTTCAGGTCGAGCTCGGTCTGCAGGGACGCTTCGCAGGCGGCCTTTTCCAGGAAAAGATCATGGTCGATATGCTGGCGCCCCCTCGAGTGCAAGGCGCGCCGGAGGCTCCTTTCCTCGTTCCCAAGCTGATGGAGAGCACCGAGGTCAAGCTCTCGGTTCAGGGCGCTGCGCCCAAGGAGGAGTGGAGCTTCGAGACCGAGTACAAGAGTGGCAATCAGAGCGCCATCCCCGAGCCCGAGCTGACCGCGGAGCCGCCGGCCAGTGCGACGCTGACCTTCAAGCTAGGCGACTTCCAACCCGACCAGGGACCTCAGCGATGCACCTACCGCATCACCGCCAGCGAGAAGAAGAGCGGTGCCGAGGCCGAGGAGCTCCTGCTCACCGTCACCGCCACTCGACCTGGCGTGGTCATTCTTTCGGACATGCCCTTTTCGATTCGTGCCGACGGCAAGGCGCCGGGCCAGAAGGAGCAGCGGCTCAAAGTCACGGTTCTTCGCTGGAACGACGCGAGCAAGACGATGGAGCCTGACGAAAAGGCAATGTCCAACCTCAAGTTCGAAGTTCCGGAAGAGGACGCTCCCCAGGCCCTCAAAGCGGCCGAACCGGCCTTCGAGTTCGTCTGGACGGTAGGCGAGCAGACGAACAAGCACGCAGTCTGGAAAGCAAGATCGCGCTTCCCCGTCCCCGGGACCGGTTCGGTGACGGCCTCGATGGACGTGTCAGTGCCAGGCGAGAGTGAGCCGGAGTTCACCCAGTCTCTCGGTCTCAAGCTCCTGCTCGATGCAGCGGCCCTGCAGCACAAGAAGGACCAGGAGTGGGCGCTCCTTATGGACGTCCTCTACCGCTACTTCAAGAAACCCTATGACGACGCCAAGGAGGAGGACAAGGCCAACCTGGCCAGGCTGGTGGAGATCTACGACAAGCTCAAGCCGGATCTCGAGAAGAAACGCCCGACCCTGGGAGCCGCCGACATGTTCGAGCTGCGGCGATCGGTGCTCAAAATCGCCACCAGTACCTGGGAGAGCGTGGGCAACCTCTACATGGCCGACGCCATCTACTACGAGCAGTGCTTGAAAGCAGCCATGACGGTGGACTGGCTGATGGACAACATGTTCCAGTCGGTGGTCAAGGCTGCCTGCGCTACAGCCGGGGTTCCCTGGTACCTCCAGGACTTCGCAGCTCTGGGCCCCACGCTGCTGCGCCGGTACATCTCCAAGTTCATCGGGGAGAGGCTCAACGGGACTCCCGCACCGGAAATCTGGGCGGACATCTGGAAGGATATCAAGCAGAGTGCTCAGGACTTTGCCCTCACCGACGCGCCCGAGCAGGCGCTCCAAAAGATGCTCGGCGACCCTGCGGCTCCCGGCGCGGAGCCCGGAAAGAACCTGAAGTTCTATGCGCTGGTGTATGGCTCATTCATCGTCTACCGCTACTATCAGAACTACTACAACGAGGACCCCGTAACGGGCGAGCAGCCGACCGGCTACTGGAGGTCCTTCGAGCTTACATCTCAGGACGTGGGCATGAAGGTCTTTCAGGATTTCGTCTTCGAGAAGTGGCTCGAAGGCAAGCCATTCAGACGCGGGGGGAGCCCGGGTGGCGGCCCAGGCGGCGGCCCGAGCGGTGGCTCCGGCGGGGATGCCGGTGGCGGCCCGAGCGGCGGTCCGAGCGGCGGCTCCGGCGGGGATGCCGGTGGCGGCCCGAGCGGTGGTCCGAGCGGTGGCTCTGGCGGGGATGCCGGTGGCGGCCCGAGCGGAGGTCCGAGCGGTGGCTCGGGCGGAGATGCCGGTGGCGGTCCGAGCGGCGGCCCGAGCGGTGGCTCCGGCGGTGATGCCGGTGGCGGCCCGAGCGGCGGTCCGAGCGGAGGCTCCGGCGGGGATGCCGGTGGCGGCCCGAGCGGCGGCCCGAGCGGTGGCTCCGGCGGTGATGCCGGTGGCGGTCCGAGCGGCGGCCCGAGCGGAGGCTCCGGCGGTGATGCCGGTGGCGGTCCGAGCGGCGGCTCCGCCGGGGATGCCGGTGGCGGCCCGAGCGGCGGCTCCGGCGGGGATGCTGGCGGTGGTCCGAGCGGCGGCTCCGGCGGGGATGCTGGCGGTGGCTCCGGCGGTGATGCCGGCGGTGGCCCGAGCGGCGGCTCTGGTGGGGATGTCGGGGGAGGCCCGAGCAGCCCGCCTGCCGGGGGCCCCCGGGGCGTCCTCTGAGGGTCAGATGCCCCGCAAGACGCGGAGAGTTTTAAGCGTAGTCTATTTTAGGCCATCGGAGTCCCGCATTTCTGACAGAATCTCGCGTTAGGAACGCCATGGTGGCCGCACTTGGGGCAGGTATGGGGGTCGGTCGCCGCGTGGGCTTCAGAGGTCGGTTTCCCGCAATGGGGACAGAACTTCGCTCCCCCTGCAACTAGAGCGTGGCAGTGAGCACATGACAGGCTGCGCGGAACCTGACCTGGTGCCGAGGTCGGCGGCGGATGGGCCAGAGCATCGGCCATCTGGGCAGTGGGCACAGCCGGGGCAGCTGCCGTCCCCACCGGCGCGGCTGGAGGGGCTGCCGTCACGACCGGAGCTGCTACCGGGGACACCGGAGTCGCTGCCGTCGCCACAGGCTCTGCTACCGGGGGCGCCGGACTCGCTGCCGCCGGAGCCGCGGGCCGTTCGGGAACCTTTGTCAAAGGCTTCAACTCTGTTGGCGGCGGTGCCGGAGGGGCCATCACGCGGACAGCGGGCGTCGAAGTCGCTGCGGGAGCTGCCGGAGCGGGTGGCGGGGGTGGAGGCGGAGGCGGAGGCGGAGGCGGAGGCGGAGGCGGGGGAGAGGGAGGAGGCTCAGCCGGGTGGTGGTCTTCCACCCAGGCCTTATCGTCCCAGCGCATCCAGGCCCCATCAGCCTCGCGAATCTGCCACCAGGTACCGGCCTGGTCTTGAAGGCGGAGCGCGTTCGCCCGCTCGGAGTAATCCTGGGTCGAGATCTGGCCAGACTCCAGCTCTCCCTTCAGGCTCCGGTACCTCTGCTCGACCTCATCGAATCGCATGCTGGCAAACCTCCCATCGGTCGCTTCACTTTCTAGGGGCCGCGGCGCCGTCCTCCCGCAACAATCCCAGGCCGTGGGACCCGATGCGGGTCACGCCATCGCGCGTCCCGAGCCAGAGATTGCCGTCCAGGTCCTGGGCCATGGCCTTCACCTCGGGATTGGACAGGCCGTCCTTCACGCCAAAGACACGCATGCGGCCGTTCTCCCACCGGGCCAGACCGTCATACTCCGAGCCGAACCAGAAGACGCTGCTCTGATCTTGAAATAGAGACCTCACTTTCTCCCCGGCCAGTCCGTCTCGCCTGGTCAGCACTCTCTCAATCGCCCAGCCGCCGTCCTTTCTGGCGATCAAGGCCGCCCCTCCCCGATCCAGAAGACCTGTTCCCGCCCAGACGTTCCCCTCGCGGTCCTCGAAAAGAGCGGATACATTGTTGTGCGGCAGGCCGTTGGTTGTGGAGAAGGTCCATACCCTCTCGCCGTCCAGGCGCGTGAGCCCCCCCCGCGGCGCCGAGTAAGAGCCGAACCACATGCCTCCCTGCCGGTCCTGGAGCAGGACGTTGACCATGTCGTCGGCCAGGCCGTCGGCGGTGGTAAGGACCCTCCAGGAATCGCCTTCGCGAATCGCGGCCCCATCTTTGGTACCGGCCCACATGCGCCCCCGTCGGTCGAGCAAGAGTGCCAGAACCCCCTCGGCGGGAAGTCCATCTCGGGTCGTGAAGGTGTGTGATCCCTCGGGCGTCCAGCGAGTCAGGCCCGTGGAGTGGCCGATCCAGAGCGCACCAGATGGGTCGACCAGCAAAGCCTGCACATAGGCCATGGGCTGCTCGCAGGTCAGCCGCTTCACGGGTCCCCGGCCCGTGCGAGGGATTGCGAAGACACCTTCCTTCCCCCCGGCCCAGACGATGTCTCCCTGGATCGCCAGGACGGAGACGTCCCCGGGCGGCCGGAAGATGCTCCAGTCTGGCAATGGTCGTGGTTTTGCCTCCTCGAGCCGGCTGCGCTCGAGCAGGCCGCCCATCGCCAGGATAAGCGCCAGGGGGAGGACCGCCAGGAGGGCGCGCCAGTTGCCTGGTCTCATGGCAACAAACGCCCGTCCTGCATCCGAAATCTTGTGGAAGAGATGACCTCGGCCTCGTCGGCGTCGTGGGTCACGTAGATGAGCGCCCCGCCGCTTTCACGGTGGGCTTGCATAATGACTCTCAGCATCCTGTCCCGTGAATCGAAATCGAGGTTGGACAAGGGCTCGTCGAGCAAGAGGTGCCTGGGGCGGGCGGCCAGCGTCCTGGCCAGGGCCACGCGACAAGCTTCTCCACCGGAAAGCTCGTCGGGAAAGCGGTCTTGCAGATCCCCAAGGTCAAGATGTCCCAACACTTGTTCGAATGCCTCGTGTTTTCGGTCTTTCATTCCAAAGCGCACGTTCTCGGCTACGGTCATGTGGGGCCACAGGGCAGGCGTCTGGAAAACGAAGCCGACCTTCCTCTCACGGGGGGCTTTCAGCCATCCGGGGCGGCTGGCCACTTCTCCATCGATGAGCACTTCCCCGTGGTCGGGCGTCTCCAGCCCGGCGATCAGGCGTAAGACCGTCGTCTTGCCACATCCGGAGGGACCGAAGAGCACCACTGCCTGACCATCGGCTACGGCCAGGGTCACGGCCCGAACGGCCGGCACCGGGCCGAAGGATTTCGAAACCTCGCGCAGCTCGATCATGGCGTCATCCTCATCGCGCCAGGAGGCGCAGGACAACGGCCCCCGGGAGCAAGGTCGCCAGCGTGAGGAGAAGGCAGAGGGCGGCCACCGTCTGGGTGCTGCCGTAATGCAGGTAGTTGTAAATCTTGAGGACGAGAGTGCTCCCTCCCGGGGGCACGACCATCAGCGTCGTTCCCAATTCCCCGGCAGTGAGGATGAAGACCAGACCAGCCGAAGCGAGCAGGCCCGGGAGAAGCAGGGGGATTCGCACGGCCACCCAAGCTCGGATTCGAGACGGAGCGAGGAGCTCGGCCGCCTCCAGCAGGCGAGGATCGGTTCGACTGATCTGCACGAGCATCACCAGGGCGGCCAAAGGGGCAAAGCGGGCTGTGGCCGCCAGGATCGGCATCACCCAGGTGCCGTGCAGAGCCAGCATCGATGGCCGGTTCCACAGGTCGATCAAGCCAGCTCCGACCAGCGACGGAGGTAGGGCCAGGGGCAGAACCACCACGGCCCACCAGAAAGCTTGCGTCGGGCCCGGTTGGCGCAGTCGGCGGGCCACGACTGCCCCCAGGACCAGGCTCAGCACCGAGGCCAGCAGGGAGATCTGGAAGCTGGCCATGGTTTCAGAGGTTGAGGTCGCCAACACCTGCACGAGGAATGCCGGCGACTTCGTCCCGGCCAGGATGGTTGTCACCGGCACGATAACCTGGGCAGCCAGCAGGAGCAGTGCGACCCCCTCGGCAAATCGCAGCCAGGCGGGCCATTGGAAGGGCAGGTCCACTCCTGGGCGGATCCAGGCGCGGTTCAAGGCGCTGCCGCGGTAGCCGGCAAGGGTGGCCAGCAGCACCAGCATGGCAGTGGCAAACACGGGGAGGGCCATGAAGAACACGCGCGCGGTATCGCCCGAGGAGCTGAACTCCGCATAAATCTCGAGGGGATAGGTGGCGGCCCCGAAGATCGAGGGCACTCCGTAGTCCAGAAGGCAGAGCAGGAAGATGAGCCCCCCTCCGGCCGCCGCAAAGGGGGTGGCCAGGGGGGCGAGGATGCGGCCGAGAACGCGTTGGTCCGGAGCGAGGAGTCTCCCCGCCTCGAGCAACTCGGGTTGCACCATTCCCAGGGCCAGCAGAGCAAGACAGGTGGAGAGGGGCAGATAAGCCATCAGTGCTACCCACCAGGCCCCGACCAGGCCCGTGAGAGCGCTCAGGTTCAGGGAGTCGAAGGCGGAAATCCAGGCCAGGGCATGAATGTAGGGCGGGAGAGGGGCCGTGAGCAGCACGAGCAGGCGCAGTCCGCGACTCAGGCGACCCGATCGGCGCCACAGGAAGGCGGCGATGAACGCCCCAAAGACCAGATCGCTCAGGGCGACGGCGGTCGCCAGCAACAAGCTGTTGGAAAGGAGATGCAGGCTTCGTCCCCTGGGGAGGGCCAGTTCCCAGAGCTCGGGAGCCCTCGGCAGGGAAGTCACCGCCAGCATGAGCACCGGCCCGGCCACCACAAGCAGGTAGAGGGCTTCTCCGATGCGAGAGAAAGCCTTCATCGCAGGAAGAGTGAGGTCATGTCGCTCCGGCAGATCTTGAGCGTCGCGAAGATCTCGCTGGGGCCGGTCTTCATGGTCGACACCTGGCTCACTTCGCTCTTGTTCTCTCCACGGGTCGACCGATAAAGCCACCCTTCATCCCGAAGTCTCTGCTCGACCGACTCGCTGAGCAGGAAGTCCACCAGACGTTGGCCCTCGGTGGGGTGGGGAGAGCCCTTCACAAGCGCCACCGTGTTCGGGATCGACAGGGCTCCCAGGCCCCCTTGCTCCTGGTCTGGAAAGACGATCGCGACCGGGTCCCCCCGTTTCAGGGCGACGGCGGCGTCATCGGTATCCACCAGCCCGAACATGACCTGGCCGCTGGCCACCAGGTCTCGGACCGTCGAGTTCCCATCCACGATACGCAGGCCCCTGGCCTGAAGGTCACGATAATAGGCGCGACCTTCCTCCTCGCCCAGGGCGGCGTACAGGGCTGCCGCGTGGGTGGCGGTGGTGCCGAAGAGGGGAGAGGCCAGAGCGATCTTGTCGGCCGGATAGTCCTTCTTGCGCAGGTCCTCGATCGACCGGGGATAGCGCTCCTTCGACAGGAGCTCTGTGTTCACGAGAAAGACTCGCACGCGTCCCCCGAAGGCCGTCCAGCATCCATCCTTGTCCCGGTAATCCTCGGGCAGCGTGGAAGCGGAAGGAGAAACATACCGAGCCAGAACTCCCTGCTCTTTCAAGAGCAACGTCTGGGCGATTTCCCCGCTCCAGAAAACATCGGCTGCGGGCCGCTCCTTCTCGGCCATGAGCCGATTCACCAGGCCCGTGGTCTTGGCTGCCTCCACGTCGTAAACTGCCAGGACGCGGATCCCGCTGCTCTTCTCGAATTCCTTGAGAACAGGCTCGGAGAAGACCTGGTCCACCGAGGTATAAACGACGACTTCAGGCGGCTGTGGCCGGGAGGCGCACCCGTTCGACAGGAAGAGCAATCCGAGCCAGGCCAACACCAGGGACGCAAGTCTAGGGTACACGAGCTCAGTGCCGGGAGCCCAATTTCTTGCCGCGCATCCAACCCGGTTCGACGGCTCGGGTCAAACCACTGCTCACGGATCTCGTTAGCAGAGAATCCGTTCACATCCGATGAACGGAACATGGTCCGACAGAATGGCTTAGTAATTGGTTTTCTGAGTGCCTATTGAAGCCTTCTGATCCCCTGGTGATCCCCGGCAGCCAAACTACCCGGTCGACTCGCTGAAGAACAGGCTTTCCAGGCGCCTGGCTGCCCCCTTCTGCTGGTCCTCGACCAGGTGGCAGTAAACGTCGAGGGTGAAGGCCACCGACGAATGCCCAAGGCGCTCTGAGACCGTCTTGGCGTCATCGCCATGAGCCAGGAGCACGCTGGCATGGGAGTGCCGAAGGTCATAGAGCCGCGTGGCCTTCGGCAGGCCTGCCGCTTCCAGGCACGGCTTGAAGTGCCTCAGGACGATCAGGTTGTGCTGCAGCGGCTGCCCGGCCTGGCCGGCAAAGACGAACCCCTGGTCGTGATACTCGGCGCCGAAGAAGGCCTTCTCCTCGTTCTGCTTGAGGCGATGCTTCTCGAGCGCCCGCATGACCGGCAGGGGCAGAGTGACCAGGCGCTTCGAGCGTTTCGTCTTGGGCGGCTCGAGCGACCATTTCGCCCCTTTCCCCACGACCCTGGGCCGCACGAGGACCTGATCGACCTGGATTGCACTGTGATCCCAGAGCACCCGATCCCACAAAAGGCCGAGCAGTTCTTCAGGCCGGCAACCGCTGTGCACGAACAGGAGCCAGAGCGTGGCCCATCGGTCCTCTTTGGCTGCCGCCAGGAAGCGATCAAGCTCCGCCTTCGAGAGGGCCCGGATTTTGGACTCGCGGGAGAGGCGGGGCGGCTCAACGTCCGCCGTGGGAGGATAAGCCAGGAGCCGCCAGCG
>CAYYHB010000154.1:0-12665 GCA_964471395.1 uncultured Burkholderiales bacterium | reverse complement strand
CCAGGGTGATGACCTTCTTCTCCAGCGTGGTGACACGCTTGAGAGTGGAGTAGAGCGTGGTGGACTTGCCCGAGCCGGTGGGTCCGGTCACCAGCACGATGCCGTAAGGCCTGGAAATGAGGCGCAGGTAGCGCTCGAGCAAGTGCTTGGAGAAGCCGAGCACCTCCAGGTCGAGCTTGAGGGCATAGGGGTTGAGGATGCGGATCACCACCCCCTCGCCGTGCAGGTTGGGGATGACCGAGACCCGCAGGTCATACTTGCGCCCGTCTACCACCAGCGAGCCGCGCCCGTCCTGAGGCAGACGGCGCTCGGAGATGTCCAGCCCCGAGCTGATTTTGATGCGGGAAACCACCCCGGCGTAGATGCTCTTGGGGGGCGAGGGATATTCATGCAGCACGCCGTCGATGCGATAGCGCAAGAGGGTGCGGTTTTCGAAGGCCTCCAGGTGCACGTCACTGGCTCCCAGCCTGATGGCCTGGCTCAGCATGTGATCCACCAGCTTGATGATGGGAGCCTCGCGGTCCTCGAGCAAGCCCGCCTCGGTGCTGCCGTCAACCGCGCGCGGTTTCGCGGCGGAGGCGATCTCCTGCATGAACTGACCGGACCGGTCGGCGGTGAGCAACCAGCGATTGAGGGCCTGCTCGATCTCCTCGGGCAGGACCAGCACCGGCTCCACCACCAGGCCGGTCAGTTTGGCTACGAAATCCTGGATGCGCAGGTCTTCTGGATCGGCAATGGCGAGGTAGAGGTGGTCCTTGACCTGAAAGAGGGGGAGAACCCTCAGCTTGCGGGCCTGCTCCTCGCTCAAGAGCCCCACGGTCTCGGGGTGGGGCACGTAACGGCTCAATTCCAGGGAGGGGACTTTGTAGTAGCGCGAGCGGGCCACCTGGAGCTGGCCGACCGTGCAAAGACCCGAGTCGAGCAAGTGGTGATATGCCTTACCTGAGCGGCGCGCCTCCTGCCGGGCCTCCTCAGGCAACGATTCCAGGCATTCCAGCCAGTCGCTCATTCGTGCAAAGCCAATCCGAGCGCCAGATCATAGTGAATCAGCGAGTCATCGATCTCGGGAGCCACCGAGCTGTGCTGAACCCGGTTCCAGGTATCGGTGGTGACGCTCAGGTCAAGGTGCTCGGACAGTCGATCTTCGAGGCCCTTGAAGGCTGCCGTTCCTCCCGTCAGGAGCACGCGGCCGACCTTGAGCGCCGCCTCCTGTTTCTGGGCCTGGTCAAGCGAGCGCTTGACTTCGTCCAGCCAGCGTATCAGGAAGGGCTCCAGATGGTAGCTGCGCTCCTGGCGCAGATCATATTGGTGCTTGAGCTCCTGGGCCCGCTGCCAGCTGACCTGCACGGCCATCTGGAAAGCATAGGTGAAGTCAGCTCCGCCCAGTCTGAAGTCGCGCGTGAAATAAGGCACGCCTTGCTGCAGCACGACCACGCTGGTCAGCGAGTGGCCTGCCGAGACCACGGCCACGGGCTCGGTCCACTCGCCGTGGTTGCGGACCAGGGCTCGGATGAGGGCCAGCAGCGCTGGTTCGGCTGACTTGATCTCCAGCCCTGTTGAGGTGAGCAGTCGGATTCTGGCCTGGATCGACTCGCGGGGAACCGCCATGAAGAAGACTCCCGTTCCGCTCTTGCCAGGCAAGACAGGAACTCGCAGGTTGAAGAGCTCGACCTCCGAGAGCGAGTAAGGAATCTGTTTGGCGATGGCGGACGGAATGGCGGTCTGCAGCTCTTGTGGCGCCAGGGGAGGAAGCACCAGGTAGCCTCCCACACTGCCAGGATCCTCCAGCGACAGGTTGACCTGATGCGACCAGTGGCTGCTGCGCTGCTCGCACTGCTTCAAGATCGATTGTACCCGGCTCTGCAGCTCTTCGCCTTCGAGTCGGTCCTCCCTGGCCTCGCGGTTCGGCAACAGGGCTTCGCTCCAGATAGAGCACGATTGCCTTTTGCGGTCGAGAACACAGCATTTGAGGGCATAGCTGCCGAGGTCGAGGCCGATGCGAGGTTTCTTGCTCCAGAACACCACCGAGCGGCTTCGCGGGCGCGGGCGGAGACCCTCTCCCGGCAAGAAGAGGACTCCCCCGCGCCCGGCCCAGAATCAAGCATTGTGAAGAACGCCGCCGCTAAACCGAGTGTGGTGTCTATGCTGGTCGAGCACCCTGTTCGCCTGATGCTGGTCGGCCCGGGGCTGGACTCCCTGAGGCACCAACTAGAAGGCCTGGGCTTCGAGGTTGACGGGGCCCCCACTGTTGCTCGCGCCTTGAGTCTAGCGCAGACCTGGTTTCCTCTTCTTTTCGTGCTCAGCAGCGAACTGGGACCCGAGGCATGTCGCAGATTGCGCCAGGACGACAGCCTGGTTCACGTCCCAAGTATCTACTACAGTCCTCGTCCTCTGGCCGAGGATGCTCTGATTCAGGGGTTGGAAGCCGGCGCCAACGACTTCGTGGTGGAGCCTTGCTCGCCGGCGCTGCTCACCGCCCGCATCGGGGCTCAGTTAACCATTTACCGCAGCCATATCGCCCTGCGTGATCGCATGGTGCGCGACGAGTTGACCGGCGTTTTCTCACGCCGGTACCTGTTCGAGTCCATGCGTCAGCACGTGTCGCGCTTCTCCCGGCCGGGTCCGCCGGTGCTGGCCTGTCTCATGCTGGATGTGGACCATTTCAAGGCGGTCAATGACCGCCTCGGCCATCTCGAAGGCGATCGCATCCTGCGCGACGTGGCCTCGCTCATCTATGCCATGACCCGCAAAGGCGACGTTGTTGCTCGTTTTGGAGGAGAGGAATTTGTGGTCATCTTGCCCTCTACCAGCCCCAACGGTGCCTCCCAGGTGGCCGAGAAACTGCGTCGGGCAGTGGAGCGTGAGTGTCGGCAGGAAAAAGTGACCGTGAGCATCGGGGTATCCTGGTATCAGTCGCGCCCCAGCGACGATTGGGGTCATTCTCCGGGAGACGAAGAGGTGATCAACTGGTTGCTCGCACGCGCCGATGAAGCCCTTTATCGAGCCAAGTCGGCCGGCCGCAACCGGGTTAGCCTTCAGTCAGAGTTCCTGGGGGAAGAGCGGCGCAACTTCCCGCGCCTGGGGCTGACCGTGGGAGTATCGCTGGGCTCACCAGGCGGTCAGGTGCTGCATCGCATCGCCGAGGTCTCAGCCGGAGGCATGGCCATTCCTGATGTCGACCTGCGGGTGGGGGACAGCCTGGAGGTCACACTGGCCTTCGAGCCGCCCATCAGGGCGGTGGGGCATGTGGTGTGGTCGCGAGTGGGGGAAGGCTGCGGGCTGGTTTTCGACAGCTTTGGGAAAGGCGGGCGTGAGCACTTGATCCGGCTCCTGGGCCACCGGACGAGAATTCGGCGCCGCAAGAAATAAGTTCCCCCGGTTTGCGACCGGAATGTCATCTCGATGACAGATGGGGGTTTCGTGAGAACTGCCTGCCTCGGTCTGATGCTGTGCCTGCTGGCAAGCCCTTCGTTGGCCCAGTCACACAATCTGCGCGATCCGTTTGTGCCGGTCCGACCCCGGAGCCCGGCTCAGGGTCGACCCGACCTCTACTTGACCGGGGTTCTCCAGTCGGACGGTCGCTGCACCGCCATCGTCTGTTACGGGGGAGCAAACCGCGTCCTGCAAGTGGGCGATTTCTTTGAGGGAACCCGGGTCTTGCGCATCACCCCGGACGGGCTGACGCTGGTCACGGCCGGGCAGGACAAGCGCATATCGGTGGGTGAACGCGAGATTACTCTGAGCTTTCAGTATGCGTGGAGCTACACTCTGGAGCCGGATGCGGGCTACGCGACGGCCAGATGGAAGTAAGGATCAACAGGCCGATCCCGGTCGAGATGCCAATGTCGGCCACGTTAAAGACCGGCCAGGTTACCAGGGGTCGGAAATTGAGGTCAATAAAGTCCACCACGTAACCCAGGCGGAGCCGGTCCAGGAGATTGCCCAGAGCACCGCCCATAATCAGTCCGTAAGCAATGGCGCTGGCCCGGTCGAGAGTGCGAGTGCGGGGCAAGGTCCACAGCAAGACCCCGATCACCCCGACTCCAGTGCCCAGAAAGAGCAGACTGGCCCCGGGAAACAGCCCGAAGGCCCCACCCCGGTTATGCACGTGGGTCCAGAGCAGCCAGTCTCCCGGAGTCGTCTGGCTTTCGTGGAGTCTCAGATGGCTCTGCACGAGCCACTTGCTGCACTGATCGGCCAGCAGCCAGCCGAGGGCCAGCAAGAGGACAAAGCGACGGCGAAAGGCAGGTGCGGGGTTAGGAGCCGTGTCGGTCAGCTCAGGCCTCGCCCCAGCGGCGCACCTGGCCCTTAACGCTGGCCACGATGCCTTCCTTGATCGATTCGCGACGCTCGGGGTCAAGCTGGTTGAAGAGATAGTAGAGCAGCAGCGAGCTGACGGCGCCCAAGACGGCCACACCGATCAGGCGTTCGGGAGAGAACGGGTCGGGCCCGCCTTCGTCGTCGAGATCGAGAACCTCAACTTCGCTGCGATCAAGAGCTTCCATGGCGTCCTCCAGATTCAGACTGTCGGCTGGTCTTCCACGTGAACGGCCCGAATCCCGCGGGGTTTGAGCCGTCGCAGGCGAACGAAGCCTGGATAGTGCCGCTCGAGTTCCTCCAGGGCCAGGACGGTGGTCTCCAGCAGCAGGTCCCAGGCGGGGTCCTGGCAGCGGGCGGGACGGCGGACCAGGAACAGCCCGTCGGCGGCCTCAGGGGAGACGGGCAGGCGAGCCACCGCGGTCAGCCCCAGGCCCAGCGCGCCCAGAACTGCGGAGACACCTGCGCAGACCAGATCCTGGCCCGGATGCGAGAAGCGCGCATGACCCCGACAGGCCAGCTCCAGCACCCGGCCCGAGGCATCGCGCCGCAGGCTGACAAGAATCAATTACAGGTTGATCGACTTGATGCGCAGCGCTGTGTAGGGCTGGCGATGGCCATTCTTGATGCGATAGCGCTTGCGTTTCTTGTACTTGAACACGATCACTTTGCGGCCTTTGTCGTGAGCCAGAATTTCGGCTTCGACGCGCGCCCCGGCCAGGTAGGGGTCGCCCACCCTGGTGTCGCTTCCAACGCCACCCGACAGAACCTTCTCCAGCGAAACCGAGGAGCCCGGCTCTCCGGGCAACTTCTCGACCCGCACGGTCTGACCGGCCGTCACGCGATACTGCTTTCCTCCGGTCTCCACCACGGCATACATTGTCTTGATTCCTCCGCCTGAACTCTGGAGCTTGTCTGTCGACCGCTCCTGTGGTCGCTGAATTCGCTTCTTCGCCGCACAATAAAATACAGCCGGGGCATGCTAGCACAAGCCCTGGTCGCTGTCAACGAGGAGTCCCGTCCCCCTTCCAAGAAATCCAGAGCGCGGAACCTGGGCTTTTCCTTCGGGTGGAAGGAAATTCAAGAGGTGAGCCGAACATTTAGCTCGACCGCAAGCGAAGCGTGCAGCGAGTTCGCCAGCGAAGTCCAGAGAAACTACCCTTTAAGGGGTGCACAACATGCCCAGGATGGAAGTTCTAACCGCCGTCGATATCGGCACAAGCAAAGTTGCTTGCGTGATCGCCGAGCTCGATGCCGGTGGCGAGCTCGAGGTCGTTTCGCACGGAGTCAGCCCCTGTCTCGGTTTGCGCAAAGGAGCCCTGGTGGACCCGGAAGAGACCGTTCGCTCGATTGAAGAGGCGGTGGGCGATGCTGAAAAGCAGGCTGGCTATCCCGTTGGTCCGGTTTACCTGAGCCTCTCCAGCGAGTATTTGCGCTCTCTGCCTGCCCAGGGTGTTTGGGCGATCTCCAGTCCCGAAGGTGAGGTCACTAACTCGGATGTACGACGCGTGATCGACGCAGCCCGCATGATAGGAATCCCTTCGGACCGCGAAATCCTTCACATCGTACCCCGCGGATTCACGGTAGACGGCCAGAGTGGAATCCGCAATCCTGTCGGTCTGTCGGGGATTAGACTGGAAGTGAACACCCACGTGGTCGCCGCTGCTTCGGCCTTCCTGCAGAACATGCGAAAATGTGTGCAGAAGGCTGGTCTCGAGGTCGAGAATGACGGCATGGTCGCCTCGTCGATCGCTTCTGCTCTGGCCGTGATGACCGAGGAAGAGCGCAAGTTAGGCACGGCCATGATCGATATTGGCGCAGGTACGGTCGATCTGGCTGTGTACTGCGATGGAGAAATTGGGCATTCGGGTGTGCTCCCCGTGGCGGGCGACTTCCTGACCCACGACCTGGCCCGGTTCTTTCGCATTCCTCCGGCCGAAGCCGAGCGGCTCAAACTCGAACGTGGCGTCGCTTCTCCGGATTATCACGAGGGTGACGACGAGGTGCTTGAGGCTCTGAGTCTGGCCGGAGATCAAAAGGTTCCCGTGTCGCGCGTGCAGTTGGCCGAGGTCTTGGAAGCTCGCTTGCTGGACGTGCTCGAATGGGTCGGCAAGCAGATCCAGCTGGCCGAGCGGATGGGACTGGTGGTCACCAACCTGGTCATTACCGGGGGGACGGCCCAGTTGCCTGGAATCGCTCACCTGGCCCATCGCGAGTTGAGCCTTCCGGCCCGCATCGCCACGCCGTGTTACCCCCCGGGCTTGATGGATTCGTTGGCCTCGCCGATCTATTCCTCGGCCATTGGTCTGATTTTGCACGCCGCCATTCGGCGAGCCGTGCGCAGCGCCGACTCCCTGGAGGAAGAGGGAGGCCCGTCCAGGGTCAAGGTCATGTTGACTCGGGTCGGTCGCTGGCTGAGCGAGGTGTTCTGATCTGCGTTGCCCCTACTGCGAGCACCTTCAGAACAAGGTCGTCGATTCGCGGTTGACCGAGGACGACCACTCGATTCGCCGCCGTCGCGAATGTGAGGCGTGTGGGCGACGCTTTACAACCTACGAGCGCTTTGAGGAGACTCTGCTGATGGTGGTCAAGAAAGACCGTCGCCGAGAGAAGTTCGATCGCAGCAAAATCCTGAACGGATTTCTGCGAGCGTGCCAGAAACGCCCTGTGAGCTATGAGCAGATCGAACAGTCTGTCAACTTGATCGAGCAGACTCTGCGCTATCGGGGAGAGTCGGAGGTCTCCGGTCAGGAGATTGGCGAGATGGTCATGAAGACCCTGCGCGATCTCGACGAGGTCGCTTATGTGCGATTCGCTTCTGTGTACAAAGAGTTCAAGGATGTCAGTCGCTTCGTAGAAGAGCTGAAAGTGCTGGAGAAGCTCCGGCCCGCTCTGGAGCAGGGCGAGTAATGTCCTGGGCGCCACGTGATGAAGGTTTTGCCTCCCCTCCACGTTTGTCGGCGCAGGCTTCTGCAACACCTCGTTAAAGAAAGACGCTCGCGGCGGGGAATAAGGGAAAAACCTCAAGGAGTGTTGGAAACACGTCCCCCGCCGTGAGCTAGATTATGATAGACGATTTGGTCCAACAGGTAAAGAGGGCCGGGGCGGAAAACGGGGCTCAGCAGGCACCGACCGGCAGCGAGCCGGGAAGAGAATGGAAAGGACGAGACATTTCTTGGCCGACGACCTCTACGACAAGATCCAGGTGGCCGCGGAGCGAATTCGCGCACGCGTCGGGAGCTTCAAACCAGAAGTGGCCCTGATTTTGGGCTCTGGCCTGGGGAATCTGGCAGACGACGTTGTGAGCGCACAACGCATCCCTTATGAAGAGATCCCTCATCAGCCCCGTTCCACTGTGGTCGGGCATCAGGGCGAGTTGGTGTTGGGCCGCCTGGAAGATACCCCTGTGGCTGTCATGCGAGGGCGCGTACATTACTACGAAGGCTATGACCTTCAGGAAGTTACCTTCGGGGTGCGCTTGCTGGGAGCCCTCGGCGCTCACACGTTGATCGTCACCAACGCAAGCGGGGGAATCCGCCCGGACCTGGTTCCCGGCGACCTGATGCTGCTCACAGACCACATCAACTTGATGGGCGCCAACCCTCTGCGCGGTCCCAACGACGAGCGGCTCGGCCCGCGCTTCCCTCCCATGTCGAGGGCCTATGATCTCGAGTTGCGGGAGCTCGCCCATAAGGTCGCGTCCGGTCAGGGTTTTCGCATCAAAGAGGGAGTGTATCTCGGCCTGGCCGGTCCGAGCTTTGAGACGCCGGCCGAGATACACTTTTTTGGAATGGTCGGAGCCGATGCCCTGGGGATGTCGACCGTGCCTGAGGTGATCGTGGCCCGGCACCAGGGCATGCGAGTGCTGGGTATCTCGTGCGTGACCAACGTCTTGCATCAGGGCCCGTCGCAAGATACGCACGAAGACGTGCTGGCCACTGCGGCCGAGGCTGGACCACGCTTTATCAACCTGGTGCGGGGAGTGGTCAAGGCTATGCCTGGAGTGCCTGCCCGATGAGGGTGTACGACTTGATCCGCCGCAAGCGCGACGGAGAGTCCCACAGCGAGGAAGAGCTCCGCTTTCTGGTCGGCGAGTTCGTGGCCGGCCGCATGGAGAGCTACCAGATGTCGGCCTGGATGATGGCGGTCTTTTTTCGCGGTATGACCGACGAGGAGACCGGCTGGCTTACCGAGGCGATGGTGGCTTCAGGGGACACGGTCGACCTGTCCAGCATCCCCGGCGTCAAAGTGGACAAGCATTCCACCGGAGGGGTGGGAGATACAACGACGCTCGTTCTGGCACCGTTGGCAGCGGCAGCAGGGGCCCGAGTGGCCAAGATGTCGGGGCGCGGTCTGGGGCATACCGGGGGCACCCTGGACAAATTAGAATCGGTGCCCGGGCTGCGCGTCAACCTGTCGGCCGAGGATTTCCTCGAGCAGGTGCGCCGTATCGGCGTGGCCGTTATCAGTCAGACCGGGAGTCTGGTGCCTGCCGATGGAAGGATGTACGCTCTGCGCGATGTGACTGCCACGGTCGACTCCATCCCGCTGATCGCCAGCTCGATCATGAGCAAGAAACTTGCCTGTGGCGCTGATGCGATTCTGCTGGACGTGAAATTCGGTCACGGCGCGTTTATGAAGAATCTGGAGGATGCGCGTCGCTTGGCCCGCTCGATGGTAGCCATCGGCAAGCGCCTGGGTCGCAAAGTTCGAGCTGCGCTGTCGGACATGGAACAGCCGCTGGGCACACACATCGGCAACGCTCTCGAGTTTCGGGAGGCCATCGAGATCTTGCAGGGTCGGCGGGCGGATTCGGCGCTGGCTCAGGTGGCCTGCGAGTTAGCCGCTCATCTGTTGGAAATGGCCGGTTTGCAGGCGGACCTCTCGGCTGCCCGAGCCGAGGCGGCCCGACTGATTCGGTCCGGTGCGGCGGCCGAGAAACTCCGCGAGCTCATCAGTGCCCAGGGCGGCGATGCCCGGGTTGTGGACGACCCCGGACTCTTCCCCACCGCGTCCCACATGGAGGACTATCCAGCCTCTGTGGCCGGCTATGTCGCCAGCCTGCAAGCGGAAACCCTGGGGCGCGCCGCCATGGTGCTGGGGGCGGGCCGTCTGCGTAAGGACGATCCCATCGATCACGCAGTGGGACTTGTGCTTCACAAGCGGCTCGGTGATCGGGTCGAAGTCGGGGAGCCCTTGCTGACGTTCCATGTTAACGACCGTTCCCAGCTTGAGGCCGCGCGAGCCCTGATAGCCGAAGCCATCGCGATTGCCGACGCCCCTCCCGCCCCTCGGCCACTGATCGAAGAGGTCGTTTCCTGAGGCCGTTCCTGGCCGGAGAGGAAACTTGACTTTCCTCCCGAAACAACTCAGTGTCGGGTAGCCGTTGCGATGACAGCGTGGAAAGCAGGCCACTTTCCGCTCCAGGCCGCCGGGTAAACCTATCCCGACATCCCCAGGGCCCGATGCCCTGATACCGAAGGGGAATGCTCCGACGCGAGCAACCGATGGCGACAAAGAGAGAGCCGATTCGGCGCAAACTGAATAGTGAAACGTCTGGTATCGTGGAACCACGTTCACCGGCCTTTGTCGCGCCATCCTTTCTGCGAGACGAAAGGTCGCAGACACGGAGACGATCGCGAGCAACCTCCCCGAGCGGTGCGGCCGGTGCCCAACATCATCGAAGGGACCTCGTCGGCGCCCAAGCCATGCGCCCGGTCCCTTATCCGCGGAGGTTTGTGAATCATGTCTGTCCGAGCGGTGCGTGGCACCCGTGATCTACTACCGGAAGAGACATCTCGCTGGCAACTGATTGAAAATCAGGCCCGACTTCTCAGCCAGCAATACGGATATCTCGAAATTCGTACCCCTCTGTTCGAGAAGGCGGAGCTTTTCGTGCGAGGGATGGGGGTGCTGGCAGGGCTCGTCGAGCGCGAGTTGTGGACTTTCCACGACAAGTTCGGCCAGAAGCTTGCCCTGCGGGCCGACGTCACCGCCTCGGTGGTACGCGCTTACTATGAGAACAACCTCAACGAGAAGACCCAGGGCGTCAGCAAGTTCTACTACCTGGCCCCGGTTTTTTTGATCGGTCGGGAAACCGAAGAGGGGAGCCGGCAGAGTCACCAGTTCGGGGTGGAAGCCCTGGGCTCGCCGCACCCGGCCCAGGATGCGGAGGTAATCGCACTTGCCTGGGCCTTCCTCAAGCGTATTGGCTTGAGCGACGTGGTATTCGAAATCAATTCACTCGGATGCGACAAATGTCGCCCGGCTTACCACGACGTCCTCAAAGAATACTTCTCGTCTCATTCAAACGAGCTGTGCGGTACCTGCAAGCGAAAGCACAAGACGCACCCGCTGTGGACGCTGGGCTGCCACGAGAAAAGTTGCGTCGAGCTCGGTCAGGTGGCTCCCACGATGTTCGGCCTGCTCTGCCCGGCCTGCAAGCAGCATTTCAGCCAGCTCAAGGCCTATCTGGCCGAGATGAGGATTCCTCACGATCTGAATCCACGCGTGGTGCGCGATCTTGAATACTACAACCGAACCATCTTTCAGGTTCGACACGGCGAATCTGTGCTGGGCACCGGTGGGCGCTACGATGGGCTGGTGGAGACCCTGGGTGGGCCAGAGACCCCGGCGGTGGGCTTTGCCCTCCAGTTAGAGGCGATTCTCGAAGCAGTGCCGGGAGAGTTCACGCGACCCTCTCCTTCGGTCTTTCTCCAGCCGGAAGGCGAGGAAGCCACGCGTCTTTTGATGCCGGTCCTGAACGTGCTGCGCGAGGCCGGGATCTACGCAGAGATGGCGCTGAGCGACGAGGAATCTCCGGAATCACCTCGTTTCCTGGTTGTCTTGAGCGAGAAGGATGCGATTCGCGGGGTGGCTCAGGTTCACGACCGTCAGAGCGACCACAAGGACCGCTACAACCTGGGCGAGCTGGCCCATCGCCTGGCCAATCGGCTGGGAATGGGAAGCGCGGTGGCGCCGGCCGAGCGTGCTCCTCGTGAGAGAGAGAGTCGACCGGGGCGAGGTGGCACGCGGCGTAATGGGGCCCTGCGTGGCCGGCATTTCAACGTGGAGTCCGACCTTGAGGTCCACTACGACCAGCAAGAGCCCGCCGCGGCGCCCGAGCGGTCGGATGGATCGCAGTCCAAGCGTCGCCGTCGTCGTCGGCGCGGTCAGGAGGATGACGCTCCTCTGGCGGAAGCCCAGACGTCCCGTCTGCCCCGTGAGGCTGAAGAGGAGCGCCCTTCCAGTCGCTCGCGAAGGCGTCGCCGTAGTCGGCGTGATTCTGGCTCGGAGAGCCGCTCCTCGACTTCCGAGCGGCTAGCGGCTTACCCTCCCGACGACCGCTACGAGGAGAGCTCGCCTCGCCGCTACTATGATGACTATGATCGAGAAGACTATGCGCCGCGTTATGAGCGAGACGAGTATCGTGACGAGCCGCCCGCTTATCGTGAGCGGGACGAGTACAGCCGTGAGGAGGTTCCTCGCTCGGGTCGCGGACGCGACGATCGTTACCGCGCTCCACGTGAGACCAGCGTCGAGACGGGCGCCTACGAGAGCTCGGGGCACGGGCGGCGTGGCCGCGGCCGTGGCTCGAGTTCGAGCGCGAGTGCAAGTGCGAGTCGGAGTGTTGGCAGGAGCGTGAGCGAGCCTTCTTACGAGGACGACTACCGCCGCAGCGAGCCTGCCCCTCGCTATCACGACGACGACTACTATGACGAGCCGCGCGGCCGTCGAGCTCGAGATGACGATGATGAGCCCGCCCCGGTCGATTCCAAGCTGGCCTTGCTGGAGTCGAGTCGAGCTGCCGCTTCCCGCTACCGGGCATCCGAGGGGGATTCGGATGGGTCGCGTCGCCGCCGTCGCTCGGGCGGAGGCTCAAGCGGCTCGGGCGGAGGAGGACAACGTTCGGCTGCTTCAGGCAGCGGGGGCGGTCGCCGTCGGCGCTCCTCCTCGTCTACTCGGCGTTCGAGCTAGCTCGCCTGCAAGAGTCCGAATTGACACACCTCATCCGTCAAACGGTCCTCCTAGAGTCCATCAGCCTCTAAGCTTCGATGCATTGACGGCCACGAACCGCGCGCTGAGATCGCCGCTCAACCCGGGGAGTGCTGAAGGTCCTGCAATCGACAGACCCGTTGGCAGGAGAAAGAGGTCGAGAGCGCGGGGTTTCTTGACATTCTCGCTGGATTTTGGCATGGTGAGGCGACTGTCGCGGCGGGGGTCCCCGATGGTCATGGCTTGGAGCAGGTGGGATGCCCGCTCCTCAGCGAGAGGTGAGCGGATTGAAGGAACATCTCGAATTGGCCCGGGCTCTGGCCCGGGTAGCCCGCGAAGAGGGTCTGGCCGAG
>CAYYHB010000153.1:0-12792 GCA_964471395.1 uncultured Burkholderiales bacterium | reverse complement strand
AGGTCGATTCGTCCGGCATCTTCACGCTGGACCTGAGCAAGGCCATCGACAAGCTTTCCGTCTACCAGCTGCCCCAGCAATACTTCTACATCCCCAAGATGGTACAGGCCGCGGTGGCGGGCGGGGCCTCCTTCGTGCAGGCGAGGATCAACGAGACCCGCGTTTTGATCGAGTTCGACGGGCACGCCTACGGCGAGGACGAGCTGCGCAACCTGTTCTCGTTTCTGTTCAGCGAGAAGGACGCCGTCCAGCACCGCCACCGGCGCCACCTGGCCACCGCCATCAACACGGCCGTGGCCCTCGAGGCTCGGGCCGTTCGCATCGAGTCGGGTCGGGGCGACGCGGTGGTGCGGCAGCGCTGGCTGGCCCACCACCACAACGAGATCCAGAAGGTGGAGAAGCCCTGGCCAGCTCACGAGGTGCGCACGCGCTTCTTGCTCTATCGCAGCCTGGCCGACATGTCCAGCAAGTGGTGGCACACCGCCGGCAAGGTGGACGTGATCGATCTATTGACCAAGCACCAGCGGGCCATGACCCCCGAGCAGCAAGAGCTCCTGGCCCGGGTCCCCTACTGCCCCATCCCGGTCTTCCTCAACGGGCGCCGGCTCAACTTTCCCCGCTTCGGCGAGCCGCCTTTCGGGGTGGGCCTCGATCGCCTGCTCAACACGCGCAACTACAGTGGGGGGCGGATCCACAAACAACATCACCTTGTGGAGCGCTACGTCAGCCTCAATCAGGCCGGTCCGTGCCAGCTGGGGGCCCCCATCAGCACCGCCAGCCACACCGAGACAGTGGTGCTGGAGACGGGCGAGGCTCCCTGCCCGGCCCTGCTGGCCCTGGAGATGGGCCTCTACCAGCACGAGAAGTTGGCCCGCCTGGTCTTCGTTCTCGACGGCGTGATCGTGGGCCAGAAAGCGGTGCGCACCGACACCTACGGAGCCGTGGGAGTGGTGGGAGCCGAAGGCCTGTCCTTCGACCTGTCCCAGTTCAGCATCACCGAGGACGAGCGCTTTCACGATCGGCTGGCCTGGCTCAAGACCCAGTTCCGCGAGTTACACGAGCGGCTCAAGCAGAAAGCCGAGGCCGGCGAGCTGAGCCAGATTCCCACCGACCTTCTGCAGGCCCGCCTTACCTGGTAGCCAATCTCTCCAGGTGAGCATGTTCCGGGCCCTGAGGCACCGCGACTACCGCCTGTTCTGGATGGGCCAGACCATCTCCCAGCTGGGGGGCTGGATGCAGACGGTCGGCCTGGCCTGGCTGGTGCTGGAGCTAACCGACTCGCCCTTCATGCTGGGGCTGATCTTCACCCTGCAGTATGCCCCCCACTTGCTCATGTCGCTGCCCGCGGGAGCCCTGGCCGACCGATTTCCCAAGCGCAGCCTGGTACTGGCCACCAACCTCGCCCTCTCGCTCACGGCCTTCACGCTGGCCCTCCTCGTGCATATGGGCCAGGTGCAGTTCTGGCTGGTGGCGCTGCTGGCCTGGCTCACGGGCATGGCCAGCGCTCTTGAGATCCCCGCCCGCCACTCCTACTTGGTCGTGCTGGTGGGACGCCACGACCTGATGAACGCGGTGGCGCTCAACTCGGCTAGCTTCAACCTTGCCCGCATCGCCGGGCCAGCCCTGGCCGGAGTGCTGATCGCCCGAATGGGCGTGGAGCCGACCTTCTTCCTTAACGCGGTCAGCTTCTTGCCCATGCTCTGCTTCCTGCTCATCATCCGCGCGCCCGGGCTGCCGGAGGGAGAGCACCAGAGCGTGCTGAGCGAGGTGCGCGAGGGGCTGGCCTACGCCTGGACCACCCCCCAGGTCTCGATCCCCCTGCGCTTGATGCTGGTCATCAGCGTCTTTGTCATCAACCACAGCGTGTTGGTGCCGCTGCTGGCCCGGGACGTGCTGCACGGCGGCCCCGAGGCGGTTGGCTGGCTGTTTGCGGCCCTGGGAGTGGGAGCCCTGGCTGGCTGCATGCTCGTGGCCGCCGAGGTGCGCCAGCGGCCGGCCATCCTGTCGCTGGCTCTGACCGCGGTGCTTCTTTCGGTGCTGTTTGCAGCCGTGGCCCCGGTGCACACGCTGGCGCCCGCGATGGCTTTGCTGTTCCTGCTCGGCTTCGTGCAGATCCGCTTCACCGTGGGCTGCAACAGCATCCTGCAGGTGGTCACCCCCGACCCCCTGAGGGGGCGGGTGCTGAGCCTCTATTCGCTGGTGTTCGTGGGCTCGACGCCCCTGGGCTCGCTGCTCACCGGCCTGGTGGCCCAGACCTGGGGGGTGGCCGCGGCCTATGCGCTGGGAGGCCTGGTGGCGGTCATGGCGGTGCTGGCCCTGAGCCCGGCCCTGCAGACGCTGGGGCGTGTGCGCAGGCGGCGCCGGTCCATGCGGGTCGCCCTGCGGGGCCAGTGCACCGTCCGATAGGTCCGAGAGCCCGGTCTTGATGGCTCCGCGAGCTCTTCGGCTCAAGAACGGGGTTGAATTTGCACCTAAGCGAGCAGCCCCGCTCCCCTCAGCTTGAGCCGCCAGTTGGCCGAGCGCAGGCAGTCGCGCAGGGGCTCATCCACCCGCCAGACCCGGTCGGCCCCGGAAAGCACCTGTTGCAGCACATCCGCCGTCCAGAAAGGGTCTCCCAGACAGGCCAGCTCCTCGACCGCCAGGGCGGCGCTCTCCGAGCGCAGCAGCACCACCACCCGGCGCCTTCTGGCCTGACGCAGGGCGGCCAGGGCCAGATCGGCGGTCAGAGTGATGTCCAGGACCAGCGCGTCGGCTTCCAGGTCCTCGGCGGCAGGCTCGAGCTTGTCCCGGCGCGTGGTAAAGTAGTCGGCGCTGGTATCGGGGGGGCGCTCGGAGCAGAGCAGGGTGACGCCCTCCAGGCGCTCCAGGAAATCGGCCGTCAGGCGAGCTCGCAGGCGGAAGTCAGGACAGGCGACCAGGGTCAGGCCGGCACCGGTGAGATCGCCCGGGTCGCTCAGGCGCGGAGAAAGCTCGCTCTCCAGGGTCAGCACCATCATCCCCGGACGGTAGACCAGGCCGCAGCCAAACTCCCGCCCGTTGTGAACCAGCGCGATGCGGCCCCGGGAAGGCTGGGCGAGCTCGGCTTTGAGCCCGGCCAGCGTCAGCAAGCGACCCAGGATGGGCGCCCGCACGTGGGTGGGAGGGTTCATGACCACCTGCAGCTTGCCGCCGATCCGGTATTCTACCGTGTCCGTCAGCCGGATAGAGGTGGCCCCGTCGTTGATTGCCTGCGACAGGATCAGGTTGACCACCCGCACGATGGGCGCCTCGTCCACCAGGTCCTTGAGCTTGTCGAGGGCGATCTCCTCGTCCATCGGGCCGAAGTCCTGGGCCGAGATGTCCTTCACGGTCTCCTCCACCTCCAGCGGCTGGGCGAAGTGGGAGGTGGCCAGCTCGACCTCCTCGGTTTCGTCGACCAGCACGAAAGCCGTGAAGGCGGTGAGCAACCTGAAGCGCACGGCCATGTGCACGATCTCGCTGGCGGAGCCCTGGCCCAGGCGGAGGCGATCCTCCAGGGCCCGCACCCGCTCGCGAGCCCACAACAGGGGCAGCCCCGATCCTTCCAGCGGGGTGGGTTGCAGCAGAACGCGATACTCTTCGCCGGTATGAGCCCAGCGACCCAGCACCTCGATCGGGCCCTGCCCCATGCAGCGACCGGACAGCAGCGTGGGCCGGGCAGCGAACAGGTCACCCGGGCGACCGGGGGCGAGGCTCTCGGGCAGGTAGTTGAGTCCCCGGTCGACCAGACGCAGGTCGGTCACGACGGCTCGCGACGTCTCCTGCTCCAGGCGAGCCAGCGCTTGCGGCAGCTCGTGGCGGTCGGCCAGGAGCTCGCAGGTGGCCCGGGAGATCTGGGCCAGCTCGCGCAGGAAGGCGTCGTTGACGGACGAGCCCAGCCCCAGCGTGAAGATGCGGCAGGGAAGCTCCTGGCGGCGAAGCCAGGCATAGATCTGGGGCTCGTTGCCCACCATCCCGTCGGTGAGCAGAACCGCGCACAGCAGCCGGCCCGGCTCGGGTTTGTAGTGACGGAGCAGCCGCTCCATGGCGCCCAGGAGCTCGGTGCCCCCGTCTGATCGCACCGAATCGAGCCAGCGAAAGGCGGCCTCGCGCTGATCCATCCCCCAGAAGCGGTCGCCTCCAAAGGTCTCGAGCCGGTCGTTGAAAGCCAGGATAGCAAACCGCTCATCGGCCTGAAGCTGGCCCAGAAATCCTCGCACGGCCTGGCAGGCGGTCTGCATGGTCTGGGTGCCCATGCTGGCCGAGCGGTCGACCAGGAACACCACGTCGCGCGGCAGTCCGTGGGCCGGGAAGTGGGCGGGCGGAGCCAGGCAGAGGAGAAAGTGCTCGCCTTCGGTGTAGAGAGCGGCCACCGGCTCCTGGCTCTCGAGCTGAAAGCGCAGCACGAAGTCGCGGTTGAGCAGCTCTTTTTGACGGGACAGCTGTACCACCGTGCAATCCTCGGTGAAGTGGGTAGCGATGCAGTGCTGGCTGGAGAGGATGCGATCGGCCCGGCCCTGCAGTACGACCTGAAGCTCGAAGCGGGTACTGGCATGCACCCCGGCCGGCAGGCGCGGGGCCACCGTCGCTCCGCTATCGGCGTAGCGTGGCGCCACCACCAGGGGGAAGCGAAACACCGTCTCGGTCTGGTGCTGCTCGAGCCACTCGGCGTAGTCCAGGCGCACCTCGACCCGCTCGCCGGCTTGCAGGTTGCCAACCCGGGCGATCAGGACGTTGTCGCGGTTGAGCTCGAGCAGGGCGGCCCGATGACCGGCCTGCAGGCCCCGCGCGAACTGTTGACGGGCCTGGGCGCGCTCTTTGACGTGGCCGGTCAGCACCCGGTCGCCAACGCGCATCTCGAAGCCGTGCACCGCGGCTCGGGCGGGCACGGGGAAGAGGTAGGAGATGTCCATCGCCTCGTCGGACGGGTTCTCGAACACCATCTCCAGCTCGACCCTGGCCAGCGGGCCGGCGATGCGGGCCCGGGCGCTCAGAGCGCGCAGGGGCAACTCCTGGCCCAGGACCTCGGCACCCAATCCCAGGCAACGGGCCACGAAGGAGGGGGAAACCGGCACCGGGTCGATGTCCCAGCCGGTGATCAGGCGGATGTCGTCAATGGCGATCAGGTCGCCAGGATCGACCATCCCCAGCCGCAGGCGGTTCCCCTCCAGGCCGAGGGGCACCAGCTGGTAACGCTGCATCAAGTGCTCAGGAAGCTCGCGCATCAGATCTGTGGAGGGCCCTTCGCCCGGGCTCGTTGCGGGCACTCCCATCAGAAATCCGGGCACCGGCACCGGGCCCGTCCAGGGCTCCTCGAAAAGTGGCAGGAACTCGTCTGACATGGCTGGCTTGCTCCCCTCAGGATTTTAAAAGAGCCTGCTCCCGGGCGCGGGAGCCCGGGAGTCGGGCCGAAGGCTCCTGGGAGCAACCCGCTATCTGAAGAACTGCCGTTGCGGGCCGTATGCCAGGGCTTCGCCCTCCCCCCCCGCGCCCGGGGGCGGACTCGAGCTTTCAGGCGGACCGGTAGCGCCCCTCGCGCCAACGCTTGAAGTCTTGCAGGTCGAGCGCGATGGCGCGGCACACGTAGCCGAGCACGTCCTCAAGGCTGTCTCTCCCGCGCAGGAGGTCTCCGAGGTGGGTGGAGGCGGTGGTGTAGCTCAGAGCGCTCAGGGCCAGGGTGACCGAGCCGTAGGCCGGCCCCCGGCACTCGCCGGTGAAGTAGGCCCAGACGAGGGCCGGGAGGGCGATGACGTCCTCGGCCAGGGGCTCGAGCCGGCCACCCGGCTCGAGCATGCGCTCGAGAAGAGTGCGCGCCTGATGCAACTGGCGCAGCAGGGCATCACGGTCTTGCATCAGGTGGGGGGCCAGCTTGACCGCAGTCTTCCAGGTATGGCTCTTGGGCTCCGGCATTCTCACGACCTCCCCGACCGTCTTCGCTCTGTCAGCTTAGCAGGGCTGATGCCGGGAGACGGAGGGGGAAACCCCTCGGGGGTAGGTAGGGTAAACCCTAAGCCAGGGGGAACTCGAACACGAAGGTGGAGCCATGCGGGCGGGCCGGCTCGTAGAACAGGCGCCCTCCATGGGCTTGAGCCACCAGTCGGCAGAAGTAGAGCCCCAGGCCGAGTTGCTGGCGGCCGCCGCCGGCCACCACCGAGAACTTCTCGAACAGGCGGCCGACCTGGTCTTCGGGGACGCCGGGGCCCTGGTCGCGTACCTCCAGGCGGGCCAGGTGGCCGCCGTAGCGCACCTCCACCTCCACCCGCCCCCCGCCGTATTTGCGGGCGTTGCTGAGCAGGTTCTCTACCGCCCGCCCAAGCAGGCGGGTATCCCAGAGGCCGGGGGGCTCATCCTCGGGCAGATCGAGCAGCAGCCGGCCCTCGGGGAAGTGGGGGGCCATCCAGGGCGACTCCACCAGGTCGCGCACCAGCTTGCCCAGAGTGGTCTCCTCCAGCTGCAGGGCTAGCTGGCCGTGCTCCATGCAGGCGGTGGTCAACAGCTCGTCCACCAGGCTGTCCACCCGGTGCAGCTGGCCGGCCAGCACCTCCAGGTCCTCGGGGCGAAAATCGCGCTGCAACAGCTCGAGATACATCCGCATGGTGGCCACCGGGGTGCGCAGGTCGTGCACCAGCAGGCGGGTCAGCTCCTCGCGCCGCTCGATCTCGGCCGCCAGCTCGTCTTGCTGGCTCTTGATGCGCAGCATGGAACGGGCCCGGGCCCGCAGCTCGGCGCCCGCCACAGGCTTGTTGACGAACTCGTCGGCTCCCGAGTCGAGGCCCTTGACCAGGTCTTCGCGCCGGTTCAGGGCCGTGACCAGGATGACCGGGATGCGCTTGAGCCGGGCATCGGCCTTGAACTGGCGGCACAGCTCAAAACCAGTGGTGCCGGGCATACAGACGTCCATCAGCACCAGGTCGGGGATCAGCTCCAGGGCCCGCTCCAGGCCCCGAACGGGGCCGTCGGCCTGCTCGATGCGATATCCCTCGCGCATCAGCTGCATCTGCAGGGTTTCGCGCGAAGCCCGCTCGTCGTCGATGATCAGCACCGTGGGCCGGCCCATTGCGGGGAGCTTCCTGTCGGCTCGCGAAGACCCTCCCCGTGGATCTGGAGCGCCAACTCGAGCAGCTGACCCGCGACCTGGAAGGTCTTCAGGAGGAGCAGCGGCGCGACCGCGAGGAGCTGACCCGGGCTCTGCGGGCCCAGAGCGAGTTTCTGGCCAGCACCACTCACGAGCTGCGAAGCCCGCTGCACACCGTGCTGGGCATGTCCGAGGCGCTGCTCGAAGAAGACCTGGGTCCGCTCAACGAGGCCCAGCGCAACACCCTGGAGACGATCTACCAGAGCGGACGCCACCTGCTGGGGTTGATCGACGATCTGCTTGACCTGTCGCGCCTGGAGGCGGGCAAGCTGCGCCTGGAGTGTCGCCATTTGAACGTGGCCGACCTGTGCCGGGGCACGCTGGAGCTGTTGGACAGCGGCTCGGTGAGACTGGAAGTGGAGGAATCGCTCGAAGTCTGGGCTGACGAGGGCCGGCTCAAGCAGATCCTGGTCAACCTGCTCAGCAATGCCCTCAAAGCCAGCGGGGCAGCTCGCCTTACGGTGGCCCACGACCGCGAGCGCGAGGCGGTGCGCTTCACCGTCTCTGACCAGGGTCCCGGCATCGCCCGCGAGGACTTCTCGCGCCTGTTCGTCCCCTTCGGCCAGCTCGACCAGAGCCAGCCTGGCACGGGCCTGGGGCTGATGATGGTGCAGCGACTGGCCGAGCTCTCGGGGGGCAGCGTGACGGTGGAAAGCCAGCCCGGTCAGGGGAGCCGCTTCAGCGTGGCCCTGCCACTGGGCCCCCGGGCCACCGAGGGGGAGCCGAGCGCCTCGCAGGGAGGCCTGCGGGTGCTGGTGATCGACGACAATCCGGTCGACCGGGTCTTCTTCTCCGGCCTTCTGCGTCGGGCCGGCTGTCGGGTGGAGCAGGCCGAGGACGCCATCGTGGGGCTGGAGATGGCTCGCGCCAGCGTTCCAGAGGTGCTGCTTGTGGATCTGCGCATGCCCCGCCTGGGCGGGCTGGATGCCATCCGGCTGCTGCGGGCCGACCCGCGCATGGCTCGCAGCCGCATTCTGGCCGTTTCGGGACTGACCGTGCCGGGCACCCGCGAAGCATGCCTTGCGGCCGGAGCCCACGCCTACCTGGAGAAGCCGGTCAACCCGGAAGAGCTGCTCGAGCTGGTTCAGGCCAGGATCTGATGGCGCCGGGCCGCCTCCAGAGCTTCGGCCAGGTTGCGCACCCCGAGCCGCCCGAAGATCTCGGTGCGGTGCTTTTCCACCGTCTTGACGCTGAGGGCCAGCAGATTGGCGATCTCCCTGGTACGCAGGCCCCGGGCAGCCATCAGCAAGATTTCGAGCTGGCGGGCCGAGAGCTCGAGTGGCTCCAGGCCGCGCAGCGACTCGGCCAGAGCCTGAGCGGCGTGGGAGTCGTAGTAATTGCCGCCTGAGCCTACCTGGCGCAGGGCCCGCACGATCTCCTTGGCGGGCGCGGTCTTGCTCAGGTAGCCGCGCACCCCGGTGCGCACCAGCAACTGCACTTCGCGGGCGCGCACCAGGCTGGAGACGATCACCACCCCCTGGTCAGGCCGGGCGGCCAGGAGGCGCACGGCTGTCTCCAGCCCACCGATTCCAGGCAGGTGGAGATCGAGGGTCACCAGGGTCGGCTCGAGCTGCCTGACCAGCTCCAGAGCCTCCTCGCCGGTGCCTGCCTGACCCACCACGCTCAGATCTGGCTCGCAGTCGAGCAACCGGGTCAAACCCTGGCGCAGCACTTCATGGTCGTCTACCAGCAACACGCTGATCATCCCGAGATATAGGTCAGGTCCCGGGAGTTTTCCTCTGATCCGGGCAAGTGGCGCGCGCATGATCCGGGTTAATCGGGTGGATCACGACGCGGTCCGGGAAAGTGGGGTCTGGGCGGACCACGGGTGATCCAGGCAAGTGGGGCGCGCATGATCCGGGTTAATCGGGTGGATCACGGCGTGACCCGGGGGAAGTGGGGTTCGCATGATCGGGCGGACCACGGGTGATCCAGGCAAGTGGGGCGCGCATGATCCGGGTTACTCGGGTGGATCACGGCGCGATCCGGACGAGTGACGGGGAGATCAGGCCGTCGGAGGGCACTTCTCCTTGGACAGGATGACGCTCTCGTCGCCCGGCTTTCCTTTGGCGTCTTTCTCGCTGAAGAACATGATGTGGGCTTGCTGCACCGACTCCATCGCGCCTCCGATAACGAAACCGGAGAGCCCGCCATCGGAATACATGAAGCCGCGCAGGCCCTCCTTGATGAAGGCCGCGGGCACGGCGCCCATGGCGTTGCGGTACTTCTCGTCGATGGGGCCGCGGGCCAGGCCCGTGCGCATGCCGACCCACTCCATCCCCTTGCCGGAGTCCTCGGCCAGGTTGCGGAAGAACTGGGAGAAACGAGGGCCGAAGAAGGGTCCTACGGCGCCCGCCAGGCCCGCGCCCAGGGCGGCCACGGGGACGGTGGCAGGGGCGAAGCCGATGGCGGCCAGGCCCGCTCCCGTGGCGGCACCCACGCCGGCGCCGATGAGAGCGCGCTGCCAGCCCTTCTCGTAGCGGGCTCCGGCGGCGGCGCCGATGCCGCCAGCAACTTTGGCCGGGCCGTCGATGAAGAAGGCGGAGATCATGGTGGCGTTGCCGCCGGCGTCACGAATTTCCGAGCGACCGTCCGAGCGGATGGTCTGGAAGCCACCGAGCAAGCCGCCCAGCACGCCGGCATTGACCAGTGGCTGGCCGCTCAGGGCGCCCACGGCCGTTCCCAGCGCAGCGCCCACGGCCGTGCCGCAGACGACGCCGAGCACCTGGCTGCCGGTCTTGTTCTGGATGAACGAGCCGGTCAGGGCCGAGCCCGCCCCGGCCACCACGCCGGCCGGACCCATCAGGTAGTACCCTTCCGTGCCTCCCTGGAAAAAGGCCTGGAAGTAGTTCGCCGACTTGAAGTTGCCGCCGGTGGTCTCCCGCGCCGAGGTGTAGTCGTCCATCCAGGTGACGGCTTTCTCGACGGGGTTCTTGGGAGGCGCGGGGCAGGGGGCGGTAAGAGAGGAGGTCACGGTAGGCGTGATCAGCATGGTTTCATTGTAACCAGACGGGTCCGAGAGGAGGTGGGTAAATTGTTAATGCCTGGACAGGCGGTCAAGGAATTCTCAAGGTTTTCTCAAGGTGGCCCGCTGAAGGCTGCCCAGCGGAAAGGCGCTCACGCCGTGGGCAGACTCGCGCACCGGCTCCTTGCCAAAAGACTGCATCTCCAGCTTGAGCTGATCCCCCTCGAGCTCGTAGCGAGCCGTGATCCGGTTGCGGCCCACCTCGAACTGGCTGATCAGCGCGCCGTCCTGGTAGTAGGAGTCGATCAGGATGCCGTTCTTCTCGTCCACCAGATAGTGACCCCGGGATGGGTCCACCGGCAACAGCTCGTAGGGGCGCTCGGGCTGCCCCTGGTAGCGCAACGACCAGCTGTACTTTCCCTGGCCGCGGGGTTGGATGTCGAGCTCGACGCCCACCTTGTCGGTGCCCGGAACGCCGGTCACGCTCATTTCTCCCACCCAGCGACCCACCCACCCCTGCGGGAAGGGGCTGGCCACCGCCTTGAGGAGTTGGGCCCGCGTGGGGGGAACGAACTCGGACGCCGAAGAGGGGACGAACCGGTCGGGGGACGGCTCGGAGCCTGCCCGAACGGGCAGGCTGGTGAGCCGAGGGGCCGAACTGACCAGGCCGATCATCACGCATCGATTCTGGAGGAAGGGCCTGAAAGCGACCTGAAACATGACCTTAGGTGAACGGATTCGGCAAGCCCGCGAGGAGCACGGCTATCGGCACCAGGACCTGGCGGTGGCGCTCTTGACCACCCCGGCCGCGGTGGCCCGCATGGAGCAAGACCAGGAGGCCGAGATCCCGGTGGTGGCCATCGAGGTGCTGGCCCACCTGACCGGTTACGGCAGCTCGGGCGATTTTCTGGCCAAGTGCGAGAACTACGCCGTCGACCTGGACCGCAACATGCTGCTGGTGGGCGAGCCCCATTGAAAAACCTCGAGCTGGGCGAGGTGCGCGAGATCTTCCTCTTGCACCGCAAGTGGCTGGAGAGCGACGGAGCCGAGGGCCGCAAGGCCGAGTTAGAGCCCTTCCACCTCTACGGCCCTCCTCTGCGCGGGTTCGACTTCAGTCAGGCCCGCATGGCCGGATGCCAGATGCCGCTGGCTGATCTGCGCTACGCCCTGATGGTGGGAACCGATCTGGAGAAGGCGGTGCTGCCGGGCCTGGAGGGCTACCAGATCGGGTTGACCTCGGCCAACCTGCGCGAAGCCAACCTGCGGGGGGCCTTTCTGATGGAGGGGATCGCTCTGGGGACGAACTTCGAGCGGGCCGACCTGCGCGAGGCCACCCTGACCCGGGCCGACCTGCGACGGGCCAACTTCAGCCGGGCCGACCTGCGCGAGGCCAATCTGTCCGAGGCCCAGTGCCAGGACGCGCGCTTTGACCGGGCCGACCTGACCGAGGCCAATCTGCTCGAGTGCGACCTGCGCGGGGCCAGCCTGGAAGGGGCCATGCTGGCCCGGGCCCAGCTGGCCCGCACCAACCTGTCAGGGGCCAACCTGAGGGGGGCCGACCTGCGCCAGGCCCAGATCGGCAACTCCCAGCTGGTGGGGGCCGATTTGCGGGGAGCGCGGTTGGAGGGAGCGATCTACGAGCGGAAAGCCTTGCTGGCGGCTCAGCTCGATGAGCCGATCCGCAAGAGCCTGGAGGGGCGGTCTCAGCGGTCGGAGTTTTGACCGCTCAGTCGATTTCGGGAATGCCGTCAAAAAGAGCCGTCATCTCGATGACCAGGCCCGGAAAGTCCACGCACTCGTGGCGGTCGCCCTCAGCGAGAGTGACTTCCAGTCGATAGACCCCGTCCGCGAGGCGGTACAGCTCCAGGGTGCGAGCAAAGGGATCTAGCATCCAGTAATGCTCAATGCCGCAGGAGGCGTATTTGCTCAGCTTGATGGTGCGATCACGACCAGCTGTCGAGCGGCTGAGAATCTCCACCACCAGATGCGGCGCCCCCTCGATGGCGCGACTGGTGACCAGAGGGGCCTGCTCGGCCGTCAAGAAGACCAGGTCGGGCTGCACGGGCGTGGCCCCCGGCATGAGAACGTCCACGGGGGCGTGAAAGATCTGACCCCTGCCTTGAGCTTGCAATGGGTAGAAAAGAACCAGCAGGCGCACGGACAGGGTCTGGTGGTAGGGGCTCGGAGCGGGTGTCACGTAGAGCTTGCCATCCAACACCTCATAGCGCTTGCCGTCCTCGGGCAGGGCTCGATAATCCTCGTAAGTCCATTGCCTACCCTCATCAAGCCGCAACGCCATTGAGAATGCTTCTGTCCAGGGAGGGTGAACCCTTTCGTAGCGACCCTGCCGACCGGGTCGATGCTCGGTCCCTGCTTGCCCCTGGAGGGCCGAGCCGCCGGGATCCAGGGAACGGCCGCCCCGCGGGGAAGAATTCCCCACCGTTGTGAACACCAAAACCCAGCTCCGGCCGATCATGATCGGCGACGTGAAGATCGATCCCCCGCTCTTCCTGGCTCCCATGGCCGGGCAGACCAACCATCCCTTTCGGCGCCTGGTGCGCGAGTTGGGCGGGGTGGGGCTGGTCTGCACCGAGCTGATCTCCAGCATGGCCATCCACTACAAGAGCAAGCGCACCTTCACCATGTTCGACTGGCACGACAACGAGCGCCCGGTGGCGGTGCAGCTCTTCGGGGG